>OMJT01000001.1 GCA_900299415.1 Opitutales bacterium
GCCGGCGCCCCCTGCCCCCACGCCCCCGGTCCCTCCCGCTGCGGGGGCCCCGGCTGCTGGCGCCGATCCCGCGGCTCCCGCGGCGGCCCCCGCCCGTCAGTACGGCGTGCAGGTTTCGTCGGATGGCACCACCTGGACCACGGTCGCGGCGCAGAGCCGCACCGATGGCACCCTCACGATGGTGACCTTCAAGCCCACCTCGGCGAAATTCGTCCGTCTCACCTCCACCGCGCCCGCCGGCGCCACCGTCGGCTGGTCCATCACCAACCTCAAGTTCTACACGGCCGGTCGCTGACCGTCCTCTTCCTGCCTCAACCACAACCGTACCCCAACTCATGAAATCGAAGCTCCTGCTCCTTGCTTCCCTCGTGGCGCTCACGGTCTCCCTCCACGCCGCGGCTGCCACTGCCCCCAAACGCATCCTCCTGGTCACCACCTCCACCGGCTTCCGCCATAGCTCGATCGAGGTCATCGAGAAGGTCCTCCGCGAGCTCGCCGCCAAGACCGGCGAGTTCACGATCACCTCCACCGCCGAGCACCCCGACTACCCGAATTACGCGGGCGGCGGCCGCGGCGGCGTCGCCATCCCCGGCGCCTCGGCGGCCCAGCAGGCCGCGGTGACCGCGTTCAACGCCAGCCTCACCGACGCCACCGCCAAGGTCACCGCGGCCCGCACCGCCCTGACCCAGGCCAGCCTCTCGGAGCCCGCGGCCATCGCCGCCCGGGCCGGTGAGCTCGGCGCCGCCGAGCAGGCCCTCGCGACCGCCCGCGCCAGCGGGTTCGCCGCGCTCCAGGCCTCGGCCAACAAGCTGACCACCGACCAGTCGCTGATCCTCGCGGGCGTCCGCCAGCCCCCGTCGGTCAACGACCAGGTGACCAAGGTCCTCGCGACCTACATGAGCGCCGCGAGCCTCGCCAACTACGATGCGATCTACTTCGACAGCACCGTCGGCGAGCTGCCGTTCCCGGACAAGGACGCCTTCTTCAAGTGGGTCGCCGACGGCCACGCCGTCATCGCCAACCACGCGGGCTCCGACTCCATGCACCAGACCCCCGAGTACGCCAAGATGCTCGGCGGCGAGTTCATGATCCACGGCCAGCAGGCCGTCGGCACCATCGTCAACTTCGACGCCAAGCACCCCGCCACCGCCAACTGGGGCGCCTTCCGCGAGGTCTACGAGGAGCTCTACATGTTCCGCGCGAACAACTATGACCGCACCCAGTTGCACACGCTCCTGACCATGGTCGAGCAGCCGGCCGACGGCCGCGGCGTCCCGGGCGCCCCGGTCTGGTACCCGGTCGCGTGGACCAAGATGTACGGCAAGGGCCGCGTGTTCTTCACCTCGCTGGGTCACCGCGAGGACGTCATCGATCCCACCTGGAAGCCCGCCAACGGCGAGCGCATGAACCCGCCCGAGGTCGCGATGGCCTTCCAGGAGCACCTCCTCGGCGGCATCCGCTGGGCCCTCGGCCTCCGCGAGGCCTCGGTCGAGCCCAACATCAAGACGGTCCTCCCCGCCCCCGGCGCAACCCTCCCGGCCGCTGCCGGTCGTGGTGGTGCCGCTGCCGCCCCCGGTGGCGGCCGTGGGGGTCCCGCGGCCGCGACGCCCCCGGTCGCCACGCCCGCCGCTGCGGGGCGCTGAGCCGACAGACCCAACAAGTCACTGAGCCTTCGGGCGGAGGGAGCAATCCCTCCGCCCTTTTTTGTCCCTAAGCCCGCGCCGGGATCCAGCCCGCGTCCCATAATCACTGCCGCTCCACGACCCGAGGCTCTGCCACCCGGAGATTGAACCGTGTCGGATTGCGATCCGCACGGGCTCCACCCACGGTCGGGTGTACCGGCCTCGCATGAGAATCCTCCTCCTGCTCCTCGTGGCGCTGCTCGGCGCCTCCTGCGCCAAGAGTCCCGCGCCCAAGCGCCTGTTGCTCGTCACCACGACCACAGGCTACCGGCATGACTCGATCGAGCTCGGGGAGAAAATCATCCGCGGGCTGGCGGCGACGTCGGGCGACTTTACGGTGACCTCCACCTCGGAGAGCCGGGACTTCCCCGACTACAGTACCACCACGGGCCCGGCCCTGCACGAGGCGGTGCGGCACGTGCTCGCCGAGTACCTCAACCCCACGGCCCTCGCGCGCTACGACGGCGTGCTCTTCCTCTGCCCAGTCGACGAGCCGGACGCGCCGCTGCCGCTCCCGGACCGCGCGGCCTTTCTCAAGTGGATCGCGGCCGGCCACGGTTTCATCGGCGTGCACGCGGCGTCCGACTGCCTGCACCAGGACCCGGAGTATGTCGCCATGCTCGGCAGCGAGTTCCTCGGCCATGGCCGGCAGGCCACAGGCAACATCGTCAACGCCGACCCGGCCCATCCCGCCACCGCCGCCTGGGGCCGTAACGTCGCGGTCTTCGAGGAACTCTATCACTTCAAGCCCGCCAGCTACGATCCCAGGCGCCTGCACCTGTTGCTGGGGATGACCGCGCGACCCGATGACGGCACCGGTGCGGTCGGTGAGCAAGGGTGGTTCCCGCTCTCGTGGGCCCGCCTCCAGGGCCAGGGCCGGGTCTTCTACACCGCGCTCGGCCACCGCGAGGACGTTTGGGACCCGGCCTGGAAGGATGCCGACGGCAAGCGCGCCAATCCCCCGCAAATCGCGGAGGCCTTTCAGGCCCATTTGCTCGGCGGCATCCGCTGGGCCCTCGGCCTCGTGCCGGGCGATGCGACACCGCAGATCAAGGCCGACGGTAGCGGCAAATAGCCATGATCAAACCGGCCCGTTGGTTCGCCTTGATCGTCCTAGCCATGGCGGGAGCGTGGTTTCTCTACAATGCAGCGCTTCATTTTTGGCTTTCGTGGGGACCGCCAACTAACGACCAGCATGCCCACGCCACTTGGAGCAAGATCTTCGTTGGTCTGGGTCTGGTCAGCTTTGGAGCTAGCTGCTGGCTCATACTGTGCGTGAAGAAAACCGATCCTGCAAAGTCTTCGCCACGGTCATAGGACTCACGAGCATTCCCCACGATCCTTGTGACCCCTGCGTGCCACCATCCGGATCGCCCGTCACTCCTACGCGCGCAGCTTCACGGTGCCGTCCGCGAACTCGGCCGAGAGTTTTCCGTCCTGCTTCACCTGCGCGCGGCGCGTCACCGGCTTGCCCTGCTCGTCGCGCACGATCGCGAAGCCGCGGTTGAGCACCGAGGCGGGGCTAGCGGACTGCAGCCGCTTCCAGAGTGCCAGCAGGCGCTGCGACTCCTGCTGCACCCGCGACTCCGGTGGCCGGGCGGCAAAGCGTTCCCTAGCCCTGGTCAGCGCAATGCGGCGCTCCTGCACCGAGTGCCGCAGGGCAGCGCCGAGGCGGCCCTGCAGTTCGTCGAGTCGCTGCCAGCCCTTCTCAAGCTGGGCCTTCGGGGCGAGCAACCGCAGCCGCGAGCGGGCGTGATCGAGTCGTTCGCCGGCTTGCCGCAGGGCGAGGTCGGCCTGCTCGCCCAAGGCCGTGCCGGCGTGGGTCAGGCGTTCCCGGCACTCGACGAAGCGGCTTGAGATCAGCTCAGCGGCCGCGCTCGGGGTCTCGGCACGGACGTCCGCTGCAAAGTCGCAGAGCGTGAAGTCGATTTCGTGGCCGACCGCCGAGATCACCGGGACCGGACAGGCCGCCACCGCGCGGACCAGCGGCTCCTCGTTGAAGGCCCACAGGTCCTCGAGGCTGCCGCCACCCCGGCCGATCACGAGCAGGTCGAAGATCCCGAGTTCCTGCGCCAGCCGCAGCATTTCCACCATCTCGGCGGCCGCGCCCTCCCCCTGCACCTTGGCTGGCAGCACCACGATGCGCCCGCGCCAGTCGCGGCGTACCAAGATCCGCAGGAAATCCTGTAGGGCGGCACCGGTCGGCGACGTGATGATACCCACCGTTTCCGGCAGGGCTGGGATGGGCCGTTTTTTCGCCGGGGCGAACAGCCCCTCGTCGGCGAGGCGTTTTTTCAGTTCCTCGAACTCACGCTGCAGCCGGCCGACGCCGTCCTCGATCACGGCGCGGACGATCAGCTGGTAGTTGCCGCGCACCTCATAGACGCTGATCTCGCCATAGGCCACGACCTGCAGGCCGTCGCGGAGCTTCACCGCCTGCCGGGCCGCGTCCCCGCGGAAGAGCACCGCGCTGAGCTGCGCCCCGGCGTCCTTGAGCGAGAAATAGACATGGCCGCTGGCCTGCGCCCGCAGGTTCGAGACCTCGCCGCGCACCCAGCCCGGGCGGATGCCCTGCTCGAGCAGGGTCTTCACCCGGCGGGTGAACTCGCTGACCGACTCCACCCGGTCCGACGCATCGCCGAAGAGGGAGTCGTCGCGCGGCTTCATGGTTTGGCTGCGGCCTTGGCCTTCGCGCCGTAGTGCCGGCGCACGAGGTGCGTACCCGCCGCGATCGCAACGAGCAGCCCAACTGCCGCCAGGATCAGCTTGCCCTGCCCGGTCATGAGCGCATTGCCGAAGAGCACGAAGGCTACCGCCTGCGGCAGTACAAACAGGCTGGAGACCACCAAATACCGTCCCACGGGCACATCCGCGAGTCCCAGCAGATAATTCTGAACCAAGAACGGAATGCCGGGCGTGAGCCGCAGGATGACAATCAGGTCGGTCAAATCCCCCGACTCAACCGCGGGCAGCTTGTACCCGAGCCGCTTGACCATGGCATCCAGGATCGGCCGCAGACCGCGCCGCGCCAACGCATAGGTCAGGGTCATGTTGACCAGCGTCGCCACCAGCGACCAAAAGACGACCATGGGCATGCCCAGCGTCGGTCCGAAGATCGTGCCGACTGGAAGCGAGAACGCCAGCATGGGGGCGCCCAAGCCCGGGAAGATCGCCATGGCGGAAAAATAGGCCAGCGGGCCGGCCGAGCGCACCGCGAGCATCAACCGCTCCCACTGTTCCCGGCCCTGCGCCAGCAGCGCCCGCGGGTCGCCGGTCAGGATCAGGCCCCCGGCCAACGCGAGGACCACGACGGCCACGATGACAAGCTTGCGAACCGGCAGCTTCTTTCCGGACGGGATCTCCGAGGGCATCGCGAGAGCCTGTCCGCCCGGCCGAGGATCCGTCAAGAGCCGGCCCAGGCGCGCAGTGCGCCGAAGTGCCGAAAACCCGGCGCGCGGAAGTGTGGAGAAACCAAGAAGCGGGGAAGCGAAACGTCCGAACCGCCGTCCCTCTGAACTTCCGACTCAGAGAGCGTCCTGGTACAGTGCCTCATACGCCTTGGCGGCGCGGGCCCAGCTGAAATCTCGCTGCATGCCCCGGCGGCGCACGGCCGCAAGCCGGGTCGGGTCCCGAAAGAGCCGGAGCGCGCGCTCCAGGCCGTCGTGCAAGCCCTCGACCGTCGGCGGGAAGCTCAGACCGGTGCCGTTCGCCGGGTCCTCGTCAGCGTCGATCACCGTGTCGGCGAGGCCTCCCACCCGGCTCACCAACGGCACCGTGCCGTAGGCCTGCGAGTACATCTGGTTCAGACCGCAGGGCTCGAAATGCGAAGGCATGATGAAGAAGTCGGCTCCAGCCTCGATCAGGTGGCTCATTGCCTCATCGAGCCGGGTGCTCAGGCTGATAAGACCGGGCGTGTCGGCGGCGAGTTGGGCCAAGGCGGACTCGAAGCGCTTCTCGCCGGCGCCGAGCACAACGAGCCGGCACAGGTTCTCGGCGAAGAAGTCGATGTTGGCGAGGAGCAGGTCGAGACCCTTCTGCTCGGTCAGGCGGCAAACCATGCCGAATACCGGGCCGGTGAGATCCTTCTTTAGCTTGTGCTGGCGGATGAGTTCGCCGCGGCAGGCCGCCTTGCCCGCGAGGTTGTCGACCCCATAGCGCGCTGGGATGAGCGGATCGGTGGTCGGGTTCCAGATCGCGGGATCGATACCGTTGAGCAGGCCGGAGAGATCGTCGGCGCGCGTGGCCATCACCCCCTCGAGACCGCACCCGAATTCCGGCGTCTGGATTTCCCGGGCATAACGCGGACTCACCGTTGTCACGCGGTCCGCGAAGAGGATGCCGCCCTTCATCATGCTCACCTGACCGTAGTACTCGAGGCCATCGATACCAAGCAGGTCTCCGGGCAGGTTCGTGCGCGGGAACGAGCCCATCGGAAAGATACCCTGAAAGGCAATGTTGTGGATCGTGAAGACCGTCTGCAGCGCAAGCGTGGCGCCGTGGCGGCGCTCCGCGTAGCGCAGGATCACCGGCAAAAGTCCGGCTTGCCAGTCATGGCCGTGCACCACGTCGGCCTGCAGCTCGAGCAGTCGGAGCGCCTCCACCACGCCTTTCACAAAGAAGATGTAGCGGTGATGGTTGTCCTCGTAGTCGCGCTCGCCGGTGCCGTAGAGCCCGCGGCGGTCGAAGTACTCCTCGCGGCAGATGAGGTAGACCGTGAGGTTCTTCTTCGGCGAGAACACGCGCACCTCGCCCGTGATAAACATATCGCCCATCTCGATCTTCAGCGGCAGCCGGCGCTCTGCCCCAGCGGCGTCCTTGTGCTCCAGCACTGCCCGGTAGCCCGGGAGGAAGACCGAGACCTCGTGCCCACGGTCCGCCAGGATGCCCGCCAGCGCGCCGACGGCATCGGCCAAGCCGCCCGTCTTCACGTAGGGAAACATTTCCGAGGCGACGTGGACGATTTTCATCGCACCACCCTAACGTGGATATTTCCTGATGCCATGAAATATTCGCCGGAGGGCAGGCCGTGAGCCAGCTCCGCGACCAGATCCTCGAGCTCCTGCGCTCCCCCGATTATCGTCCCGTCGACGAGGCGGGCCTCGTGCGCGCCCTCGGCCTTGGCAAGAAACAGCGCGGTCTGGTGTCCCACGAGGTCCGCCGCCTGCTCGCGCAGAACGAAGCCCGCCGGGGCCGCGGCGGCGTCGTGCAAGCCCGCGACACGGAAACGTCGCCAAGTCAGGCCACGGCCCGCCCCATCTTCCAGCCGCGCTCCGTCCGCCTCGCCGCCGGGGCGCCGGCCTCGCCGTTCGATCCCGCGCCGACCAAGCCGGCCGCGGGCATCTTCCAGCCCGGCAAGTCCAAGGCCGCCCCGGCCAAGGCCAAGGGCGGGCACCACGCGGCACGGGAAATTTCCGAGCCGCCCGCGCCGCGGGCGCGGGCCGACGGCATCACCGGGCGCATCCAGTTCCGCACCGGCGGCAGCGCCTATGTCGTGGCCGAGGGCGAGGGCTCCTCGGATCCATCGATCCAGATCTTCCCCGAGGACACCGCGAGCGCGCTGCCTGGCGACCGCGTCGTCGTGCGGCTCTACCCGGGCCGCAAGGGCAAGCGTCCGGGTGAGACCGTGGGCCGCGTCATCCAGGTCCTCGAGCGGGCCCGTGAGACCGTGGTCGGCGAACTCCGCCGCAGCGGCCGGCATTTCCTCGTTGTGGCGGACGACCCGAAGTTCGCCCCCGAGGTCCAGGTGCCCGACCCGGCAAAATCCGGGCTCCGGCCGATTCCGGCCGTCGGCGACAAGGTTGTCGCCCGCCTCGCCGAATGGAACGACCGCGGCCGGCCGCTCACCGGCGAGCTCACCGCACGGCTCGGCCGCACCTTCGAGCCCCGCGCGGAATTGCTCGGCGTTTTCGCCAAGTTCAACCTCGACCCCCACTTCCCAGGCGACGTCGAGGCGGAGGTCGCCGGGCTCCCGGACAGCGTCCGGCCGCGCGACCTCGCCAACCGGCTCGACTACCGCGACGCCGCGGTGTTCACGATCGATCCCGACGACGCGAAGGACTTTGACGACGCGCTCTCGATCGAGGCGCTTGAAGGCGGCGATAAGCGCGTCGGCGTGCACATCGCCGACGTCTCGGCCTACGTCCGGCCGGGCACAGCGCTCGACCGCGAGGCGCAGCGCCGCGGCAACTCCACCTACCTCGTGGGCACCGTCATCCCGATGCTGCCGGAAAAGCTCTCGAACGGCCTCTGCTCGCTCGTCGAGGCCGAGGATCGCTTGTGCAAGGCCGTCTTCCTGACCTTTGGACCCAACAGCCGCCTGAAGGAGACGACTTACGGCAACACCGTGATCCGCAGCCGCAAGCGGCTCACTTACAAGCAGGCGTATGCGCTGATGTTCGAGGACGACCTCGCCCGCATCCGCGCCCTACCCCTGCCACCCAAGCACCAGACCGGCTCGACCGGCCGCGCGCTGGCCTCGCTCACCGACCGTGAGCTGCAGGACCTGCAGGGATGGGTCCGTAACCTTTGGGCGATCGCCAAGCGACTCCGCGCCGACCGCATGGCCCACGGGAGCCTCGACCTCGACATGCCCGAGACCAAGATCTTCGTCGACGCCGCCGGCTACGCCGACCGTCTTGAGAAGATCGAGCACGACGAGAGCCACCAGCTGATCGAGGAGTTTATGCTCGCGGCCAACGAGGCCGTCGCCCGCCTGACCCGCACGCACAAGCTCCCCTCGCTCTACCGCGTGCACGACGACCCGGACGAGGAGCGCCTCGCCGAATTCCGCCAGCAGCTCGCCACGCACCAGATCCAGGTCAGCGATCTATCGCAACGCAGCGAGCTGGTGAAGTTGCTCAAGGTCCTCAGCACCCACCCGCAGGGCTACACGCTGCGCAGCCAGCTGCTGCGCAGCCTGCGCAAGGCGGCCTACCGCGCTTCGCCCGACGGTCACTTCGGTCTGCACAAGAAGGACTACACCCATTTCACCTCCCCGATCCGGCGGTACTCCGACCTCGTGGTCCACCGCGTCTTCGACTCCTACCTCGTGAAGCACGCCGGCCATTCCGTGCGCCCCGGCCAGTTCGTCGGCTACGACCTGCCGCGCATGCAGGCCATCGGCGAACACCTCAGCCTGACTGAGATCAACAGCGCCGAGGCCGAGCGCGAGAGCGTGAAGATCAAGCTGCTCGAGTTCTTCGAGCGTGAGCTGGATCGCAAGCCACCCACTTCGTTCGCAGCGGTCATCACCGACGTTCGCCCCAACGGGTTCTTCGTCGAACTCGTCGAGTCGATGACCTTCGGCCTCGTCCCCCTAACCGCTCTCCGCGACGACCGCTACTTTGCCAATCAAGCCGGCGACGCCCTCATCGGCCGCCGCACCCACCGCAAGTTCGAGATCAACGGCCGCCTCGATGTCGTCACCCACGCGGTTGACCGCTTCAAGCGGACAATCGATTTCCGTCCCGTGTAAACCGGTGGCTTGCTGCCCACGGATCCTGGCGGCATCAGACCGAAAGCTTCGGCGGCTGTCGCCGCGGCCAGACCAAAATCGCCACGCCCAGCAGGGTAAAGGCCGCCACCGCCGCAAGCTGCCAGTGGAGTTGCAAAGTTCCGGAGGTGAAGTCACCGCCGGGAAAGGATTCGGTGCGCCAGTCGTCCATCGACATTACCGGTTTGCCGGCAAACTGGAGCACCACGGCAACGGCCACCGAGATCCCCGCCAGCGCCGCACCCAGGATTCTACGCGTCGATGTCTTCATGCCCGTGACTCCTCGCCCATTCCAGCAACAATCGGCTGACATAGCGAGCCGGGGACGCAGCGCGATCTTGGGAAGTCCGAGGCCAGCCTCGCCCCGCAGATCGCGGAAATCATCGTACGCTCTCGGCCCGCTCGCTGCGGATGGTTAAGCCGGTCGATTTCGGGCGTTCCACGCGGTTGAACGACATCGATGAGATGAAAACCTTCCTCGAGCTTCGCTAAATTTGTGGGCAGTCGCCGACCACGCCCGCGCTTGAGAAGTTCTCGAACCTATTGGGGCGCCGTCGCCGAACCGCTCCCTTGCCTTTGGGCGCACCGCCTCGCGACCGCGATCCTGACGCGCAGCATCCGCAGACGACACCGGGCGCGGTCAGCGTCGAGACCGACGACCTCGTCGACCCACTTCACTGCGTCGGCCGCATCGTGAGGGCATTCGACCTCTCCGCCGGACTGCATGAGCCTCCCGACTCTCCGCCGCCACGCCATCCGAGGTCCTCCTGCACGTGTGCCCTCCAAGGTCTGGGACCGAGGGAAATTAGGCACCCATGACCTCGCCAAGCACCCCCCCGCCGAGGAGATCACGCTCGTGGTTTGCTACCACTTCGATCCCGAGCAAGCCCGCAGTTTCGCCCGGCCGCCGCCGCGGTCCAGGCGGCCGGCCACGCGCGCTCCACCTGGGCACCCGCGGCGGCTTCGAGCCGATCGATCTGGTCGAGGCGAACAGCCGGCCGAAACTCGGCGGCGGCGGATCTTCTACGGCGCGGGCTGTGGAAATGTACACTTAGCCGGGGCCCGAAGCTCCACCAGCTGCAAACAGGCCTTAGGCCCGCTGCGCCGCGCCGGGTGCCGGACGCGCCGGGAGAAAGAGGTCGGCTCCATTCGAGGAGGCCGCGAACTCGGGATAGGTCTCCGCCAACAGCGCTCGCAGGTGGTCGCGGGCCCGGGCAATGCGGCTCTTCACGGTGCCGACGTTGATCCGCAACTCCTCCGCGATTTCGTCGTACGAAAGCCCGCGGACGTTGCGGAGCGTGAGGATCTCGCGCTGTGGGGCGTCGAGTCGCGCCATGGCCTCCCCGATGTGGTCCGCGAACTCATCGCGCACCGCGAGCTGGGCTGGATTCGGATCCTCCGTCGCGATGACGTCCGCCAGGGAGCCACTGTCCTCGCCTCCGAGCGCGTGCTCCAGCGATACGGAGTCCTGCCGGCGACGACGGAAAAAGTACCAATAGCGGTTACGGGCAAGGTTGACGGTGATGCGATGGATCCACGTCGCGAGCGACGAGTCGCCCCGAAAACGGGCCAGCCCGCGGTAAGCGCGAATCAGGGCATCCTGCGTGATCTCCTCTGCATCGGCCCGGTTGCGGAGCAGTCCGATCGCGATCGCGAAGATTCGGTCACGGTAGCGCATGACAATTTCGTCAAACGCCTTCTCGTCACCGGCGTTGAAGCGCTGGACAAGCAGGGCATCGAAGGCGGACTCGGACATCGAATCGAGGGTAGCGGCAACTGAGGACATGATTGGGTGGGGTGAGGGTTGCTGAACTGCACCCCGAGTTACCCGGATTCATGCCAGCGCCACCATAGATTCCGTTAACATTTGCCAACCATCTTCTTATGAATTACAATCCGCTTTTGAATCCGTGCCACACCCGGTCGAATCGTGCAAAGTGCAGGTCGCCGGAGCCTCTTTTCGTGCACCTTGCACGGGGAGATTGATGTTGAGAGGGACGCCGGAACTGATCCACTCATGATGTCAGTCGGAGACGTTGGTTGATGTGGTGGGTTGTGCGGTCGTTGGCAATCCCAGGCGGAGGGA
>OMJT01000002.1 GCA_900299415.1 Opitutales bacterium
CACCGCGAGGATGCCCGCGAGCCATCGCCAAGGACGGCGGAAGGAGCTGGACGAGCGTTCCTCCATGCTACCGCGCCGCGGTCAGGGCCAGGCTGAGGGCCCGGGCGACCGCGCGCTGCGCCTCCGCGCCCAGGTCATAATAGAGCGGAAGGATAATCATGCGGTCCCGGGCCTCCTCGCTGCGGCGGAGCGCCTGACCTGGCGCCACGCGCCAAGGCACGCCCGCGTAGGCCGGCTCACGATGGGCGCACATCACGCCGCGCCGCGTCGCGACGCCGGCATCGAGCAGGGTCTGCATGACCTTCCGTTGATCGGCCCCGGCGGGAAGTGTCACGGCATAGCTCTGCCAGTTCCAGCGCGCGCCGGCAGGTTCCCGCGGCACCCCGAGACCGGGAATCCCCGCCAGCAACTCAGCATAGCGCACGGCTTGCTCCCGGCGGCGAGCCACCATGGCCGGCAGGCGCTTCAGCTGCTCCCGGCCCATCGCCGCCTGCACGTCGGTCAGGCGGTAATTGTAGCCAACCTCGACGTAGTCCTCGAAAACCACCTGTGCCGCGCCGTGCCGCACGCTGTCCGGCACGCTCATGCCGTGCTGGCGCCAGAGCCGGAACTTCCGGTCCCAGTCGGGCTTCGCCGTGGTGATCATGCCGCCATCCCCGGTCGTCACGAGCTTGCGCGGATGGAAGGAAAAACACGCGGCGTCGGCATGCGGACGGCCGATTTTCTCCCAGCGTCCCTCCCGCTCAATTTCGCTGCCGATCGCGCAGGCGGCGTCCTCGATCACCGGCAGCCCGCGCGGACGGGCGAAGGCCAGGATCGCCTGGAGATCGCAGGGTTGGCCAATCTGGTGTACGGCCAGAATCGCCTTCGTTTTCGGGGTAACCGCCGCGGGAAGCAGGGCCGGGTCGAGATTCACGTCGCCTGGCCGCACATCCACGAAGACCGGCACGGCGCCGCAGTGGCGCACGGCGTTGGCGGTCGCGATGAACGAGTGGGTGGGCACGATCACCTCGTCGCCCGGTCCTGTCCCGGCCGCGAGCAAGGCAAGGTGCAGGGCGGTGGTGCAATTGGAGACGGCACAAGCGTGCGGGGCGCCGACGTACGCGGCAAACTCGCGCTCGAACGCCAAAACCTCGGGTCCCTGGGTCACCCAGCCGGACTGGATGACTCGGCTTGCGGCCGCGGCCTCAGCCTCGCCGAGCCAAGGTTTTGCGACCGGAATCATGTGGGGCGCAGCCATGGTTCAGCGTTCCCAGTTCTTGACCTTGATCTGGTCCAGCGCCGCGGGGTTCTCGCGGTACAGCCGCTCAAAGTACTCCAGCGTCCGGCCGATGCCATCGCGCAGGGAGGTCGCGGGCTTGAAGGCGATAGCCTTTTTCAGCCGCGAGGTGTCGACCCAGAGCTTCGGCACGTCCGCGGGCCGCGGGCCCTCGAACACGGGCTGCAAATCAGTCCGGCCCATCGCCTCGAGCACGGTGCGCGCGAGGGTGTCAATCCGGATCTCCTCTCCGAAGCCGAGGTTCACCACTTCTCCGACAAGCGCGTCCGATTCCGCGATTCGCGTCAGGGTCGCCGCGCAGTCTTTCACGTAGAGGAAGTCCCGCGTATGCGAGCCGTCGCCGAAGATGACCGGCGGCTGGCCCGCCAGGGCCCGGAGAATGAAGCGGGGGATGACTTCGCCGGAATCGCCCTCGAAGTGCGAACGCGGGCCATAGTTGTTGAACGGCCGCACGCAGACCACTGGCAGCTGGTAGCACTCGAAGTACGAGCGCGCGTAGTGTTCCCCGGCCAGCTTACTGCTGCCGTAGACGGTGAGCGGCCAAGGCGTGGCGTTCTCCGTGATCGGAAACTCGCGCGCCCGCCCGTAGATCTCCGAGGTCGAGACGCAGACGAAGCGTCGCACGCCCGCCGCCCGCGCCGCCTCGAGCACGTGGAGCGTGCCCAGTGCGTTGACCTGGTGGTTCTCGATCGGACTGTGCAGCGAGTGCCGCACGCCGAGACAGGCGAGGTGGAAAACGGTCGTCACGCCGGCCATCGCGCGCCGGCAGGCCGCGGGGTCGACGATGTCGCCCTCAATCACCTCGACTCCCTCCGCGCCCGGCCAGCGGAGGTTCTCACGGCGGCCGTTGCGGAAGTTGTCGAGCACCACCACGCGCCGGCCCAGGCCGGCGAGGTGCTCGGTGAGGTGGGAGCCGATGAAACCGGCGCCGCCGGTGACGAGGATGCTGTCCGCGCTCATGCCGCGAAAAACTCCTTGATCTGCGCGACCACGTATTCCTGCTGCGCCTCGGAAAGCTCGGGATAGATCGGCAGGCTCAGGCACTCCCGCGCCGCCGCCTCAGCCACGGGAAGGTCGCCCGCGTTGTACCCGAGATCGGCATAACACTTCTGCAGGTGGAGCGGCACCGGGTAGTGCAGGGCCACGCCGACGCCGCGCTGGTCGAGAAATGCCTTCAGTTCGTCGCGGCGCGGGTGCCGGACGACAAACAGGTGCCAGACACCCTCCCCGCCCGCCACCTCGGACTGGAGCTTGAGCGGGGTGCCGCGGAGCAGCTCCGCGTAGCGGCGGGCGATCCGGCGCCGCGCCTCGGTCCACGCCGACAGACGTTTCAGCTTCACGCCGAGGGGCGCGCCCTGGATGCCCTCCATGCGGTAGTTGTAGCCGATCTCGTCGTGGTAGTAACGCTGCCGGGAACCGTGCTCGCGCAGCGCCCGGGCCCGTTCGGATAGCGTGGCATCGGACAGCACCAGGGCACCGCCCTCGCCGCACGCGCCGAGGTTCTTGCCGGGATAGAAGCTGAAGCCCGCCGCGACGCCGAAGGTACCGACCGGACGCCCGCGGTAGGTCGCGCCGTGCGCCTGCGCCGCATCCTCGACCAAAGCGAGTCCGTGTTTTTTCGCGAGGGCGACCAACGCGTCGAGGTCGCAGGACTGCCCGTAAAGGTGCACCGGCATGATTGCTTTGGTGCGAGTGGTGATCGCCTGTTGCACCTTGGCCGGGTCAAGGTTGCAGGTGGCGTCGTCGATGTCGACGTACACGGGCTTCGCGCCGGTATAGGAGATGGCCCAGCTCGTGGCGACAAAGGTGAACGGGGTTGTCACGACCTCGTCGCCCGGCCCGAGGTCGAGGAGGCGGAGCGCGACATGCAGCGCCGAGGTGCCGCTGTTGAAGCCGAGCGCATGCGGAGCCCGGCAGTAGGCGGCGAAGTCCCGCTCGAAGGCGGCGACGTCCGGCCCGAGGCAGAACGAGCCCTGGTCAAGCGTGCGGGCGATCGCGGCATCGAGTTCGGGACGCAGCGCCCGGATCTGGGCCGGCAGGTCAAAGTACGGGACGTTCATACGAGATCCGGGGCCTTTTTCCGCAGCACACAGGCGGGATTGCCGGCCACGACGGCGCCGGCCGGCACGTCCTTCGTCACGACGCTCCCTGCGCCGACGATCGCGCCCGCACCGACCGTTACCCCGCACAGGATCGTGGCCGAGCTGCCGATCGAGGCCCCGCGACAAACTTTGGTCGGCTCGCATTTCCAGTCCGCCTCGGTCTGGAGCCGGCCGGCAGCCGTCGCCCGCGGGAAACGATCGTTGATGAAGGTCACGTTGTGGCCGACGAAGACGTCGTCCTCGATCTCCACTCCCTCGCAGATGAACGTGTGGCTCGAGACCTTGCAGTTCCGGCCGATGCGGGCGTGCTTCTGGATCTCGACGAAGGTGCCAACCTTCGTGTGGTCGCCGATCGCGCAACCATAGGCATTGACGAAGTGGAAGATCTTCACGCCCTCGCCCACCTGGACGTCGACGAGCTGGCGGGTGGAGCTGTTCTCATTCAGCACCTTCATGCCAGCAGCACCTCCTGGCCCCGGCGCTTCACCGATTCCTGCGCCGCCTCAAGGATCGCGGTCACATCGGCCCCGAAGCGCCCGTCGGAGACGGGGGGGCGGCCCTCGCGGATCGCGCCTGAAAAATCCCTGGCCAAGGCCGCGAGCGCCTCGCCCGGGGGGATCTTCGGCGAGTAGACGTCGCCCGCGCGGTAGTCGAAGAGCAGCCGGTTGCGCTCCTCGTCCGTATGCGCCTGATAGCCGGAATCGTATACCTTCACCGGCTCATTGGCGTCGAGGTCGTTGTAGAGAATCATCCTACGGTCGCCACCGATGAGGATATGGCGGATTTTGACTGGCGAGACCCAGGAACAATTGAGGTGCACGACCATCCCGGATCCGTAGCGCAGCACAATGAAGCCGATATTCTCCGGCGCGCCCGCGGTGTGGGCGGTCGCCACGGCACTGACCGCGACAGGGCGCTCTGGCGTGAGGTAGTTCACGATCGAGAGGTCGTGCACCGCTAGGTCCCAAAGCACGTTCACATCGTGCTGAAACAGCCCGAGGTTGATGCGGGTGGAATCGATGTAGCGCAGCTGGCCAAGGTCGCCCGCATCGATCAGGGCTTTGATCTTCCGGACGGCGGGATGATAGAGGAAGGTGTGGTCCACCATCAGCACCCGCTGTTGCCGGGCCGCCAGGGCAATGAGCTCGTCGGCCTCGCGCCGGGCAGTCGTCAGCGGCTTTTCGACCAGCACGTGGCGACCGGCCTCGAGGGCGCGCCTTGCCAGCGTGTAGTGGGTCGACACCGGCGTGGCCAGGGCCACGGCGTCACAGGCCGGATCCGCCAGCAGGGCGTCGAACGACGAATACGTTCGCAGACCGGGAAAGTCCTTCCGCGCACGCCCCAGCCGTTCCGCGTTCTCGTCGCACACGGCCACAATGCCTCCGCCCGTCTGCAGGAAATTGCGGACGAGCTTCGGTCCCCAATACCCGTAGCCCACGATACAGATGCCATTCATGCGGGAGAAGGAGACGAGCATGCTGATGGCCCGGCCGAAGCAAGCGCTTACTCCGGCGGCGGCCCGCTCACGGGCCCGCGGCGGGCAGGCGCCGGACCGATCGCAGTTCCCCGCTGAACCCCGCATCACCGGGAGCGCCGCCGCCCAGCCAAGCCGAGAGCGGCTGGGCGGTGACAAACCCGGCGGAGCCTTCGAGCACCGGCATGCCATCCAGACTGGCCCCGACCCGGCCGGAGGCCGAAGCCTTGCCGTCAGGACCGAAAGCCCCCCATTGCAGAGCCAGCCGGTGCGGGTCCGGGCCGCCGGCCATCCGGAATGGCCGGCCCTCCTGCACCTTCCCCTCGCCGTCCTCGAACACGAGCCGCGCACCGCCACCGCCCTCGTAAAGCACATACAACCGGTCGCGCCGGTTGGCAGAACCGGAGGCCAGCAGTAGCTCCCTCGTCCCGGCCGCGGGCGGGGTCGCGGGCCAGCGGATAGCAAGCTCAAGCGGCCCGGTTTCCGTAAAAAAACCCGCCGGCGCGGCCGTGGTGCCACGCTCGACCAGGAGGATTCGGCCCGTGAACCTGCGCCCGAAGGTGTCGGAAAGCCGGTTCTCGCCCGGCGTCACCTGAGCCGGGGTGGCCGGAAATCCCTTCACCCGCGCATCGATCCGGACCACGCCATCCAGCACCATGCGCCCCCGGCTCCGGGCCGCGCCGGCCTCGAAGGGGGATTGCCCGGCAGCGACTGCCTCCGCGGGCAGAGGAAACAGTCCGGGCACCTCAAGCTCGAGTTGATGGGTCTGGGCCAAATCGAGAGAGATGAGTTCGCGCGGGCCGCCGCTGCCGGTGCTTTCATAACCAAGGTTGATGCGACCCGAGTCCACATATTGCACCCAAACGTAATCTGCCTCCGACACGGAACGTCCGCTGACGAGAATGGGCTCGAATTTGCCCGTCTGGTCCATCGGGAACTGGAGCCGCAGTCGCAGCGCCCCGTAGGCAGGCTCGCCGCCTGCCAGCCAGTAGCGCTTGAACTCGGTGCCAACCGGCGGCGGCATCGCGGGGGGAGGGACGGGAAGGACGGCCACGATGCGTCCCGAGAAATCCGCCAACCCCTCCTCCGCGCCGCGCCACGGCAGCCGGCCCAAGGCGAGAGCCGCCTCGGCCGCTGGCGGATGCAGGATTGTCTGTTCCATCCAAACCAGGCGATCGTTGAACCTCACCAGCAGTGCCCCGGCCAAGGCCGGATCCGCCGGCTTCCCCGGAAGCCCGAGCCAGGATCCCAACCCGACCTCCAGCCGTTGCACCTGCCCCGGCACGACCGTGAGTGGGGCACTGAGCCACGGGGCAGCACCCGCATGACGGAAGCCGAGACGCAGGGCGGTCTCGGATTCGTACTCGGCAAACACCACGTCGTCCGCACCGGAGGTGCCGGCGGCGGCCAGCACCTCCCGGCGGCCGGAGGCGGGCGAATGCGGCAACTCGAGCCCGAGTCGCGTAAACGAACCGCGGTCGACCGGGCCCTGGATCGGCGGTAACTCCCTGCGTGCCACCTGGAGGACCTTGCCGCGGAAGGTCTTCCCCGCGTATTCCGAGACCGGATTGCGCCCGAACGCCACTTCGGTCGGCGCGGCATCATGGAAGGATTTCTTCAGGTCCACGTATGGTACGCCATCCACCGTCAGCAGCAGACGCTGCTTCTTCATCTCCACCTCCGCGGTAGACGCGCCCCAGAATTTCGGATCGGAGCCGGGCGGGTAAAGCGAGCCCGATTGGATGCCGATCACGTGGGGGATATCATAGTCCAACGCGATCGGGGCGCTCAGGAACCCGTCGACGTCGCCCGAGTGCATGAACCCGAGTTGGATGGCGTCCGGTCCGGTGTGAAAGACGTAGACGTAGTCGGCCCGCGCCCTGGAGCCGGTGACCAGCAATGGCTCGGCGGCGCCCAGACTTTCGCGGGAGAACTGGACCGTAAGCTGCGCCGGGCCGAATTCTTCGTGCGACACGTGCTCCCACGCCGCCGCCGGCAGGTTAAACCAACTCCCGATCCGATCGAACGCCGCCGGCTGGTGGTGCCGGAAAAGGCCGTTGTGCTGGAATGCGGCCATCGCGCCGAACGCCGCAGAATAGAGGACGAGGCCGGATAGTACGCAGGCACGGACCACCCGGCCCACCCCGCCGAGGGGACGCGAGGCCACGGCGAGGAGGCCGATCGAAGCAGCCAGCACGAAGGAGGGCAGGAAATCCACCATGTAGCGGTTGGTCGCCGAAACAAACACCAGCGTGAACCCGAAGACCGGTAGGCCCAGGGCGCCCAGCAGCAGCAGGCAGCGTCCGGTCATCCACCGCGCGGGATGCCGCCTGAGCCAAAACAGGGGGAGCGCCAACAGCAGCCAATAGCAGGGCAGGTTGGGAAGGAGGCCAAACGGATCCTCCACGCCATAATAAGACTGCGGGGCCGCCCAGGGATACCCCGGCACGATCTCGACAAACGGGAAGTACCGCCCGAACCGCGCTGGGGCCAGCAGGTAATAGTACAGGTTGACCGGCACCGACTCGGCGGTGACCAGTTTCATCTTCGGCTGGTTCGATCCGCCCAACTGGTAGATCTGGCCGAAGTTGAGGGGCGAGCCGAAGCGAAGGTAATTGTAGAGCAGGAGCCCGCCGATGCAGAGCGCGCCCGGGATCACCAATGCCGCGGCATCCCGCCAAGCCGGGGTCCGTCCGGGACCGCGAACCTCGCGGCGCCACCACCAAGCCAACCCCGCCATCCCGCCGCCAAGAATGAAATGCGGCCGCGACGCCACCGCCAGGCCGAAGGCCAGGCTCGCCAGCACCAGCCACCAGTGACCGGACCGTCCGTTTCGCAAGGCCAGGACCAAGCCGGCCAGCGCCGCAAAGGAGAAAAAGAAAGCCCCGGCGATCGGCACCTCGTAGAAGTCGGAGCGCGTCAGCATCATCAGGCAAAGATTGGCCATGCCCAGCATCACGGTCCCGAGCCACAGCGCCCCGGTCGTGGCCGGAAAGTACCGGCGGCGAAAATCCGCGAAAATCCAGGTGCTTAGCAGGAATCCCCCGGCACAGAGCAGCGCGCATAACGCCGCCGAAGGCAGGTGATAGCCCGTCAGCAGCTTGAATGGCAGCATCAACGCGACGGCCGGACCGACGCCGAAATACATGTAGTAGCGCCCGCGGAAGTAGCTCATGTCCGCCATGCCGGGAGCCCCAATCTTCACCCGAGCAAGGGGATCGTAGGGGTCAGGCAGCGTCGCCAGCTTCGGGTCCGGCTCCACCAGCAGGGAAAGTTGGCCGTGCTCGAAAGCCTGCACGAGGAGCTCGTAGTAACCCAAAGGTTCGCGATCGAGGGGGAACGGGGTCGCCTCCCGGCTGGTTCCGAAGTAACCGTAAAGCCAGACAATCAGTCCCGCCGTGAGAATCGTCCAACGCGTCTCCCACGAGAAACCCGCCGGCCCGGCCACCCCCCGGTTGAAGACCCGCCGCTGCATGTAGAGGAACGAGAGCGCCATCTGGGCCACGCTCGCGAGGCCCGACGCCAGCCAAGCCGGCACCGGCGTGAAGTGGGTGAGAAGCTTGAAGACCGCGGTCTGGATCAGAAACGCGACCAGCATCATGGCGAGGTACTCGGATACCTGCCCGGCCCGCACCCCGCCCCGATCGCTGAACGTCCACCACTTGTTGAGGATGAAATGGAGTCCCACCGCGACCGGGTACGCCGCAAGATAGGCCAAGTCGGGCGGAACCCGCCATGCCGCCGAGAACCACCAGTTCAGCGCCATAAAGCTTCCGGTCACGACGACGCCCACCACTGCGAAGCGCAGCACTCGGTGGATGAACTCGGGCTTGAACATTCGGTTGGTTAGCAGAGGCTCGCCCGCCATGCCTGACAAGTCCCAATCCCCCCTCGGCTTCGCGATCGTCGGCTGCGGGCTGATCGGGCGCAAACGCGCTGCGGCGCTGCGCGGCGCCACCCTCCTCTACACGTGCGACCTCGACGCCGCCCGCGCGGCCGACCTCGCCGGCGCCCATCCCGGCGCGCGGGCGGAAACGGACTATGCAAAGGTCCTGGTCGACCCCGCGGTCGACGCCGTCATCGTGTCGACGCTGAACGCCTCGCTCGCGCCGATCACCCACGACGCGGTTCGCGCCGGCAAACATGTGCTCGTCGAGAAGCCCGGCGCGATCGCCGCACGAGATCTCACCGAGATCGAAGCGCTCGCCCGCGCCCGGGGCGTGCGCGTGCGTATCGGCTACAACCACCGGTTTCATCCGGCGTTCCGCAAGGCGCGCGAGCTACTTGCCTCCGGTGTCCTCGGCCCGCTGATGTTCCTGCGCGCCCGCTACGGCCATGGCGGCCGGAAGGGCTACGACCGGGAGTGGCGGGCGGACCCGAAGCTTTCCGGCGGCGGCGAACTGATCGACCAGGGCGTGCATCTTATCGACCTAGCCGGATGGTTCCTCGGCGACTTCGCCACGGTGGAAGGACACGCCACGACATCCTTTTGGGACATGAAGGTGGACGACAATGCGTTCCTCTCGCTGCGCACCGCCGCCGGGCAGACGGCCTGGCTACACGTGAGCTGCACCGAGTGGAAAAACCTCTTCTCGCTCGAGCTCTATGGCCGTGAGGCCAAGCTGGCGATCGACGGCCTGGGCGGCAGTTACGGCGTCGAGCGCCTCGCCTACTACAGGATGCTGCCCCAGATGGGCCCGCCGGAAACAACGATCTGGGAATACCCCGGCGGCGACGAGTCGTGGCGGATCGAAACCGAGGAATTCGTCACCGACATCCGCCAGGGCCGCGAACCGTCCCCCAACCTTCGCGAGGGCGCTCGCACCCTGGAGATCGTCGAGGAAATCTACCGACGCAGCGGCTTCACCGGGGCCTGAGAGCTCGCTCGTCAAACCAGCCGCCGTCGACTCGGCCAACCCGCCCCGAAATGACCCCGTTCCTGTCGTACGCGCTGCTCGCGGCGGCCGGCCTCGGTATCGCGGGCACCCTGTGGCACGGCCGGCGCCTCGGCCGAACCTGGATCGGCAGCAGCCGGCTCGGTTGGATCATCGTCGACCTGGCGCTCGTGTTCCTCGCCTTCGACAATGTCCCGCGCCTGCTGACGGGAACCACGCCTGCCCCGGTCGTCCTCGCCCTGCTCGGGGCGTTCCGCCTGGTCACGGTGCTGCTGCTGGATCTTCCGGCGCTTGCCAACCCGGCTCCCGCTCGCTGGGTCACTGCCCAAGCCGCTCTCGCCGGGTGGGTGGCGCTAACCCCGAAGCTGTTCCCGGCATCTCCGCCCCTCCCGCATCCCTGGATCGTTTTCGGCCTCCATGGCGGCCTGGCGACGATACTATTCCTTTGGTCGCGTCTCCGGGAAAAATCGACCCCAAACGATGGCACCGAATTGATCCGTATCGGCCTGCTTGGATGGGTGGCGCTCCTGCTTGCCCGGCCCTGGATGACCCCCTACCTGACTGGCACGGGTGACGCCAAATTGTATGCGGAAACAACCCAGGACTTCCTCAACCAGATTCATGCCGGGGTGTGGCCTCCGCTGGTCAGCCAAAGCGAGGTAGCGCCCTTCGGGGCGGTTTTTCCGTTCCGGCTGGCGACCTACCACTACTATCTCTGCGCCGGAATCGACTGGGTGACGCGGGGAGCTCTTTCGGTCTATGGCGTGGAGCACGTGGCGGTCGGACTGAGCCTCCTGGGCGGCGCCCTCGCCATGTATGGGGTGCTGCGCCGCCTACTGCCTGCCCATCCCTGGGTCGGTTGCACCGTGGCCGCGCTTTACGTCTTGTCGCCGGCCTGGCTCGGGCCGCTGTTTGCCATGACCATGTTTTTCACGACCATGGCGCTTCCCTACCTTCCGCTCGCACTCGCTGGAGCACAGGCGGAATTTGGGGCCGGGTCGGTGAACCGTTCCCTGCTGCACGGGGGCGCGCTGGCGGCCGTCTGGCATGCCCATCCGCCCGTCGGATTCTGGACCTTCGCCATGGCCGGGTTCGGGCAGGTCGCAGGCCTGGCCTTCGGGCGGCAGGCCTGGCGCCGACTCCCGTTGCAGGCTCTGGCTTGGGGCGTCTGCGCGATCCTCTGCAGCGGACTGTGGTATTAGGCCTCCAGCCTCAACGTGCTGCGAAGTGGCGTAAATGACCTCTCCAGCGTCATCCTTTCCATCCTGCGATCCAATTTTCCCGGCACGGTCCTGCCCGCCCAGGCGAGTCCCGCGGTCCAGGCCGACCTGCAACTCGGCTACTCGCTGACCCTCGCGCTCGCCCTGGCCCTGCTGCTCTTTCGGCGCGACCCCCGCGCCCGAGTATGGTTGGGGCCGGGCCTGCTGCTCTTCGTGCTGGTCACGCCGGTGCCCGGCATCACGGCGCCGCTCTGGCAACACATCCCCCCAGCGATCCAGGGAATTGCCGGGACCTGGCCGACCCAGCGGCTGCTTCCGACCCTCGCGACCCTGGCCGCCCTCGCCGGAGCCGTGGCTCTGGCTTCGATCGGCTGCGCCGGGCGTTGGCGCCACGCCCTGCCAATTCTTCTCGGTGCCATGTTGCTCTGGTCGGGTCTGGAGGCCGCAAAATACCTGCGCCGCGGCTACGCTACGAACCTGCCCGCCAGCCTCAGCTCGCATCTCTCCCGTGCCGAAAACAGCCCACTGCTGGTTAACTGGCTGGCTTTCATGCCTAGCCCGATTCCTTCAATCTACCACGAGGGCGATTCCTTCGATGCTCACCTGTTCAACCGGGTGTGGTCCGCCGACCGGACGCGAATCATTGTCGACAACGCCGCCGCCGCCCGTGACCAAGACCGGCCCTCGGTGCCGGTCACCTTCCAGCCCATCGCTCCCAATATTTGGCGGGTACTGCCCCCGCTGGACCTGAAGCCCGGCCAACCCTACCTTTTCCAGCCATTACCCAATCGGGAAACCCTGCCTGGAAGATTCATCCTTTCGGCACTCGAATTCGAACGCAACACGACTGCCCTGGCCCCGGCGGGTCCGGACATCCAGATCTCGTTCACCCTTTCCCACCCCAATGCCCGCACGGGGGAAATGGTCTTTTTTCCGACGCCCCAGAATCTCACCCCGGAGTCGGTCGCCGGCGCCTTCCACTACCGCCTGATCGCCTACGATCCCTGGAAGCTGCCCGTCCGTATCGTGACCTTTGCCCCGTACCGGGCCTCGGTCATCCCCCCCCGAACCCGGCTGGCTAGAAACGCACCGGATTTACCTCGATGGCTACCGGGCCACCGAGAACGGCAATCCGGCTGAGGTGGCAGCCTCGGCGGACTCACGGGTCATGATCCGAGTGCCCGCCGGTCCGCTCGCCGTCCGGCTCGACTATGTGGGCAACACCCAGCTGCAGGCCCTATACGCCCTCATGGGAGGTGCCTGGACGGCTTTCCTGGTGTGGCTGCTCGTGCTGCTAGCCAGGAGACTCCGCGGCCCCGGCCCCGCCTGAACAGGGACCTGAAGTTGTGCTTGGCCCTGCTCCAATCTCAAATCTACTGGCGCTACTCCATGATCATCACCCGATCCCCCCTGCGCATCTCCCTCGGCGGCGGCGGCACCGACCTCCCGAGCTATTACCGCGAGCACACCGGCTTCCTCGTCGCAGCGGCGATCGACAAGTACGTCTACATCACGCTCCACCAGACGTTCATCCAGGAGCTGATCGTGAAGTACTCCAAGCTGGAGCGCGTCGCCACGGTCGACCAGCTCGAGCACCCCATCATCCGCGAGGCCATGAAGGCGGTTGGCGTCGGCGCCCCCAACCTCGAGATCACGTCGATGGCGGACATCCCGGGCGGCACCGGCCTCGGCTCCTCCGGCAGCTTCACGACCGGCCTCCTCAAGGCCCTGCACGCCCTCAAGCGCAACATCGTCCACCCCGCCGAACTCGCCGAGCAGGCCTGCGACATCGAGCTCAACAAGCTCGGCGAACCCATCGGCAAGCAGGACCAGTACATCGCCGCCATCGGCGGCATCACGGCCTTCACCTTCCACCCCGATGGCCGCGTCGAGTACCGCCCATGCAAGATCTCCGAGGAGACGCACTTCAACCTCGAGGACAATCTGCTCCTCTTCTTCACCGGCTATTCCCGCAGCGCCTCCGCCATCCTCAAGGACCAGAACGACAAATCGAAGTCGAATGACCAGGCGATGCTCGACAACCTGCATTTCACGAAGGAGCTCGGCTACAAGTCGCTCGAATCGCTCGAGTCCGGCGACCTCGAGGAGTTCGCCCGCCTGATGGACGTCCACTGGCAGCGTAAGAAGGCGCGCAGCTCGGGCATGAGCAACCAGCACATCAACGAGTGGTACGACCACGCGATGCGCAACGGCGCGCTCGGCGGCAAGCTCATCGGCGCCGGCGGCGGTGGTTTCCTCATGTTCTACGCCGGCGACAAGAAACGCCTCCGCCACGCCATGCGCGAGAAGGGCCTCACCGAGGTCCGCTTCCGCTTCGACTTCGAGGGCACCAAGGTCGTCACCCAGAACTGAGGCGCCATGCCCGCCGCGGCCACCGACCTGCCCGTCGCCCTCCTCGCCGGGGGCCTCGCCACCCGCCTGCGCCCGATCACCGAAAAGGTCCCGAAGCTGCTCATCGAGGTCGCGGGCGAG
>OMJT01000003.1 GCA_900299415.1 Opitutales bacterium
CGGCCCCCGCCACTCCGGACCCCGTGCCGGCGGCGCCCGCGGCTCGACCCGGCGGAGTTATGCCCCGGCTGGCCCAGGCCCGCGCGCGGCTTGAGGCCCGCGATCTCGACGGGGCGGCTGCGATCTACGAGGAGGTCCTCGCCTCCGCGGGCGACCGGCCCGATGTGCTTGTCACGATCTCAGGCGACCTCGGCACCTTCGGCCACGTCACGAAGATCGTCGAACTGGTAGCCCCGCGCTACGACGCCGAGCGCCACGGCCCGGCCACGGGGCTCAACCTCCTGCAGGCTTACATCGCGGTGCGCGACCCCGGTGCCGCCCAGCACGTGCTCGACATTCTGTTCGACCTGGAGCGCCCGGAGCTGGAGGAGCGCCTCTACGGGTTCTCCAATGTGATCGCCGAGCTTTTTGCCCACCCGACCCAGCCGCCCTCGCAGCTGACCTCCGACGGCACTCCGCAGGAACAGGCCCCGCACGTCGAACTGGTGAGCTTCACGCGGCCGATCTGGTTCTACGGCCTCGAGGACGTCGAGGAGCAACTCTTCCCGCGGAAGCCCGAGCGCCTGCGTCGCGTGGCGTTCGCGCAGCTCGGCCTGCTGGGCCAGACTGGCTTGGCCGAGGCGATGGGCCGACCGGAGGATGAGCTCGGCCGCCTGTCCCGCGCGTTGCCGCTCTGGTTCGCGGAGACTTTCCACTTCAGCCCGCACTACGGCGCCAGTGCCATCGTCGGACTCCACGCCAGCGGCGGGGGGAAGCGCCCGTTCCTCTTCGGCATGGAGGGGACCAGCGAAAACCTCAGCCAGCTGATCAACACCTCCGCCGACCCGCTCGACTACGTCATCACCGGCGCCCTGCGCCACCAGGCCGGCGACTACGAGCTGGTCCTGCGCGTCTGGGAGGTGAAGAAATTCCGCGAGCGCAAGCAGTTCACCGCTCGCTGGACGCCGGCCGACGCGCCCCAGGCTCTCACCAAGCTGCACGAGCAGATCCGGGCCTTCATGGAATGGAGCCCCGCGCCCGGCGGCCTGGCCTATGTGCCGCCCGCAGACGCGCGCGTCTGGCTCGATGTGCTCGGCGCGTCCTCCGGGTTGTTCCTCTCCGGCAAGGGACTCGTCCCGGCCGAGCTGCTCCCGCCGACCGCCCCCGTCTTCGAGGCGCTCACCCCGCACACGGCCGGCTCGCCCGCCGCGTCGCTCGCGTGGCTGACCCTCCGCGACCGCGTCAAGGCCCTCGGCCGCGACCCGCTTCCCGCCGAGGCGCTGCTGCACGGCGATCCCCTCGTGGCCCGCGCCCGCAAGCTCCTGCCGCAATGATCCTGAGGTAGGGACGCCTTGGGCCCGCTCGCTGGCGCAGCCCCACCCCGGGAATTGAATCGGCGAAAGATCCCCTATTGGCCCACCGCCAGCTGCCCGCACCCGGCCGCGATGTCGATCCCGCGGCGCTGGCGTACGGTGCTGGGGAGCTTGAACTCGTCGCGCAGGATGCGCTGGAAACGTTTCGCGGACTCTGAGCGCGACGGTTCGCCGGAGTAGCCGGCGGTTGGGTTGAGCGGGATCAGGTTCACCTGGGCGGGGAGACGCTGCAGCAGGCGGCCGACGGCGCGGGCGTCCTCCGCGGCATCGTTTTTTCCTTCGATCAGGGTCCACTCGTAGAAGATCCGCCGGCCGGTCGCGGTGCTGTAGGTGCGGCACGCGGCCATCAGCTCGTCGAGGGGCCATTTCCGAGCCACCGGTACCAGCGCCTCGCGTCCGGCCTGCGTGGCGGCATGCAGCGAGACGGCGAGGTGCAGGGGGCGCTTCTCCGCGGCGAGCCGCAGGATGCCGGGCACCACGCCGACGGTGCTGAGCGTGACCTGCCCCGCGCCCAGCGCGAGTCCCGCCGGGTCGTGCAGGATGTCCACCGCCTGCATCACCGCCTCGTAGTTGTGCAGCGGCTCGCCCATGCCCATGAGCACGACGTTCCGCAGCCGGTGCTGCGAAACATCGTGCTCAGGCGTGGGGCGCAGGGCGATAGGCGATGGGGGGAGCCTTGACGGCGATTGACTGCCCTTCGCCCCTCGCCCTTCGCCTTTCGCCTGCCGCAACTCGCGGGCGACGTGCAGGGCTTGGGCGACGATCTCTCCGGCGGTGAGGTGGCGGGTGTAGCCCATCTGGCCGGTGGCGCAGAAGACGCAGCCCATGGCGCAGCCGACCTGGCTGCTGACGCAGGCGGTGACGCGCCCGGGGTAGCGCATCAGCACCGTCTCGACCGCATGGCCATCGGCGAGCCCGAGGAGGAACTTGCGGGTGAAGCCGTCGCTCGACGCGGTCTCGCGGACCGTGGCCGGCCGGCCGATCGTGGCCTCGGCCTCGAGATGCGTCCGCAGCCGCGGCGGCAAGTCGGCCATCTCCGCGAACGACTCCGCCAACCCGAGGTAGAGCCGGTTCCAGAGCAGTTTGGTGTGCGCGGAGCTGAAGCCCCACCGCACGAGCTGCTGGCGCAGGTCCTCGCGGGTGAGCTCGTGGAGATTCAGCGGCGGCATCGCGGGAGGATAAGCGCGAAGACGCCAAGGTTGGCAAAGCTTCGCCAGATCAATCCGAGCGCAACGGCGGGTCGGCCCCGCGAAGCGGCGCGGCACAGGACCGCGGCGCGCCTATTTCGTCGCCGGGGCGGCGGTCTTGGTGGCCGGGGCTATCGGCACGCCGTTCGGGCGCGCCGGCATCGACTGGGCGACGGCTTTGAGGAAATTGCGGTAGGCCTGGGTGCGGAACCCGATGCCGTAGGAGTCGGCCTCGGCGAGGACCTTGTCGATCGGCCAGCCCTCGTGGCGGAGGCGGTAGATGCCCATGATCGTGGTCGTGCGCTCGGAGCCGTTGAGGCAGTGGACCAGCACGGGCTTCTCGGCGGCCTCGATCAGGGCGAGCACGCGGTTCGCCTCGCTCATGGTCGGCACGCCGGGGATGGGAAAGCGCTTGAACGCGATGCCGTTCGCCTTGGCGTAGGCTTCCTCGATCGGCTGGTTCTCGGAGACGACCTCGTCGACGTCGCGCAGCGAGATGATGGTCTTGATGCCGGCGGCGGTGATGGACTTGAGGCCCTCGGGCGTGGGCTGTCCGCCGCGGTAGACCCCCGTGGTCAGCAGCGCCGAGCGGGGCACACCGGCCAGGAGCTGCGGGCCCTTGTCGGGATTGTAGGCCTGGATCGTCGCGGGATCCTCGGCGGCGACCGCCACGGCGGCGGCCAGGCAAAGGGGAAGGATGAGGCGGAGCAGCATGGGTGGGGAACGTAGGAGGCCCGACCCCCATGGCAATATTCCAACGGATCGGTTGCCGCGAGGCGGTTCGAGCCTGCCTTGCGCGGGCCGCGGGGCGGAATAACCTGTGGGCATGAGCGACTTTCTCGGCAGGTTCCTGCAGGCGTTCATCCCAATCTTCGTGGCGATCGACCCGATCGGGCTGGCAGCGGTGTTTCTTGGGCTTGGTCGCGGATCGCCGCTGGCGGCCCGGCAGCGGATTGCCCGGCACGCCACGCTCACGGGCGGCGGCGTGGCGCTCCTTTTCCTGTTCCTAGGGCAGAGCATCTTTGCGGCGCTGGGCATAACGGTGCAGGACTTCCAGGTCGCGGGCGGGCTGATCCTCTTCATCCTCGCGGCGCGGGAACTGGCCTGGGCGGCCGTTCCTCGGCGCGACCGCCTGCCGGGCGACTTCGGCGTGGTGCCATTGGGCATGCCGCTGATCGCGGGCCCGGCGCTGATCACGACCCTGCTTCTGCTCGCGCGCTCGCACGGCCTCGCGGCCACGCTGTCCGCGCTGGCGGTCAACCTAGGGCTGGTGGTGCTGGCGTTCGCCGGCAGCGACTTCCTCGGCCGCACCGTGGGCGCCACCGGCCTGCGGGCCGTGTCGAAAGTGATCGCCCTGTTGCTCGCCGCGATCGCGGTGAACATGATCCGCCGGGGATTGGGAACCTAGAATCTGGAACTCAGGGACTCAGGAACAAGCCGTTCCTGCCTGATTTCCTGAGTTCCAGATTCCTCTTTTCGTCAGCCCGCAAACGTCATCAGCAAATCGGCGTAGATCTTTGCGCAGCCCGTGAGCTCCTTCAGGCTGGCGCGCTCGTCGACGGCATGCTCGCAGC
>OMJT01000004.1 GCA_900299415.1 Opitutales bacterium
ACAGGTTCGAGTCCTGTAGCGTCCACCATGCTTCGCCCGGGGGCTACGCATGGCAGGCCGGGAAGACGCCCGGCGAACATCGACTCCCCTCGCCCCGATGACACGGGCGAAGCATGGTGGCCCTGCGTAGCCCACAGGGCGAAGCGGGGCGGGCATGCCAAAAAACGTCGCCGGCAGCGTTTTCGGTGAAAGATTCAGCGCCCATCTTACGTTCTCCGGAGTGTCATGACCTATGTCTACCTGCTCCGGAGCGAATCGCACCCGGACCAAACCTACATCGGCTTCACTCGCGACCTCCGCGCCCGCTTTGCGGCCCACAATGCGGGACTAAGCCGGCACACGGCAAAACACCGGCCTTGGCGACTGGTAACCTACTGCGGTTTCTCGGAGGCGAAACGCGCCATCGGGTTCGAAAGTTATCTCAAGTCTCACTCTGGAATCGCATTTGCCAGAAAGCGCCTGTGGTGAGAAAGGTTCCCCGCCCTCCCCATGAAGCCCCAGGTCCCACTCACCGTTCTGGCCGTCGCCGCAGTGCTCGCCGGCTGCGGGACCCTCGGGAAGCACTACGATGAGGGCCTGAGCCAGGCCCCGGCAGCGCCCGCGGAGGGTTACGCGGTACCGGTCCGCATCAGCATCGATACCAAACCCACCGGGGCGATGATCTCGATCAACGGCGCGCAGGTCAGCACCAGCCCCACCAGCATGGGCGTGGAACTCGATGCCGCAGGCACCTTCGTCGAGTCCGTCGAGGTCTCGGCCGACTTCTCCGTCGTGAATCCTGTCCGCGGCGTCTCGAATACTGTGAGCGTCAATTTCCGCCGCGGCGAATCCGCCCCCAAGCTTCTCATCCTCGCGCGGGCCGCGGATGGCGGCATCCAGCGCCTCGATAGCGCCATGAACCGGAAATGAGGCGCCGGCCGGCGGTCGCACGTCGTCGGGTTGACTACTGGCCGAGAGTTTCAGGGTAATCGAGCAGCGAGGCGAATTCGACCATCGTGAGGTTCGAAATAACGGGAATCCTGAATACTCCGGCACAATTCCGGGATTGCCGGTCCGGTGCATTCCGGACGCCATGCCCCAGCCCGCTGATGTCCCCTGCCCGACCGATGAACTTCCCGCGCCGCGCGGCCCTGGCGCTTGCCTGGGTCCTGGCCCTGTTCGGCGGCGGTTGTACGGCCGTGCCGGTCTCACCGGCCCCGCGGGTCGACGTCACGGCATTATCGAAGACCGACGCCGAGCGGGCGCAGGCCAATCTTCGGGTGTTCGACACGGTGTGGGACACCGTGCACCGCAAGTACTACGACCCCACCTTCAACGGCCTCGACTGGGCCGAGACCGCCCGCACCTACGGGCCCCGGGCGACGTCCGCCCCCGACAGCCACGCGCTCTACGACACGCTCAACGAGATGCTGGGCAAGCTGGCCGACTCGCACACCGCCGCGCTTGAGCCCCGCGATGCCAACGAGGAACGCACCGGCCAGCGCGCCGTGGTCGGCCTGCGCCTGCGCCGCGCCGACGGCCACTGGATCGTGGACGATGTGGACCCGGGCGGCACCGCCGCGCGCGCCGGCGTCCGGCCCGGCTGGATCGCGGTCCGGCGCGACGGCGTCGAGCTCGGCGAGCGCTACTCGCGCCCAAACCAGCTGCCCGGCCAGGTGGTGCGCTGGGAATTCCTTACGCCCGATGGGCGAACCGTCGTGCTCGACCTCAAGGTGCAGCCGCTGCCCATCGCCCGGCTTGAGACCCACGATCTCCCCGGCGGCCTCGTCTACATCCGGTTCGATGGCTTCACCCTCACCGCCACGCGCTGGCTCAGCCAGCAACTGGAGCAGCATCACGCCGCGCCCGGCGTCGTGCTTGACCTGCGCCATAACAGCGGCGGCCTCATCTTCTCGGCCTTGTCCGCCGTCGGGGAATTCTTCCCTCAGGCCGTGCCAGTGATCGTCACGCTGGACCAGAAAGGCGATCGCACGCGCTGGGCCTCGTTCCAGCTCGGCTCCGCCCACTACGCCGGCCGCCTCGTCGTGCTCACGAGTGGGCAGACGGCCAGCGCGGCTGAGATCCTCTCCGCGGCGCTGCAGGAGAACGGCCGCGCCAAGATCGTCGGCCGGCGCACCGCCGGCGCCCTGCTTGCCGCCGTCCAGGCCTCGCTGCCCGACAAGGGCCTCGTGCAGGTCAGCGAATACGACGTGATCACAATGCGCGGCAAACGCCTCGAGGGCGTTGGCCTGGAGCCCGACCTGACGGTTCCCGTCCGCACCGCCGACCAGCTCCGCGCCGACGAGGATCCCGAACTCGCGGCCGCCCTGACCCTGCTCTCGTCGCCATGAAGGCATCCCGTCTCGGCCTCGCCGCCATGCTCCTGTCTATCGCCCTCGCCGGGCCGGGTTGCGCAACCGTGAAGCTCAACGTGCAGGTCGGCGGCCTGCTCGTAGCCTATGCCGACATGAAGAAGGGTCGGTTCGACGAAGCCATGAAGGAGGTGGAGCGGGTCGAGCAGCGCACGGACCTGCCGCCCGAGGTCCGCTCCGAGGCCGCCTACGTGAAGGCCCGCGTGTTGGAGGGACAAAAGAAGCTCCCCGAGGCGATCGCGCAGTATCGTTTCGTGGTCGAGAATCACCCCAACACGCCCGACAGCTACCTCGCGCAGAAGCGCCTGCGGGAGCTGGCCGCGGCACCCGCGCCCTGACGCGGCCCGGTCTCAGCTGCCCCGCGCGGCGCGCGTTGCCCGGCGGTTCGCGAGCAAAGCGGCCGCGATAAAGATTGCTCCCACCCCGAACGCCGCGAGGGCGCGGAACAGCAGCTCCGTGCCCGCCAGGTCGTGCAACAGAAGCTTGCCCGTGGCCCACGCCAACCAGGCGTAACCGCAGACCCGGACGACCTTCGCCGCCTCCCCGTCATCGCGCATCGACACGCCGCGGAACCACGCCACCGCCCCGCTCGCGGCATAAACCAGCGTTGCCAGCAAGTGCCCCAACGAGAGGGCCGACCCGCCCAACCGCACCGCGGGCACGCTCCGCATCAGTTCCCACGCGAGGTTGTTGACCGCCACGAACTGCAGCAGGACGAAGCCCAACATACGCCACGGGCCCGCCGTCCGGCTGATGAAACCCCACGCCAGCGCCAAGATCACGCCAGTGATGAACACCTTGTTCACGACGGCCATGTCTCCCTCGCGATACCCAACGGCATGAAAAATCCAGTGCCCGGTCGCCACCACCGAAGTGAGGGCCGCCACCCACCGCAGCGCCCCGGCGTCCTCGCGCCCCACCCGCGTGGTCGCCCACGCAGCCGCCGCGAGCAGCAGGGCGATCACGCCCCAGGCAAGAAGGACCCAATTCCAATCCAGCGCCACCGGCACTGCCACCATCAGGAATCCAACGGCGAGCAAAAGCAGGGGAAGATCGTGCGCCTGGTTTCCCATCCGCTTCCGCGCGGGGCCGATGAGCGCCGCGCTCACGAGGGCCAACCCCAACAGCCACCCGCTCATCCGCTCAATCGGCAACCGCGTGCGATCCCAGATCGCCGGCCCGGCGGCCGCGACCGCCACCAGATTCAGCACCGTCATGGCCCCCGGACCCGAGGGCTGCTCCGGGTGGCGCGGCAACCAGGCCAGCACGAGGACCGCGCCCCCGAGCAGCGCCACAAGTCCAAGCTGCACCCCGGCCGCGAGGACCCAGTGGCCGTCGGCCACCACGATCGCGAACACCATCCAAGTCCCCAGCACGCTCGCCAGCCGCGACCAGGACCAATCCCCGCCCGTGCCCGTGGCGTATACCGCCGCCAGTTGCGCCGCCACCAGCAGCACGAGGTACACCAGCAGCAGCGTCATCGAGCCGGTGCCTCTTGAGAACGCCAACGGCGCGATGAGTCCCGTCACGAGGCCCGCCCCCAGCGCCCCGTCGCTCCGTACCCGGGCCGCGAGGAAGCCCGCCAGCATGGTGGCGGCGACCGCGCCGCCAAAGCCCACGCCGACCGGGAACAGGTGCGCCTGCTGCGCCCCGTAATAAAAGGCGAAGGTCCAGGTGCCGAGCCCAGCCGCGAGCAGTGCCACGCCGAGCGACCGCGCCGAGCCCCGGAGCAGCCGCACCGCCCCGTACCCGAGCGCGGCCCCGGTGACCGCCCCGCCCAGCACGCGCACGCCGGGCGAAACCCAGCCGCGCTGGATCGACACCGTCAGGAAATAGATCACGCCGATCAGGAAGATCACCGCCCCGGCACCCGCGATCCACACGGCCGACGGAATCTCGCGGCGTTCCGGCACCGTGTCTCCGGTTCCCGGCTCGGGCGCGTGCACGGGCCGGAGCACCGGCGGATCGGCGAGTGGACCCTCGGCCACGCTCGGCACCGAAACCGGCGGCGGAACCCGTAGAGGATTTGCGATCGCGCCGTCCGGCGGCGACAACCGGGCCACCTGGGCCTCAAGGCGAGCCACGCGGGCCGCGAGTTCGGCATATTCCGGGTCAGTGGGTTTCATGGTCGATGGGGTGCTCGAACTCCCCATGGCGCGCGCTCCGCCAGAAATGGATCACGAATCTCCGCCCAAGGCAGGCCAATTCCCTCCGGGCGCCTTGACGGCGGTCGCTTCTGATCCTTGGGTTCGCCCCGGTGAGCCCCACGCCATGAAACCGGCCGTCGTTCCATCCCCGCCCGCGCGCCGGAACGTTTTCCTCGCCGCCCTCGTGCTCGTGGTCGCGGCCATCCTCGCCTACGCGAACAGCTTCCGCGGGCCGTTCGTCTTCGACGACGTCGAGGCGATCGTGGAAAACGAGACCATCCGCAGCCTCTCCCCCGCTGTGCTTTCGCCACCGTTTGCCGATGGCCAGACGGTCGGCGGCCGGCCGCTGGTCAATCTCACGCTCGCGCTCAATTATGCCGTCGGTGGCCTCAACCCCGTCGGCTACCACGTCGTCAATCTCGCCATCCACCTCGCGGCGATGTTGGTGCTCTTCGGCCTGTTCCGGCGCACGCTGCTGATCCCGGGGACCGAGTCCGGAAGTCCTCCGCGCTCCGCCCTCTGCCCTCCGGAACTCGTCGTGCCCTTCGCCGCCGCTGTGGCCCTGCTCTGGGGGCTGCACCCCCTCCAGACCGAGGCAGTGACCTATGTGGTCCAGCGGGCCGAGTCGTTGATGGCGCTGCTTTATCTCCTCACCCTGTATTGCTTCCTCCGCGGGGTGGAAAGGCCCTCCTCCGCCGGGCCTACGGAGGGCAAGAAAGCAGGCATCTGGATGGGCTTTTCCGTCGGGGCCTGTTTTCTTGGCATGGCGACAAAGGAGGTGATGGTGTCCGCGCCGGTCATCGTGCTGCTCTTCGACCGCGCGTTCGTCAGCGGCACGATCGCCGAGGCCTGGCGCCGGCGCCGGATCTACTACGGCGGACTCGCCGCGACCTGGCTCCTGCTCGGTGCCCTCGTCCTCTCTACCCGCAACCGCGGCGGCTCGATGGGGCTCGGCCTCAATGTTTCGCTCGGCGACTACCTGCTCACGCAGGGGCCGGCGATCCTGCATTACCTGCGACTCGTGCTCTGGCCGCATCCCCTGATCTTCGATTACGGGGCGATCTTCCCGGAACAGGCCATGACGGCCCTGCCCGCCGTCCTGGTGGTGGCCGCGCTGGCCCTCGGCGCCCTCTGGCTGCTCTGGAAAAAGCCCGCCGCGGGCTTCCTCGCAGGATGGTTCTTTGCCGTGCTCGCGCCGACCAGCCTCGTGCCGGCGAATCGCCAGACGATTTCCGAGCACCGCATGTACCTCGCGCTCGCCCCGCTGCTTTTCCTCGGAGCCGCCCTCGTGGTGCGGCGGCTCCCCCCGGGTCGGCGCGGGACCATCGCCGCCGCGCTCGCCGGGGGGCTGGCCGTGGTCTGGGGCGTGGTGACCTGGCAGCGCAACACCGACTATCAATCCGATCTAGCGCTGTGGTCGCAGACTGCCGCACGGCGTCCCGAGAATCCCCACGCCCACAGCAACCTTGGCATCGCCCTCGCCGCCGCCGGACGGACCGAGGAGGCCCGGGCCCAGTTCACGGAGGCCGTGCGCCTGGATCCGCGGATGGCGAGCTTCCGCAACAACCTCGGCAGCGCGCTCATGAATCTCGACCGACCCCGGGAGGCCGCGGAGCAGTACCACGAGGCGGTCACGCTGTTACCGACCTTCGTCGGGGCCTGGGTCAACTTGGGCCGGGCGTTGGACGACAGCGGCCAATCTCGCGAAGCCATTGCCGCCTTCGACGAGGCGTTGCGGCAACGGCCCGGCGACTGGGAGGTCCGCATGTTGCGCGCCTTCTCGCTCCTGCAGAGCGGGCGGGCGGACGCCGCCATCCCCGAGCTTGCGACCCTGATCAAGGAACGCCCTGACCATCTCGGTGCCCGCGTCAACTTGGCCGCGGCCCTCAGCAACCTGAACCGCCTGCCCGAGGCCGCCGCGCAGTATGCCGAGGTGGTGCGGCTCCAGCCCAACGATGCCCAATTCCGGAACGCCTTTGGCATCGTGCTCGCGCAGATCGGACGCCTCGGCGACGCCCGCACCCAGTTCGCCGAGGCCGTGCGGTTGGATCCCACCGCCACCGCCGCACGCAACAACTTGGAGCGGACCAACAACCAACTGCGCGCCTCGGGGCTGCTCGCCCCCTGATCCCGCCGGCGTTCCCGGGCCCGGCCGCACAATCCTGTTACCTTCTGGATTGAACCAGACGGTTTTGCCATCGTCTCAAGGTTCGAAAATCCCGTCTCATGAGACTGATGCCTCCGGCACCCTCCCGCCGTCTCCCACTGCTCGTGTTGGTCGCCCTCGTCCTCGGGGGCATCGTGGCCTTCCAGCAATCCCCACCCGGCCCCCGCGCCGCCGCGCCGCGACCGAGCATGACGCGTCCTGTCGTCACGGCCGCGAACGACTCCGGCGTCGCGCCCATTGCCGAGACCACCCTGCCCGCGCCGACCGTTGAGCCCGGCTTCGGCGCCGGACAACTGCTCGCCTTTGTGCAACCGGCCAATGCCGATGTCCTCACCGCCGCCCTGCGCCCGCCGGCGTCGGTTGTCCGCTACGTGCGAATCAATCGCGAGCTGATCGAGAGCAAGGCCTCGCCCTTCTGGCAGCCGCGTGACACCGGCCGGCTGGAGTTGCCCCTGCCAGATGGCGGGCGCACGACGGTGGTCATCCAATCCAGCGAAAGCCTCGGGACAGACCGGTTCACGAGCCTCGGCCGGCTGGAAGGCCACCCGGACAGCCGAGTGATCTTCGCCTACAATGAAGGTTTCCTGCACGCCCACCTCGAGGATCCCGACCTTGGAGAGTACGAACTGCGCGCCGCGAGCGAGGACGCCGAGCAGTACTATAAGGTCGACCCGGTCCTGCTGAAATCGTGCGGCGGCGGACTGAAACCGATCGTCGACGCCGACGCCCTCGCCGAGGTCGCCCGGCGCCGCGCGGCTGCCGCCAACCTGCTCCCCGCCAACCCGGACATCTCGTTCACCGACCGGCCGGCCGAGGCCGCCACCGTTGGCGCCAACGTGCGGATCGACCTGATGATGCTCTATACTCAGGCCGTCCTGTCGACCATGACGGGCAGCGCGCGGGTCGCCGCCATCCAGAGCGCCTGCGATGCCGGCGTGGCCCAGCTCAACGCTGACCTCACCCGCAGCCTCGCCCAGGCCCAAGTCCGCCTCGTGCGCATCGCCCAGACTACCTATTCGGGCGATGAGCTCACCACCGACGCCGCCAACTGGCAGTCCACCCTGCTCACGCGCGTCAGCGGGACCACCGACGGGTTCATGGACGAGATCCACGCCCTGCGCGACCAGTCCGGGGCCGATCTCGTGTGCCTGCTGCAGCAGCGGTTCGACACCGTCAGCGCCGGCATCGCCTGGACCATGTCCGTCGGCGAGTTCGACCATGCCACCAATCCCCTCTACGGATTCTCGGTCGTCCAATACAACTACATGACGGTGGAGCACGTCTTCGCCCATGAGGTCGGGCACAACCTGGGCTGCACCCACAACCCCGAGAATTCCTCGGGCCAGGGCGCCTTTGCCTACAGCTACGGCTACCGCTTCACAGCGGCGAACGGCGTCCGCTACCGCGACATCATGTCGTACGACGCCAGCCCGGGCTACACGTTCCTGCCCTACTTCTCGACCCCGTTGGTGACACCCACCGATCGTGGCGCCTCCATCGGCAGCGTCGTCGGCAACGCCACGTCGGCTGACTGCGCCCGCTCCATCGACCAGGTCAGCTTCGAGGTTTCGACCTTCCGCCTCCAACAGCAGGCCCCGGCCAACGCCGGCACGCTCTATGCCGTCTCCTCTCGCGCGTTTGTCGGCACCGCCTCGGAGCAGCAGTTGATCGGCGCCTTCATCGTGTCCGGCACCGCCGGCACCACGAAGCGGATGCTCATCCGCGGCAACGGCCCGGCCCTCAGCACGGCGGGCGTGCCCAACGCGCTCGCGAATCCCAAGCTCACCCTCTACCGCCTCGACGGCGGCACGCGCACCATCGCCGAAAACGACGACTGGGGCACCCAGACGACCCTCGACGCCTCCTACCCGGTCGGCACGCCCGCCGCGATCGCCACCGCCGGCGGCACCAGCGCCGCCACCGGCAGCCGCGATGCCGCCCTGCTCGTCGACCTTCCGCCCGGCACGTACAGCGCCAACGTCACGAGCTCCGACGGCAGCACCGGCACGGCGCTCGTCGAGGCCTACGAGGTCACGTCCGCGGGCACCCGGATCACCGCGCTTTCCACCCGGGGCTATTCCGCCACCGGCACGCCCATGATCGCGGGCTTCATCGTGAGCGGCACCACGGGTACGACAAAACGGATCGTGATTCGCGGCCAAGGTCCGAGCATGACCGGCGTCAACGGCGCGATGAATGATCCCTACCTCGAGCTCTACAACGGCACGAGCGACCTGGTGATGGTCAACGACGACTGGGCCGCCCAAAATACCACCTTCTCCTCGCCCGACACGCAGCCGCTCGCCGTCTATTACGGCGAACTCCAGATCAAGGCCGCCGGCATGGCCCCGGCCAACCGTCGCGAGCCCTGCATCATGGTCGACCTCGCCCCCGGCATGTACACCGCGATCCTCAAACCCTACCAAGTTTCGTCCACCGTCGCCGGCTCCCCCGGCGTCGCGCTGATCGAGGTGTACGAAGTTCAGTAAACCGATTTCCGAAGGTAGGGCTGGGTCGATGACCCGGCCGGGTTCGATGGTAGGGCTGCCTCGCCGAGGCCGCCGGGTTTATGGTTTCGCGGATCGGCGCCGGGCAACGATGCGGGCGTTTTCGGTGGGCGACGCGGACGGCCGGCTCCTCGAGCCAACCCTACCGGTCGTCTCAGGTCATCTCATACCGCCGCAGGCCGGTCTTCTGCGCGAGCACGGCGAACACGAACGCCGGATTTGTCCTCAGGTAGCGACCGCCCAGGCGGCGCGGCTCGGCCGCGAGGCGGAAGAGCCACTCGAGTCCGCTCCGCTGCATCCAGCGCGGGGCCTGCGGCACGCGGCCCGCATGGAAGTCGAACGCCGCGCCGACCCCCGATCAGCACGCCAGCGTCGAGCGTCGGCCCGTGCGCGGCCATGAAGAGCTCCTGCTTCGGGGTGCCGAGTCCGACCCAAATGACATCCGGCCGGAGGCGTGCAATCTCCGCGCGCCAGGCCGCCAGCTCATCCGGAGTCATCGGTCGGTACGGCGGAGTGAACGTCCCGGCGACCTTCAGGCCGGGGAATCGCGCCTGCAGTCGCGTCGCCAGTTCGTCGTCCACCCCGGACCCGCCGCCGAAGAAATAATGGCTCACACCAGCCGCCCGGCCGGCATCGCACACGGCCAGCATCAGGTCCGGGCCGTAGACCCGCTCCACCCCCGCGGGTCCCAGCCAGACCAGGGGCATGCCGTCGGGCGTGGTGAACCAGGAGCCGTTGAAGGCCCGGCGGAGCGCCGGGTCGCGGCCGGCCTCGACCAGCCCGTGAGCCGTGCCGCAGCAAACATAGCCGCGGCGCGTTGTGCCTTGCGCCCCGACGATGAGGTCCCGGGCCCGGGCGAGCGTGAGCTCGGAAACGCCCACGCCGACCACATTGTAGCGTGCCGGGGAGGCCGCCAAGCGGGAGTCGGGCGCGGGAGTCGCGGACATGGTGCGGCCGGACCTTGCGCCCGGGCGGGCTTGTTGTCCACGCTGACCCTTCCATGGCCCTTGTCAGCCTTCTCGACGTCAGCCTCAGCTTCGGCGGTGCCCCGCTGCTCGACCGCGTCAATCTCCAGATTGACCGCGGCGAACGCGTCTGCCTCGTCGGCCGCAACGGCGCCGGCAAGTCGACCCTGATGAAGGTGATCGCGGGCGAACTCGCGCCCGATTCCGGCCAGGTCTTCCGCCAGCCCGGCGCGATTTTCTCCACGCTGCGCCAGGAAGTCCCCGCCGGCCTCGCCGGCACGGTGCGGAGCGTGGTGGAGGGCGAGAGCGGCAGCTATGAGCAGCACAACGACTGGGAACGCCACGACCGCGTCGAGCGGCTCCTCGAGTCTATGAGCCTGCCGGCCGAGGCCGAGTTCGCCGCTCTCTCGGCCGGACAAAAGCGCCGCGTCCTGCTCGCGCAGGGCCTCGCCGGCGAGCCGCAGCTCCTGCTGCTCGACGAGCCGACCAACCACCTCGACCTCGCTTCCATCCTCTGGCTCGAGGAATTCCTCCTCCAGTGGGGCGGCGCGCTGCTTTTCGTCACGCACGACCGCGCCTTCCTGCGGAGGATCTCCTCGCGCATCGTGGAGGTGGACCGCGGCCGGCTCATTGGCTGGGCCTGCGACTACGACACCTTCCTCGTGCGCAAGCAGGCCGTGCTCGAGGCCGAGGAAGTCGAGCGCGCGCAGTTCGACAAGAAGCTGGCGCAGGAGGAGGTCTGGATCCGCCGCGGCGTGAAGGCCCAGCGCTCGCGGGCCAACAACCGCATCCACGCCCTCCAGCGGATGCGCGCGGAGCGCGCCGCCCGCCGCGACCGGGCCGGCAAGGCCACGCTCACCGCCCAGGAGGCGGACCGCAGTGGCTTCAAGGTCATCACCTGCGAAGGCGCCGGGTTGCGCTACGGCGACCGCTGGATCATCCGCGACCTCGAGACCCGCATCGAGCGCGGCGACAAGGTCGGCATCGTCGGCCCGAACGGCGCCGGCAAGACCACCCTGCTCCGCCTCCTGCTCGGCCAGCTCCAGCCGCAGACCGGCACCGTCGAGCAGGGCACCCGGCTCGAGGTGGTGTATTTTGACCAGCTCCGCGCCCAGCTCGACGAAACCATGCGGGTGCAGGATGCCGTGGCCGACGGCAACGCGACCGTCACGATCAACGGCCGCAACCGGCACGTCATCTCCTACCTCGAGGATTTCCTCTTCGAGCCGGCCCGGGCCCGCACCCCCGTGCGCGCTCTCTCGGGTGGCGAACGCAACCGGCTGCTGCTCGCCCGGCTGTTCACGAAGCCCGCCAACGTGCTCGTGCTCGACGAGCCGACCAACGACCTCGACGCCGAGACCCTCGAGCTGCTCGAGGACCTGCTCGTCGAGTTCGAGGGCACGGTCCTGCTCGTGAGCCACGACCGCGCCTTCCTCAACGAGGTGTGCACCAGCCTGCTCGTCTTCGAGGGCGAAGGCCGCGTGGCCGACTACAACGGCGGCTACGACGACTGGCAGAAGGAGCGCGCCGCCCAGGCCACCAAGGCCGCGGCCACCCGCCCGGTGGCGGCGGAGGCCAAGCCCGCCGCCGCGCCCAAGGGTCGCAAATTGTCCAACAAGGAGCGCGCCGAGCTCGAGGCCCTGCCCGCCAAGATCGAACAGCTCGAAAAGGAACAGGCCGCGCTCACCACCCAGTTGGCCGACCCCGCGTTCTTCAAGCAGGCCGGTCCCGCCGTCGGCCAAGCCACCGCGCGGCTCGACGAACTCGAGAAACTCGTCGCCGCCGCCTACGAGCGCTGGACCGCCCTCGGCGGATAATTCCCCAGGTAGGGCTGGCTCGCCTTGTCAGCCGTAGGCCCGGCGAAGGCTGACGAGCCGGCAGCTCGCGTCGCACACCAAAATCGCCCGCAACGTCGCCCAGCGTCTGCCCGCGAACCCCGATCCCGGCCGGGTCATCGACCCAGCCCTACCCCGGAAACGAACCCGGCCGCCTCGTCGAGGCAGCCCTACCTCGGAATTCGATTCGATCCTCACCGGCAGGGTTCTGCCGGTGCTCCAATGATTGAGATCGGATGTAGCCGATGGACGGTAGGGCCGACCCGCCTTGTCAGCCGTAGCCCTGGCGAAGCCTGATGGGTCGGCCGCGATGTAGCCGATAGGCAGGTAGGGCTGGCTCGACGAGCCGGCCGTTCGCGTCGCACACCAAAATCGCCCGCAACGCCGCCCAGCGCCTGCCCGCGAACCCCGATCCCGGCCGGGTCATCGACCCAGCCCTACCTCGAATCGAACTCGGCCGCCTCGTCGAGGCAGCCCTACCTCGGATCGGACTTCAGATCATGTAATCCCCGCTCTCGGGCTTCACCAGCTGCTCGGAGGGCAGGAGCATGCCGGCCGCGACGGTGGCATTGGTGCCCTGCTCGATCAGGATGAAGGAACCCGTCAGGCGGTTCGTCGCGTAGCCGTCGTACACGAGCGGCTTGGCGGTGCGGATGCGGATCTCGCCGATGTCGTTCAGCACGAGCTCGGACGGCGCCGGCTGGGGCTCGAGCGTGGACATGTCGATGCGGTGATCGATCTCCGTCACCATCGCCTGGACCGTGTTCGAGGTGTGCTTGAGGTAGTACTTCTTGCCGCGCTGGAGCGGACGCTGGTGCATCCAGCAGACCTGCGCGTGCAGGTCGCTGCCGGTGCCGGGCAGCTGGTCGAGGCCGATGATCATGTTGCCGCGGCTGATATCGATGTCGTGCTCGAGCACGAGCGTCACCGACTGCGGGCAGAACGCCTCCTGGAGCGGGCCGTCGTAGGACCAGATCTCCTTCACCGTGCTGGTCTGGCCGCCGGGCAGCGCGAGGACCTTCTGGCCGACCCGCACGAGGCCGCCGGCGATCTGGCCGCTGAAGCCGCGGAAGTCGTGGAGCTTGTGGTCGGTGGGATTGTTGGGCCGGTTGACCCACTGCACCGGGAAGCGGAAGCCGTTCAGGTTGTAGTCGCTCCCGATGTGCACGGTCTCGAGGTGCCCGAGCAGCGTCGGCCCGACGTACCACGGCGTGTGCTTAGAGGGCTCGACGAGGTTGTCGCCATTGAGCGCGCTCATCGGGATGAACTTCACATCCTTGATGTCGAGGCGCGGCAGGAACTCGTTGAACTGGTCGCAGATCTCGGTGAAGCGCGCCTCGCTCCAGTCGACGAGGTCCATCTTGTTCACCGCCACCACGAGGTGCGGGATGCGGAGGAGCGAAGCGATGCAGGTGTGGCGGCGGCTCTGCTCGATCACGCCGAGGCGGGCGTCGATCAGCACCACGGACAGATTCGAGAGCGACGCTCCCGTGACCATGTTGCGCGTGTACTGCACGTGGCCCGGCGTGTCGGCGATGATGAACTTGCGGCGCGGCGTGGCGAAATACCGATAGGCCACGTCGATCGTAATGCCCTGCTCCCGCTCGGCGCGGAGGCCGTCGGTGAGATTCGCGAGATTGATCTGCCCGCCGCCGGTGATGTCCGCCGAGCGCTCCAGCGCCTCGATCTGGTCCTCCATCAGCGACTTCGAGTCGTAGAGCAGGCGCCCGATCAGCGTGGACTTGCCGTCGTCCACGCTGCCGCAGGTGTTGAAGCGCAAAATATCGACCGGGTGATGACCGGCGCCGCGCGCCGGAGAAATTGATGCAGTCATGTTCGCTTAAAAATATCCGGCCTTCTTGCGGTCTTCCATGGCGGCCTCGGAGGCCTTGTCGTCGGCGCGGGACCCGCGCTCGGTCACCCGGGCGGCGGCGATCTCGTTGACGATGTCGTCGAACGAGTGCACCTTCGACTCGATCATGCCGGTGCTGATCATGTCGGCGATGGTGCGGACGCGGACGATCAGGCGCTTGATCGGCTCCTTCTCAGTCGGGCGCGCCCCGGCGTACGGGTCGGGCTTCTTCGGGTCGGTGTGCGGCGGCGGCACGGGCAGCCACTGGCCGCCGCGGCGGAAGCAGTCGCGCTCGTGGCTGAAGTAGATCGTCGGGACCTCGAGCTGCTCCTTCTTGATGTACTCCCACACGTCCATCTCGGTCCAGTTGGAGAGCGGGAACACGCGCATGTTCTCCCCCTCGTTAAGGCGGGCGTTGTAGAGATTCCAGATCTCGGGGCGCTGGTTCTTCGGGTCCCACTGGCCGAAGCCGTCGCGGAAGCTGAAGAAGCGCTCCTTGGCGCGGGCCTTTTCCTCGTCGCGGCGGGCGCCGCCGATGCAGCAGTCGAACTTGAATTCGTCGATTGCGCCGAGCAGGGCGGGTGTCTGCAGCTGGTTGCGGCTGACGATGCCGGGCTTCGGCGTGGCGAGGCCGCGGGCGATGGCGTCGTCGACGGTGCGGACGATCAGCTTGGCGCCGAGCTGCTTCGCGCGTCGGTCGCGGAAGTCGATCAGCTCGGGGAACTCGTGCCCCGTCTCGATGTTGAGGAACGGCATCGGGATTTCCGCCGGACGGAACGCCTTCTCCGCGAGGCGGAGCAGGCAGATGGAGTCCTTGCCGCCCGAGAAGAGCAGCGCCGGCCGCTCAAACTCGCCCGCGACCTCACGCATGACGTGGATCGCCTCGGACTCGAGGTGCTGAAGATGATCGAGATGGTAGGAAGACATCAGAAAAGGCTTGGGGACACGAATTTCAACAATTGGCACGAATTAGAGGACGACTCGCTTCCATTCGAGGGCCGTTGAGCCGAAATTAACCAGCAGGCCGAGCTTGAGCTTGGCGGCGGCAAGATAGTTCAGGACCTGCTTCACGTGAGCCTCGGTCAGTTTCTCCACGGCCTTGGCCTCGAAAATGATCTTATCCCAGATCACGAAATCCGCGTAATAGTGATGCGGCAGGATCGTGCCCTTGTAGGAGATCTCGTATTTTTTCTCCCGCTCGTAGGAAATTCCGGCCTCCTGCAGTTCGAGCACCATCGCATCCTTGTAGACGACTTCGTCCAGGCCGCGCCCAAGTTCCCCGTGGATCTCCATGCAGAGCCCCACCAGCTTGTAGCACTCGTCCTTGTAAATCAGGTCACTCACGTGATTCGTGCGAATTCGTGCAATTCGTGTCTCACTGCTTGGCGGCCGTGGTCGCGGCTTTCCCGCCCCACGCGGCGTGCAGGCCGCACTCGCGCTTCTCGTCGGCCTTGGCGGGATCGAAGTAATCCCACTCGTTGGGCAGGTTGTGCTCCTTGAGGTAGGCCTCCATCTGCGCGTCGGTGTGATGGAAGAACGGGCTGACCTTGAGGGAGCCGAAGTTCGCGTCGTGCGAGACGATGTCGAGGCCGGCGCGGTTCGGGTTCTGCACCTTGCGCAGGGCCGTGATCCAGACCGTCGGGGCCAGCTCCTTCATGCCGCGCTGAAACGGCTCGAGCTTCATCACCGCGCTGAACAGCTTCAGCGCCTCCTCCTGCTCGGTCGTCGGGATCGGACCGTGGATCGCGTCGCGGTGCGCCGCCGTCATGCGCGGCAAGTAGGGCTTGAGGTTGAGCTTGAAACGGGTGCGGAGCGCCTCGGCGTGCTTGTAGGTCGCGGGGCGGTTGTAGCCGTGGTCGACCCAGAGGACCGGGATGTCGGCCTGCGCCTGGACGGCGACGTGAAGGATGGCGGCCTCAAACGG
>OMJT01000005.1 GCA_900299415.1 Opitutales bacterium
CGTCCCTCCGCCTGGGATTGCCAACGACCGCACAACCCACCACATCAACCAACGTCTCCGACTGACATCATGAGTGGATCAGTTCCGGCGTCCCTCTCACCCCTTGAGATCCGCCACCAGCTCCTGCAGCCGACGGGCTGGTCAGGAAAAGGGGCTTCCGGACCCTTCCTGGGAATGCAGCCCGATCTGCGATGCATGGAGGATCAATTCGGCGTTCGTCTGGAACCCGGTCTTGCTCTTGATCCGTCGACGATGATTTTTGACCGTGAACTCACTAAGGCCCAGCTGTGCTGCCATGGCCTTTGAGGTTTGTCCGGCTGCAATGCCTGCCAGAACGGTTCTTTCGCGGGCGGAGAGGCGATCAGCGGCGTCGAGGGGGAACGGAGACGATTGCAGCTTTCGCACTGTAGGCTGAATCGACCGTCCAAAGAAGATCCGCCCAGCCGCCACCGTTCTAAGGGCGGCCAGAATCTCTTCCGTCGGGGCGCTCTTCTCCACATATCCACGCACGCCGAGCTTCATGGCGCGGCTCACGAAGACGGGATTGGGATTGCCGCTGAGGACCAGGATTTGGATGTTGGGGTCCCTGCGACGGATCGACCGGATACACTCGAATCCGTCGATGCCCGGCATCATTAGGTCGAGCGCAACGACATCGCACGGGGTGCTCCTGACCGCCTCGATTGCCTCTATGCCGGAAGTGCAGCGACCAACCACCTCGAATTCCGCCTGATGCGCGATCGAGTCCGCCAATAGTTCCAGTAAGAGGCGGTGGTCATCCACGAGGATGACCCGGAAGCGTCGGGGGGGGCGTCGTCGCCATTAGCCCATTCTACGGTTCCGCGGGCTGGATCGTTAGCAGACAGTTTATACCTGAGGGGATTATTTTTATCCACCCGATCCGGGCCGTGGTCAGCTGTCCGTCCCCATACTTTCTCCTGGCTCCAGTTATCAGAGAAAGGCGGGGGGGCAAACGGGTAGCTTTCTGAAGCGCGGTTTGTTGCCGTGCTCAGCGCGCTGGTGTTTCGGCTCGGGGTCTTAACGATGGGGGATTTCTTTCCCCCGACCCTAAATCGGCGTTGTCCGACTCAGGGCTCGAAGATGTACCCGACGCCGTGCACCGTGCGGAAGGTGTAGAGGCTGAGCCCGTGCTCCTTGAAAAGATTGCGGACGCGGACGATGTACTGGTCCAGCGAGCGGCTCTTCACGTCGGCGTGGATGCCCCAGACGGCGTGGATGAGCGCCTTGCGGGTGATGACGGTGCCGCGGTTGGCATCGAGGTGGGCGAGGATGCCGAGCTCCTTGCGGCCGACCTTCACGAGGGTGCCGCCGGGGAACTCGATCTCGAGCCGCTCGGGATTGACGCGGGCGCCGCAGATCTCAAAGGGCTTGTCGGAGACGCCCACGTTGCGCGTGACGTTCTGGTCGCGGTTCGACTCGGCCCGGCGCAGCACCGCCCGGATGCGGGCCACGAGCTCCGGGTAGCTGAACGGCTTGGTGACGTAGTCGTCACCGCCCATCTCGAGGCCCTGGACCTTGCTGTTCTCGAGTGAATTGCCCGTGAGGAAAATGGTGGGGATGACCTTGTCGGCCCGCTTCAGGTCCTCGAGCAGCGCGAAGCCCGACTGGTCGGGCAGGTTGATGTCGAGCAGCATCAGGTTGGCGAAATTGTGGCTCAGGAACTTCAGCGCGTGCGCGGCCCGGTCGTACACCTGGGTATTCATCCCGGCATTCTCCAAATGGACGGAGATCAGCTTCGCCAGTTCGGGCTCGTCTTCGACGATGAGGATCAGGGGTTTCGGCTCGGGGCGCATGGGGGTGGAGGAAGAGCGGGTGCGTCCGGTTTTTTACAATTGCACGAACGAGTGTCAAAGTAATCCGCGGCCGGGGTGATGTCCCAAATTGAACGACTAAGGGCGAAACTGTAGCTCGGGCAGACCTCTGCCGGAGGTTCGGGTGATCCGTTCGATCCTCCGGCAGAGGTCTGCCGGAGCTACATTCCATCGAGCTCAGATCCGATCCGGCGGGTCGCGCGCGGGAAATTGGCTTGAAGGTGCCGGAGGCCGCGTGTGCCTTGGGCCCCATGTCGGAAGCCGCGCCACTGCTCATGCTCGGCCTGCCCAAGGGCAGCCTCGAGGAGTCCACCAAGAACCTGTTCGCCAAGGCGGGCTGGAAGATCGCGACCAGCTCGCGGAGTTACCGGCCGTCGATCGACGACCCGGAGCTCGACGGCCGCTTCGTCCGCGCCCAGGAGGTCAGCCGCTATGTCGAGCACGGCTTCTTCGACTGCGGCCTGACCGGTTTTGACTGGGTGCAGGAAAACAACTCGGACGTCGTCGACGTCTGCGACCTCGTCTACAGCAGGGCCTCGACCCTGAAGTCCCGCTGGGTGCTGTGCGTGCCGGAGAGCTCGACGGTCAAGTCGGCCAAGGATCTCGCGGGCAAGCGCGTGGCGACCGAGCTCATCAACACGACCAAGCGCTACTTCGAGCAGCAGGGCGTGAAGGTCGAGGTGGAGTTCTCCTGGGGTGCCACCGAGGTGAAGGTCCCCGACCTCGTCGACGCCATCGTCGACATCACCGAGACCGGCTCCTCGCTCCGGGCCAACAAGCTCCGCATCGTCGACACCATCCTCGAGACGAACACCAAGCTCATCGCGAACAGGAAGAGCTGGGCCAATCCCGCCAAGCGGAAGAAGATCGAGACCATCGCGCTGCTCCTCCGGGGCGCCCTCGAGGCCGGCTCCAAGGTCGGCCTGAAGATGAACCTGCCGAAGTCGGCGCTCGACGCGGTCGTGAAGTCGCTGCCCGCGCTGCGCAACCCGACCATCTCGCAGCTCAGCTCGCCCGACTGGATCGCGCTCGAGACGATCATCGACGAGAGCGTCGTCCGGGAAATCATCCCTCAGCTCAAGGCCCGCGGCGCCGAGGGCATCGTCGAGTACCCCCTGAACAAGGTGGTGTACTGATTTACGACTTACGATTGATGATTTACGATTGGGTTTGGGCGCGGATCCATGGGGCCGGTGCCGGCCGCGATCGGATGCCGGGATTTGGTTCGGAAAACCGTAAATCGTAAATCATAGATCGTAAATGAAACTGGCCTTGCTCCAGCACGCCTGCGGCCCGCGGCCGGCGGCGAACCTGAAGAAGGCGCTGGCCCTGGCCGACACCGCGGCGCGCCGCGGGGCGAAGGTCATCTGCACGCAGGAGCTCTTCCGCTCGGAGTATTTCTGCCAGAGCGAGGACTACGCGGCCTTCGCGCTGGCTGAGCCGCTCGACGGCCCGACGGTGCGCGCCTTCGCCCGCCTCGCGAAGAAACGCCGCGTGGTGATCGTCGTCTCGATCTTCGAGAAGCGCGCCGAGGGACTCTACCACAACACCGCCGTGGTGCTCGATGCCGACGGCTCCGTCGCCGGCATCTACCGGAAGATGCACATCCCGGATGACCCGAAGTTCTACGAGAAATTCTACTTCGCGCCCGGCGACACCGGCTTCCGGGCCTTCGCCACCCGGCACGGCCGCATTGGCGTGCTGATCTGCTGGGACCAGTGGTTCCCGGAGGCGGCCCGGCTCGTGGCGCTGCAGGGGGCGGACATCATTTTCTATCCGACCGCGATCGGCTGGCATCCCGAGGAGCCCAAGGCCCTGCAGGCGAAACAGGCCGCCGCCTGGGAGACGATCCAGCGCAGCCACGCCGTGGCCAACGGCTGCTTCGTGGCCGCGGTGAACCGCATCGGCCACGAGCCCCCGGCGGGCGGGAAGGGGATCCAGTTCTGGGGCGGCAGCTTTGTGGCGGGCACCCAGGGCGAGATCCTCGCCCAGGCCTCGGTCGACCGGGAGGAGATCCTGTACGCCGACGTCGACCTCGGGCAGGTCGACGACACCCGCACCCACTGGCCCTTCCTCCGCGACCGCCGCATCGACGCCTACACCGGCCTCACCCGGCGGCTGATCGACTGAGCGGGCCTCCCGGGGCAGAGGTCTGCCCCGGCTACAGCATTCGGTTTCGGAGAAACCATCGGCCTCGGATGTAGTGCCGGCAGACCTCTGCCGGCGGATCGTGTTTCCACTTCCCACGTTCGGTTTTGAGGACTTTCATTCTCTCCCATGCCTGCGAAGAAAACCGCCTCCTCCCGCCCCGCGCACACTGCGGCCACGCTGGGCTTCCGCATGCCGGCGGAGTGGGAGCCGCAGGAGGCGATCTGGCTCTCCTGGCCCGTGCGCCGCCGCACCTGGCGCCGCAACTTCGGCCCGATCCCGGCCAAGTTCGCCGAGATCGCCGCCGCCCTCAGCCGCTTCGAGGAGGTGCGCATCAACCTGTCCCGCTCTGGCCAGCCCGCCGCCCGCGCGCTGCTCCGCCGCGCCGGCGCCAACCTCGACCGGATCAAGTTCTACGCCCATCCCACCAACGACGCGTGGTGCCGCGACCACGGACCGAATTTCGTCCGCAACGACCGCACCGGCGAGGTGGCGGTCAACGACTGGGACTATAACGCCTGGGGCGAGAAGTACCGGCCCTTCGCCCGCGACGACGCTATTCCCCGCCGCATCGCCGCCGCGCTCCGGCTGCGCCGCTTCCGGCCCGGCATGGTGCTCGAGGGCGGCTCGATCGACGTCAACGGCACCGATGCCGTGCTGACGACCGAGTGCGTGCTCCTCAACCGCAACCGGAACCCCTGGCTCTCGCGCGCCGAGATCGAGCAGCGCCTCCGTGACTTCCTCGGCGTGAAGCTCGTCCACTGGCTCGGCGACGGCATCGTGGGCGACGACACCGACGGCCATATCGACGATCTCGCCCGGTTCTTCGCGGCCGACGGCATCGTCACCGCCGTCGAGTCCAACCGGAAGGACATCAACTACCCGATGCTGCACGACAACCTCGAGCGCCTCCGCAGCCTGCGCAACGCGGCCGGCCGGCGCTACCGCATTGTGGAGCTGCCGATGCCGCGCGCCGTGCACCGCGAGGCCCGGCGCCTCCCGGCGACCTACGCGAATTTCCTCGTGCTCAACGGCGCGGTGCTGCTCCCCACCTTCCGCCAGCCGCGGAACGACGCCCAGGCCGCCGAGATCATCAGCGACTGCTTCCCGGGACGCGAGATCGTGCCCATCGACTGCGTCGACCTCGTCTGGGGCCGCGGCACCCTGCACTGCATCTCCCAGCAGCAACCCGCCGCCCTGAAACTCCTGCGGCGTTCCCGATGATGACTACCATGCTCAGGTCCGACGGTAGGGCTGCCTCGATGAGGCGGCCGGGCTTGGGGTTCGTCCCCCGATCCGTTTTTAACCGCAAATGGCGCGGATGGACGCAGATGATTCCGATCCTGGCGTTCGGGATTCTCGCCTTTTCCCTCGGCGGCTTTTCTGCCGTCACCGACAAGATCCGCGACCTCCGCGAGCAGGCCGCCACGCGCGGCACGCCGCACGTCCGGACCTTTGCCACCGACCGCCGCACGGCGTACGCGGCGGCGGTCGCGGCCCTCCCGAAGGTCGGGCTGCAGTACCAGCGCGGCGGCGCCGCCCAGGGCGAGCTTGAGGCGATCAGCGCGCAGGCGGCCGAGGGCAACGGCAACCGCCGCAGCCAGGTCGTCCTGACCGTCCGTCTCGCCGACACCCTCGACGGCGGCACCGAAGTCCGGGCCTGGCTCGAGGAATTCATCGAGACTGACTTCCGCAAGTCATCCGGCCGGGCCACCGGGGCCCCGTTGCCCGATCACGCGCTATATGATGACTTTTTGCGCGCGTTGGCAGATGGATTGAAAAAATAGACGGTGAAGCCCAGCCCAAGCCCGTTGCGTCTGGCCTGCGATTTCCTATGAAGAACGCCGTGCCTGAGCGTCTGGTGCCCGGCTTGGTTTTGACCGCGGCCTGGCGCATGTTGGCTGTGATCGCGGTTTTGGCCTCGGTGCGGCCCGTTGTAGGGCAATCCGCCCCGGGACGTGAAACGCATTGGATCGGGTCTTGGTATGCTGCTCCTGTGGCGCGTACCGATGCAGCGCCCGCGCCAGCGCAAACGGCCGCGCCGGCTTCGGCTCCGGCGGCGGTGCCGGCGCCTCCGCCGCTGCCCCCGGGGATTTTGGCGGTGGCGCCGGGACAGGTGGTGCCGGAGGGGGCGCAGTCACTCCTGCATTTCAACAATCAGACGCTGCGCCAGATCGTCCATCTTACCGTGGGCGGTTCCCGGATCCGGGTGGTGCTGGCCAACACCTTCGGCACGGTTCCCCTGGCCATCGGCGCGGCGCAGGTGGCGTTGCGGGACAAGGACGCGACAATCCTGCCCCAGTCGAGCCGAGTGCTGACCTTTGGGGGCGCGGCCCGGGCGACCATCCCGGCGGGAGCGATCCTGCTCAGCGACCCGGTGGATTTGGTGGTCCGGGACTTTGCCGACTTGGCGATCGACCTTTATCTCCCGGAAGACACCGCGGCCCTGAAGTCTCCCGTCACGCTGCATCCGGCGGCCTGGCAGACCAACTATGTCTCCGCGCCCGGGAACCAGGCGGGGGTCGTCACCTTGCCCGTGCAGACGACCACCTCCTATCGCCGGGGCGACGGCTTGTTTGGCGCGAGCTGGTTTTTCCTCGCCCGGGTCGAGGTGCCGGCGCCCGGGGCGGTGGGATCGGTCGTGGCCTTCGGGGACTCCATCACCGACGGGACCGGTTCCATCCTCGACATGAACAACCGCTGGCCCGACCAGCTGGCGCGCCGGCTCGCGGGTGCCGGCCAGCGGCTGGCGGTGCTCAATGCCGGCATCGGTGGCAACCGGCTCCTGCTGGATGGCACGGGTCCGGGCGCGCTCGCGAGATTCGACCGGGACGTGCTGGCCCAGCCGGGTGTCACCCACGCCATCGTGCTCGAGGGCATCAACGACATCGGTCGGGCCCGCCAGAATCCCTTGCCGGGCGCCGCGGAGCTCATCGCCGCCCACCGCCAGCTCATCTCCCGCGCGCACTCCCGGGGCATCAAGATCGCCGGGGCGACCCTCACGCCCTTCGAGGGGGCGAGCTACTGGACCCCCGAGGGCGAGGCCAAACGCCAGGCGCTGAACGACTGGATCCGGACGAGCCGCGAGTACGATGCCTTCTTCGACTTCGATGCCGCGGTCCGCGATCCCGCTCATCCGACCAAGACCGCCGCCCCCTACGACATGGGCGACCACCTCCACTTGAATGCCGCCGGGTACAAGGCCGTCGCGGAGACGATCAACCTCGCCTGGTTTCGTCCCAACTGAATCGGGATCGGCAGCGATGGGGTCGGCTCGGTTCGGGCGGCCGTTGCTGCCGAGGGGACGAGATTACCTATACCTGAGTCAGGGCTGCCGGAATATTTTTTTCAAAAAGTGATTTTGAGTGAAAGATTGACTCCCTTTTTTGCGTTATCGGGGGTATGAGCGCTCACTGTCCCCAAAGTCGTCGCGGCCGGTCCGGGCGGGTACCGCTGGTCTCGCACCGACCCTGGCGAGGCAGCGACGTGAAACCGGATTTACGCGGGTTTGTCCCCGTTGGTAGGTTGAGGCGGGGATTATCGATCGGACCGGGGGCCACCCCCGAGGCCGGAAACGAGCCAGAACCTGGGCCGAACCTCCCCGCGGGATGACTACAGGATCTGGAATCCTCGACTACAGGAAGGCTACAGGATTCGGCCACCCAAGGGCCGGGGAGCCTACAGGATCGGCGAACCGAGACCGAGGTGCGGTAATCGGACGGCCGAAGCAATGGGCGGGAATCGCTGCAGTCCCATGAAGGCAGACCTGAACCGATCCCTCCTTTGGCTGCGCGGCACCATCGATGGCGGGTCTTACAAACGGTCGCCGCATGGGCAGGTCATCACCCGCAAGCCCGACATGAGCAGGGTGAAATGGAGCCCGAAGCAGGAGGCCCACCGAGCCCGCATGGCCGAGGCCGTACGTTATTATCGGGCCATCCGGGACAATCCGGAGCAGGCGGCGCGGTACCGCGAACTCGCCAAGGCCGCCGGGCTCTCGGTCTCGGCCTACGTCATTGGACTGCGGATGCTTGAGACCCGGCCGGGTGGCGAGAATCCGCCCAAGGCGGACTGACCAATGACGGCGGCGCCGTGCGATCTCTTGGATCTGCGTAAGTCCGTGTAATCCACGATTAAAGCGGTTGGAGGCATTACGGCCGGCTCGGCGAGCCGGCCCTAACTTAAGACCAGCGGTTTCTCGCGCCAAATTTGCTCTTGCGGCATGGGGTGGGGGTGCCGACTCTGACCCTTCGCGGCAGTTCCTTTGGTCAGGTCGGCGTCGCCGCGATGCTCCCGCCGGCCCGTCACGTCAGGTCAACCATCAACCCACGATCCGCTTCGGCGGGTCACCCCGGTGAAATGGTGCCCCCGGAGCAGGGCGCCCGTTCATCGGTTTTCCGCACATGAGCTCCGCAACGTCCGTAATGCATGAACTGCTGGCCCAGTCCTCCTTCGACAAGCTGAAGGAAGGCGCGATCATCCCGGGCACCATCATTGAAATCCGCCAGAACGAGGTCGTCGTCGACATCGGTGGCAAATCCGAGGGCGTCGTCCCCGCCAACGAATTCATCGACATCGGCGAGCTCCAGGTGGGCTCCCAGATCGAGGTGATGCTCGAGAAGGTCGAGGACAAGAACGGCAACCCCGTCATCTCCTTTGACAAGGCCGAGCAGAAGAAGAACTGGGACAACATCCTCACCAAGTTTCCCGAGGGCTCCGTGGCCGCCGGCCGCGTGCGCGCCAAGGTCAAGGGCGGCCTGATCGTCAGCATCGGCGTCGATGCCTTCATGCCCGCGTCGCACATCGACGTGCAGCCCCCCAAGAACCTCGACCAGTACGTGGGCCAGACCTACGACTTCAAGGTCCTCAAGATCGACCTCGCCCGCCAGAACGTCGTCCTCTCCCGCCGCGAGCTCATCGAGGAACAGCGCACCGCCAAGCGCCGCGCGCTCCTCGACTCGATCCAGCCCGGCCAGGTCCGCAAGGGCGTGGTCAAGAACATCACCGACTTCGGCGCGTTCATCGACCTCGACGGCATGGACGGCCTGCTCCACATCACCGACATGTCGTGGGGTCGCATCTCCCACCCGTCCGAGATGGTCAAGCAGGGCGAGGAGATCCAGGTCATGATCATCGAGGTCAACCGCGAGAAGGAGCGTGTCTCGCTCGGCCTCAAGCAGACCACCAAGAACCCGTGGGACGAGATCGACCGGAAGTTCCCGGTCGGCGCCAAGGTCCACGGCAAGGTCGTCAACCTCGTCCCCTACGGCGCGTTCATCGAGATCGAGCCGGGCGTCGAGGGCCTCGTCCATATCACCGAGATGTCCTGGACCAAACGCATCACCAAGCCTTCCGAGCTGCTCAAGGTCGGCCAGGAGCTCGATGCGGTCGTCCTCGGCATCCAGAAGACCGAGCAGAAGATCTCGCTCGGCCTCCGCCAGCTGGAGCCGAACCCGTGGGACATGGTCCGCCACAACTACCCGATCGGCGCCCGCGTCCGCGGCAAGGTCCGCAACATGACCACCTACGGCGCGTTCATCGAGCTCGAGGACGGCATCGACGGCATGGTGCACGTCTCCGACATGAGCTGGACCCGCAAGGTCAACCATCCGAGCGAGGTGCTGAAGAAGGGCGACGAGGTCGACGCCATCGTGCTCGACATCGATCCGGCCCAGCAGCGCATCAGCCTCGGCATGAAGCAGCTCGCGACCGATCCGTGGTCCGACATCGACGCCCACTTCCGCATCGGCGACGTGGTCACCGGCACCGTCTCCAAGATCACCTCCTTCGGCGCCTTCGTGGAGCTCAAGGACGGCATCGACGGCCTGGTGCACATCTCGCAGATCAGCGAGGAGCGCATCGAGAAGATCAAGGACGTGCTCAACCCGGGCCAGCAGGTCACGGCGCGCGTCATCAAGATCGACCGCGAGGAGCGCCGCCTCGGCCTCTCGATCAAGGCCGCGAACTACAGCAGCGACCAGCTCGCCGCCGAGACCTCGGCCTACGAGGCCCTCAAGCGCGACGGGGCGAACGACATGATGAACCTCGGCGACATCCTCGACGAGGCCTCGAAGAAGGAATAAGCCCCTTCCCGGTCTCTCCCTTCAAGGCGTCCCGCTCCGGCGGGACGCCTTTTTTCTCGCCTGACGCATGGCGTCAGGACGAGCCCTCCCTAGCCCCGATGAGGGCGACGGAGGGTCGGGCAGTCCTGATCGACTCGGCCCGAACCGCGATCCACGACAACTTTCCTGTATCTGAAAGCCCAACCCGGCGTCTCCTCCTCGGTTGCCTCGCGGTCCATTTCGCCCGGGCGCCAATCCCCCAAGCACCATGAAAATGTTCCTGCGGGCCCTCCCGGCCCTGCTGGGCGTCGCCGTTCTGGCCGGCTGCTCGACTGCTTCTTCCACCGGCGACGGCGCCGCCAGCCCGGCTCCCCGCCGCGGCAAGATGACGCCCGAGGAGCTGGCCAAGCTCCCGCCGGTGGTCATCGTCTCGATCGACTCCAACTACGACGCTCCGAACGTGATCGTGAACGGCTTCAACGCCGGCTACGCGCCAAAGGACATCTACCTCGAGGTGAACGAGGATGGCACCCTGCCTTACGCCGTGACCATCTCGGTGGACCCGAGCGGCCATTCCGACGCCCGCGCCGCCGCGATGCTCGAATCGACCCGGGGCCCCAAGATGCAGACCAAGAGTTACGCGGCCGGCAAAATCCCGCCGCGGAAGATCTTTTTCAACGACGTCGCCATCCGCGAGGACGGCCAGGCCACCCAGCGGGCCAAGCCCGGCACGTCGCCGACCGCCCGCCGCGAGGAAACGCCGTGAGTGGACCCAAAAAAGCCCGGCCTGACGGCCGGGCTTGAGGGGCGGGTCGGGCGGCGCCTCAGTAGGCGCGCTCCACCGGCGACTTGGTCCCGGGCGGATTTTTTGGAGCGTAGTCGCGGGACTCGCTCGTCGTGCCGTTGAGATAGGTGATCTTGGCGGGCGGGATTTTGCCCGCGACCCATTCGAGGTTGCCGGCCTTGGGGGCACTGCGGCCGCCCATCGTCTTGCTGAAGTCCCAGGTGATCTTCACCGGGTAAATCAGGAAGCCCGATTCATCGACCTCGATGGCGACGTCGAGCGGGGTGACGCCAACATCGGTGCCGTTGACGATCAGGGCGGCCGAGGGCTGGGATTCGAAGTGCACATTGACGGTGGGGCCGACGGGGCCCTTGGGGGCGCTTTCGCCCGAGGCGCAACCGGACACGATGAGGGCAAGCACGGCCGAGGCCGCGCTGAGGAACCTGACAACAAACCTGCTGGAGCAGTTCATTGGGGTAGGGGTATGGGGTTGGGGTTGCTACGAAAAGAACGAGGGAAACCGACGGCGCACCGTATCGCTCGCCAAGACAGCCGGTCAAGGGCTTTGCCCGGCCCGTGGCGGCTCAATTTGAATTGTAGCCGGGGTCGGTGACCCCGGATCGCCGGCCGCAGCGAGGCCAGCTACCGGAAACCGCCGCATACGGAGAGACTACGGCCGGGCCCGCGCTCAGACCTTCACGGCAAACAGGTCCGGGTGCATGGTGCCCTCGGCGACCTTGTTGACGGTGCCGGTCATGCGAATCGCGTAATCGTCGCCGATCTCAATGCGTAGCTTGCCGCCGGGCATGTGCATGGTGACCTCCCGGTCAATCAGGCCCAGCCGGCGGGCCACGGCGGCGGCGGCGCTGCTGCTCGTGCCCGAAGCGAGGGTGTAGCCGGCGCCTCGTTCCCAGATCTCGATCTGCGGGTTCCGGCGGTCGCGCACCTTGAGGAACTGGACATTGGTGCGGTTCGGGAAATTGCCGTGTCGCTCTAGGTGCGGGCCGTAGGTGCGCGCGAGTTCCTCGGAGATCTCCGGCAGCGGGATCACGCAGTGGGGATTGCCGACCGTCGCGGCGCAGTAGGTGAACTCGCGGTCGAGCACCTGGATCTTCTCGTTGAGTACCTCGCGCCTCGCGCCAGTGACCGGGATGACGGCGCTGTCGAAACTCACCCGGCCCATGTCCATGACGATCACGCGCCCGCCATCCGTGGTGTCGGCCCGGACCAGCCCGCCGGGCGTCGCGATCGTGAGGGCCGGCCCTTTCGCGAGACCCTGGTCCCACAGGAAACGGGCGAAGATGCGGGTGCCGTTGCCCGACTTCTCCGCCTCGGAGGCGTCGGGGTTGAAGATGCGCAGGCCGAACGCGCCGTCCGGGGCGGGCAGGGGACCCCAGAGGATGCCGTCCGACCCCACGCCGAAGTTGCGGTGGCAGATCACGCGGATCTGCGCGGCGGTCGGGGCGGGCCGCCAGGTGGGGAAATCCGCCGGGTCGAGCACGAGGTAATCGTTGCCCAGGGCGTGGTACTTGTGGAACCGCATGCCACCGACAGCCAAGCGACCCCGCCGCGGAAGACACGAAAAAACCGGGCAACAGAAGTCATGGCGGAACCGTCATGCTCCCCGCTGGAACCCGGTGAAGCGCTTGCAATCCGAATCTCCCATTTCAATTGTCTGCACTCCTGTGATGAACCCCTCGTGGCGAAGCCTTTCGGCGCTCTTGGCTGCCCTCCTCGGGCTTGGCCTGGCCGCGGCTTTGGCCGCCGCCGACGCCAAGACACCGTCCGCGCTGCCTGCGGCGAAGGCACCGACCCCCGGTGACAGCGCCAAGACTCCCTGGCGCGCGATGACGAAGTTCGACTTCGCCGCGCTGCCGATCGGCGAGATGCCGCCGGATGACGGCAATATCTCCCCGATCGCGGGCGAGGACGAGAAGCCGGTCGGCCTGTCCGACCGACTCGTCAAGCTGGTCGAGACCACGCTGCCGACCTGGGCCCCGGGACATGTCGAGGACCCGGTCCAGCGGGTCCGCAACCATCTCTTCCTCCTTGGTGCGCCCGATTACGCGCAGTCCGTGGCCGAGCGTTTCCTTCCCGCCGCGGTGCTCCGTTACCTGCTCACGCAGTTCTCCGAGGAGGAGCTGGCGCAGATCCTGTGCTGGATCGCCCTGCACCCCAACGAGGGCACGGACACGGTGCTCGACGACAAGCTCTTCCGCGACCTGGGGGTGCCGGCGAAGCAGGACCGCACGGAGGTCCGGCTGCGGACCTATTATTACGCCGTGAAGCTGAACCGCTGGGTCATCGGCTGGTAGCCCCGTGCGACTCGTGACCTGCGCCCGCCGACGCCGATCCCCATGAATTTCCCCGCGCTAGTTTCGGCCCATCCCTCAACCGCGGAGGTCAAGCGATGAGAGGCCTGGCGGCGTATGCTGGCATGATGCTCCGGCTCCAGTTCCGGTACCGGCTGGCCGTCTTTTATAGCTTCCTTTTTCCGCTCATCTTCCTGGCGGCGTTCCGGATTTTCTACCGTTGGGACTGGATCCAGAGCAGCGGCGTAGGCCATCTCGGTGAACTGCTCGTGGTCGCCATCCTTGGCGGCACCTGTTTCGGTCTGCCTGTCACGATGGTATCCGAGCGCGAGCGCGGGGTCTGGCGCCGCTACCGCCTCCTGCCCACCCCGATCTGGTCCCTGGTTGGCGGCGCGGTCGGCGTGCGCTTCGTGCTCCTCGTCGGGGCCGGCGCGCTGCAACTCCTGCTCGCCCTCGCCCTGGGCACGCCGGGGGCGGCGCACCCGCAGGATCTGCTCGTGGCCTTCGCCGTGGTGTCTTTCACGTTCTGCAGCTTCGGGCTGATCGTCGCGATGCTCACCAACTCCGTGCAGGCGGCCCAGGCGCTCGGCCAGTGCATCTTCCTGCCCATGCTCGCGCTCGGCGGCGTGGCCCGGCCGCTGGACCTGTTGCCACACTGGACCCAGACGCTGGCCGCCTTCACACCGGGCCAGTATGCGGTTGCGGCCATGAGCGCCGGCACCAAGGGGGCGGGCCTCGCTTCGGTGCGCTACGAGCTGGCCGCGCTGCTGGTCATGGGCCTGGCCGCCGGGGTGTCCGCGGCGAAGATGTTCCGTTGGGATGTCCGCACGGGTCACGACCGGCAGAGCCGGATCGGCTGGCTGGGTCTGACGCTCGTCGCGTGCCTTGCGGTGGGGTTCACGACGCTCTGGCGCAACGAAGCCGCGGCGGCGCCGCAGCCCGCGGCCGTGACCCCGGTCCCCGCAGTTGTTCCCGCGGCCCCGGAAGCCTCCGTGGAGGTCCCGCCGGCGCCCCGGCCGGAGCCAAAAGTCTACGGGGCCGAGAAGGCCGAGACCTGGCAGCAGATCACCGTCGCCGACCTCAAGGAACTGCCGCGCACGGGACTGCCGCCGGACAAGGGCATCTATACGCCGATCGCCGCGCCGGAGGACGACATCGACGAGGACACCCGGGCCGAGGCCATGGCCATCTACAACCGGTTTCCCAAGTGGGAGCCGGGCAATGTCGCCGATCCCGTGGTCCGCGTCCGCAATCTCCTCAACGTTCCCGCCATGGTCGACGTCCTGCAGATTGCCCCGCTCGAGCAATTCGCGCCGATCGTGACCGAGTGGTACCTGCACGAGGTGGTCCCCGCGGCCGACCTCGTGCGCCAGCTGGCCTGGATCGCCACGCATCCCATCGACGGCCCCCTCGTGACGGTCGAGGACCTGCAGAAGCTCGACATCCCCGCCCGCCCCGGTGCCGAGAATGACGTCAAGGCTCGCCTCCAGTTCTACTCCGCCAAGCTCATGTTCCGCCTCCTCGACGACCCGGACAGCGGCGCCGTGCCGAAGCCCGACCCGGCCAAGTAGCCCGCGCCCGCCACCTTCACTTTCCACCCTCACTTTCACTTCCGCTCACCATGCCTGCCAAAGTAATTATCCGTGACCTGCGCAAGAGCTACGGCGGCGTCGAGGCCGTCGCCGGCGTGAGCTTCGAGATCCAGGACGGCGAGATCTTCGGCATGCTCGGGCCCAATGGCGCGGGCAAGACCAGCACGCTCGAGTGCGTGATCGGCCTGCGCGAGCCCGACTCCGGCACGATCGAGGTCTGCGGCATCGACGCCCGGCAGCACCCGCAGGAGGTCAAGCAGCGCATCGGCGCCGCGCTCCAGACCACCTCGCTGCAGGACAAGATCACCGGCCGCGAGGCGCTGGCTCTCTTCGGTTCCTTTTACCGCCGGAGCGTGCCCCCGGCCGACCTGCTCAAGCGCTTCTCCCTCGAGGAAAAGGCCGACGCCCCGTTTGACACCCTCTCGGGCGGACAAAAGCAGCGCCTCGCCCTCGCGCTCGCCTTCGTGAACCAGCCCGAGCTGGTCTTCCTCGACGAGCCGACCACCGGCCTCGACCCGCAGTCCCGACGCGAACTGCATGGCGAGATCGCGCGGATGAAGCAGGACGGCCACACCGTGCTGCTCACCACCCATTACATCGAGGAGGCCGAGCAGCTCTGCGACCGCATCGCGATCGTCGACCACGGCCGGATCATCACCACCGGCGCGCCGAAGGACCTCATCGCGGCCTCGAAACTCACGCAGCTGGTCTCATTCGAAACCTCCCGCCCGGTGGACGCGGCCCTCCTCGGCCGCCTCCCCGGCATCACCGAGCCCGCGGTCGACGGCGTGCACGGCCGTTTTCGCACGCGCGATATCAGCCGGGCGCTGCCGGAGCTGATCCGGCTGCTCGAGGCCCAGCAGGTGCAGCTCGCCGGCCTCGTCGTGGGCAAGATCACGCTCGAGGATGTCTTCATCGAACTGACGGGATCCAAGCTGCGGGAATGAACGGCGACTTGCGCGAGATCGTGGTGGTCACGCTCCGGATGTACGTCCGGAACCGGATGGCGCTGGCGTTCAGCTACGTCTTCCCCGTCCTGTTCCTGCTCGCGTTCCTGGTGCTCTACAAGGACGACGAGCCGCTCCTCATCCGCCACATGGGCGAACTGCTCACCGTGACCATCCTCGGCGGCGCCTGCTTCGGCCTGCCCACCACGATGGTGAGCGAGCGCGAGCACGGCGTCTGGCGCCGCTACCGCCTGTCGCCGGTGCCCCCCGCTCGCATCATCTTCGGCACGCTGCTCGCCCGCTACCTGATGATCCTCGTGGCCGGCATCCTGCAGGTCATCGCGTGCATGCTCATTGGCGGCTGGACGCCGGAGCATCCCTTCCAGCTCTGGGTCGCCTTCACGCTGGTCACGCTCGCGCTGCTCGGCCTCGGTCTCGTGATCGCGGCGCTGGCGGACACCGTGCCGGCCGTGCAGGCCCTCGGGCAGTGCATCTTCCTGCCGATGCTGATGCTCGGTGGCGTCGCCATCCCGCTCTCCGCCTACTCGGAGGTTTCGTGGCTGCTGCACCTCTCCGCCTTTTTCCCGGGCCGTTACGCGGTGGAGGTGATGCAGCAGTGCGCCCAGGGCGACGGCCTCGGCCCGGTGTGGTTTAGCGGCCTCGCCGTGGTGCTCACGGGGCTTGGGGCGGGTGTGACCGGGGCCAAGCTATTCCGTTGGGACGCGCATCAGCGCTTCCTCACCGGGAACAAGAAAGCCTGGCTGCTCGCCACCGTGGGCGTGTGGATCCTGATCGGCGTGGGCGCGGAGGCGAAGCGCATGACGACGAAGGTCCCGGGCCGCCCGTCCCTGAAGAAGATCAGCGCGCCCGTGGAGCCCGCGCCGCCGCCGCAGTCCTCCGCCCCGGTCCCGCCCACGCCGACCCCGCCCGCGCCGGCCCCCCAGGTCGAGGTGAAGGCGGAGCCCGTGGTGGCGCCCCCGCCACCAGTCGTGGTGACGACCCCGGCCCCCGTGGAAACCGCGCCCGCTCCTCCCGCCCCGACTCCGGCAATCCTGCCTGCCGCCGTGCCGCCGGTAGCCGCCGCGAAGACCGAGACGCCGCCGGCGAACCCGGCGCCCGCGCCGGTTGCGGCCGAGCCCTGGAAGGCATACACCAAGGTGGATTTTGCCCGGCTCGACATCGCCAATGTGCCGCCCGACAACGGCAACGTGACGCCGATTGCGGCGGCGAACGATGAGCCTGACATGTCGCAGCGCGCGGACCTCGCCCAGATCGAGTCCGCGCTGCCCAAATGGGGGCCGGCCCAGGTGACTGACCGCGTTCAAATGGTGCGCAACATCCTCTACATTGCCGGCACGCTCGACGAGTCGCAGACCAACACCGAGCGCTTCGTGCCCTACCTGGTGATGAATTATCTCCAGACCCGGATCCCGACGGAGGAGCTCACGCAGATCCTGTGCTGGATCGCGAACCATCCGAACGACGGCGACGCCTCGGCGGCCTTCCGCATCCAGGAACTCGGCGTCTTTGCGAACGTGGACGAACAGGACATCCCCGAGATCCGCCGGCGCAACCAGTGGTACGCGACCAAGTTCGTCTGGTGGCTGCTGGGCTGGTAGCCCCGGAAAATCCTTTTTTCCCGCACCCGGTTGCGCCTACGGTGGGGCATGACCGACCACCCCAGTCCGGCCCCCGCGTCCCCGCTGGCGTCCTGGGCTCTGGCCGCGATCTGCGCGGTGACGGTCGGGCTCTACGCGCTGCTGGCCTGCACCCGCGACCCCGAGCTGGGCAACCGCGCGGCGGCCGATGCGTACTACAACCAGCTCGTCGACGGCTTCCGGTCGGGCCAGCTCAGCCTGAAGCACGACGCGCCCGCCGGGCTCGCGGCGCTGGCGGACCCTTACGACCCGGCGGCCAACGGGGATTTCCGCGGCACGGTGTACACCGACACGAACCGGGTGCACGACCTCACCTACTACCAGGGGAAACTCTACCTCTACTTCGGCGTCACGCCGGCGCTGCTGCTCTTCTGGCCGGCGGCGATGACCGGGCATTACGTCAGCCACCAGCAGGCGGTGGCTGTCTTTGCCGCGGTGGGTTTCCTGCTTGGCGTGTGGCTGCTGCGCGCGGTGTGGCGGCGGTATTTTCCGGCGACGCCCGCGTGGCTGATGCTGGCGGGCGCCGCGGCGCTCGGACTGGCGAACGGATTCCCGATCGTGCTGAACCGGCCGGACGTCTGGGAGGTACCGATCTTCTGCGGCCATGCGCTGGTCATGCTGACGCTGGTGGCGCTCTGGCAGGCGGTGCACCTCCCGGAAAAACGACTCCGCTGGCTCGCCCTGGCCAGCCTCGCCTTCGGGCTCGCCGTCGGGGCGCGTCCCTCGCTGCTCTTCGGCGGGGTGGTGCTGTTCGGCCCGGTCGCGCTAGGCTGGGCGGAGGGCGGCCCCGCGCGCCGGCGCCTGCTCGCCGCGGCATGCGGTCCGGTCGTGGCCGTGGGCCTCGGCCTGATGGCGTACAACCAGCTGCGCTTCGGCAGTCCGTTCGAATTCGGCCAGACCTACCAGCTGGCGGGCGAGCGGCAGGACCGCCTGCACTTCAGCCTCGCGCCGCTCTGGTTCAACCTCCGGGCCTACTTCCTCGCCCCGGCGGAGCTCGGCGGGGGCTTCCCGTTCGTGGAACCGGCCCGCCTGGGGGCGCCGCCGGCCGGGCACGGCGGGGGGGAGACGCCCTTCGGCACGCTGGCGATGATCCCCTTCACCTGGCTGGCGCTCGCGCTGCCCTTCGCCTGGCGCGGGGCCGGCCGTGGGCTGGCGTGTTTCCTCGCCCTGGCGGCGGGCTTGTTCGGCACGGCGGTGCTGGTGCTGCTGCTTTATTGCTACACGTGCGACCGCTATGAGGTGGAGTTCCTGCCGCTGCTGCTCCTCCTCGCCGGGGTTGGTGCGCTGGCCCTGGACCAAGGGCTGGCCGCGCGGGCCGGCTGGAGGCGGGCGGCCCGAGCGGCCGTGGTCGTCGGGCTGGTCCTGTCCGTGTCCTTCAACCTGCTCGCGGCCGCGAACCGCCGGGCGCAGGTCCTGGGCTTCGAGGGCGCGGTGCTGATGCTGGACAACCGGGTCGCCGAGGCGGTGCCGCTCCTCGAGCAGGCGACCGCCCTCAAGCCGGGCCTCGGCACCGCGCAGATGACGCTCGCGGTGGCCTACGGTCGGGCCGGACGGTCGGCCGACACCTCGGCGCGGGTGGCGGAGGCGGTCCGCCTCAATCCGGCGCTGGCGGAGAAGTATTTCGACAGTTACCGGGGCAACCTCGCGCGGCCCGAGGACCACCTGGTCCTGCTCGAGGCGGCGCTGCGACAGACGCCGGATTCGGCCCGGCTGCACAGCGAGGCGGCCGTGACGCTCGCCGGCGCGGAGCGGCTCACCGAGGCGCTGCCCCATTTCGAGGCCGCCGCCCGGCTGGATCCGAGCAATGCCGGCAACCTGGGCAACCTCGGCTTCGCCCTGGCCCAGGCGGGCCGCGTGGCCGAGGCCCGCGCCGCCCTGGACGCGGCGCTGCGGCTCGATCCCTCGCTGCCGGGGGTCCGCGAGGTCCTGAACCAACTCCAGCCCGCGACGGCCCGGCCGCCCCCGTTACTGCAGCGCTAGCCGCCGGCCGGACCGAGAATCGGGTTTGCTGAGGGCTCGCCGGGCGTATTCGGTGCTGGGGCTGATGCCCGGTGCCGCGCCCAGCGAGTTGAAAGTGAAGGTGGCAAGTGGGGAGCGTGAAAGTGAACGTGGAAAGTGAGTGGAGAGTGGGAAGTGAATGTGCCTGAAGTCGCCGCAGGCACTTTCACTCTCTACTTTCGACTCACTTTCCACTTTCACTTTCACTCCTGCCGCATGCGTCGAGTTCCTATTTCCCCTGCGCCCCGGTCCGGTCCCGCCTGGCTGGGACCGTTCGCGGCGTTTGCCGCGGCCGTGCTGGTCTACCTGCCGGCGCTGGGCAACGGGTTCGTCTGGAACGACCCGGACTACGTGACGAAGCCCGCGCTGCGTTCGCTGGCGGGCCTGGGGCGCATCTGGTTCGAGGTGGGCGCGACCGAGCAGTACTATCCGCTGCTCCACAGTTTTTTCTGGCTGCAGCAATGGGTGTTCGGCGACGCGCCTTTCGGCTACCACCTCGTGAACGTGCTGCTGCACGCGGGCTGCGCCGCGGTGCTGGTGCTCGTGGTGCGGCGGCTGTTCGCTCCTCAACCCGCGAGCAACACGATCGCGTTGCTCTCCGGCCTGATCTTCGCGCTGCACCCGGTGTACGTCGAATCGGTGGCCTGGATCTCGGAGCAGAAGAACACGTTCTCGCTGCTCTGGTACCTGCTGGCGGGGCTGGTTTACCTGGGGATGGATGACGGTAGGGCCGACCCATTCTGGCGCAGCCGCCGCTACTGGCTCGCGACCTTCCTCTTCGTCCTCGCGATCCTCGCCAAGTCGCTCACGGCGACGCTGCCGGCGGTGCTGCTGGTGCTCGCGTGGTGGCGCCGCGGGCGGATCGAATGGCGGCGCGACGTGCTGCCCGTGCTGCCGTGGTTCGTGGCCGGCGCGGCGATGGGAATTCTCACGGGCAAGGTGGAGCATGACCTCATCGGGGCCCAGGGTGAGGACTTCGCGCTCAGTGTCGTCGGACGGGGCGTGCTGGCGGGCCGGGTGCTCTGGTTCTACCTCGCCAAGTATGCCTGGCCGGCCGAGCTGATCTTCATCTACCCGCGCTGGACCGTGGACACCGGCGTCTGGTGGCAGTGGCTCTTCCCCGCTGCGGCGGTCGGCCTGCTGATCGCCGGCCTGTGGCAGGCCCGCCGCATGCGCGGGCCGCTCGCGGCGCTGCTGGTCTTCACGGGCACGCTCGTGCCCACGATCGGCTTCTTCAATGTCTACGCCTTCAAGTTCTCCTACGTCGCCGACCACTGGAACTACCTGCCCAGCGTGACCCTCGCCGTCGCCGCGGCCTGGGGCGCGGTCGCGCTGGCCGGTCGGCTTGGAGGTAGGGCTGGGTCGACGACCCGGCCGGGATCCAAGGACGACACCCCGGCCGGCTCGTCGAGCCAGCCCTACCTCCGGATCGCCTCCGCCGCCGTCCTCCTCCTGCTCGCCGTTCTCTCCTGGCGGCAGTGCGCGGGCTACCGCGACCTCGAGACTTTCTACCGGACGATCCTGCGGGAGAATCCCGACTGCTGGCTGGCGCTGAACAACCTGGGGCTGCTCGAGCTCGGCCGCGGCCGGCCGCAGGCGGCGGTGCCGTACTTCGAGCAGACCTTGCTTCACCGGC
>OMJT01000006.1 GCA_900299415.1 Opitutales bacterium
CTCCGCCACAGATGGACAACCAGCGTCAGTCGTATCAACCTCAACACATCACCCAGACCGAACCTAAGGGTGCCTCGAAAATCCGGACCCGCTCAGGGGGACAAAGCACCCCCCCGGGGGGGTTGATCCGGCCGGAAGGTTATCCCAGCCGGCACGGCAGCAACGCGGCGTCCTGCATGCCGTGGATGATCTTCTTGTCGGGGGGGCAGAACGTGGCCAAGGCACCGGAAAGGCGGGCCTCGCCCTGGACGACGAAATAATAGGGGCACAACCGCAGGCGACCGGCGCGGACAGACAGGGTGGCGGGCAGGCCCGGTTGGGCGGGGGCATGGAACAGGGGGTGTTCCAGGCGCCGCGGTTTCCGGTAGGTCTGGAGGACGTGCAAGTTGGTCGGGGCCAGCTCCACGGCCCGGTTGATGCCGGCCTGCCACTCCTCCCGGGAACAGTCGCTGCCCAGCACCACGCTGCGGGCGCCCCAGGCGGTCTCGTGGAAGCCGCTGATCTTGATGATCAAGTCGCGCTCCTTCTGGGACGCCGCGGCGAGGTCGCGCCAGTCCGAGAGCACCCGGCCGCCGGCGCGGGGACCGTCGAGCACGGCGCCCGGCGGAAGGGGCGCCGGGTCCATGATCCAGGTGGGCGGGATGATCCGCCGCAGGCGGTTGAGCGTCGCGGCGGAAAGGGTCTCGGACCAGTACTCCTGCAGCCGGTGATGGTGGAAGAGCCCGAAACCCAGCTTCTCCTCCTGAAACGGACGCAGCGGGGGCGTCACGGCCAACTCGCCCGCCGCCCAAGCCTCGAGGATGTATGAGGCGGAGCGCACATTTGGCAGGTCGAAGAGCTCGAAGAAGCGGTAGACGATATCGATCTTCTCGGGATTGCCCTCGATGTCGAAACAGAGCCCATTGCCGAGGGGAAAGAGGTCGTCCGGATGCAGGCAGTGCACGCGCTTGCCCGCCAGCTGGAGCTGCTGGGCGAGCCACTCCATCTCGGGCCGGTAGGTGGCGGCCTCGTCGCTGACGACCAGCGCGATGAGCGGATTGCGCAGGTCCTTGCGGAGGGCGCTGACCGCGGCGTGGAAATTCAGGACCATCGCGTACCCACTCCCGAGGATGCCGGCGGGGCCGTAGAGGCGGTTCAGGTAGGCGGTGAGGCCGATGCCGCCGGGCACAGAATCGAGCTCGGTCATGACAAACCCCTCCTCCGTCAGGAGCAAATCGGGTCGCAGCACGGCCGGGATCGCGCCGCGGTTGCGGGCCTCGCGAGCGTGGGCGAGCAGCGCGGGGGGCTTGCCGCGGTCGAGGTAGTCGGCAACCCACGGCGCGAGCAGCGGCTTGTTCCGGAGGAGATTCTTGCCGGCGACCGAGCGGGTATACAGCGCCTCGAGCGCCCCGTGGAACTCGAGGCAGGCAGTGCCGATCTCGCTCAGCTCAACTGCCTGCTCCGCGGTCAGCGGCCAAGCCTCGGGGGAAAGCTGCCAAGACTTGTCCTCGAACAATGGCTGCCCCGCCAGCGCGGCGCGGATGTTTTCGTAGGACAGCGACATGAAGGGTCTGAAGGTGGGGGGCGAGTTGACCAGTCGCAAGCGCCCGGACGTTTTTTAATCACGGATTTCACGGATTGCACGGATATGACGGCTTGGGTTCCGAACCCAATCCGTGTGATCTGTGAAATCCGTGGTTGAAAGTTCCGGGGTCTGGAATCCCTGAGCGTTCAGCGTGGAGCGTTCGCGGCTGCCCCGCCGCCGCGTCACTCCTCCATCTGGATATCCTTGTTCCGGTGGCGCGGGCTGCCGGCGCGGAGCCAGGCGTAGATGAAGCGGTCGACGTCGCCGTCGAGCACGCCCTGGGTGTCGCTCGTGCTAATGCCGGTGCGAAGGTCCTTCACCATCTGGTAGGGCTGGAGGACGTAGCTGCGGATCTGGCTGCCGAAGCCGATTTCGCCCTTCTCGCCGTAGAAGCGCTCCATCTCGCTGCGCTGCTCGTCGAGCTTCTTCTCGTAGAGGCGGGCCTTGAGGACCTGCATGGCGGCGGCCTTGTTCTTGATCTGGGAACGCTCGTTTTGGCAGACGACCACGATGCCCGAGGGCAGGTGGGTGATGCGCACGGCGGAGTCCGTGGTGTTGACGCCTTGGCCGCCCTTGCCGGAGGAGCGGTAGACGTCGATCCGCAGGTCGGAGTCGTTCACCTCGACCTCGATGTCCTCGTTGATCTCGGCGATCACATCCACCGCGCAGAACGAGGTATGCCGGCGCTTGTTGGCGTCGAACGGACTGATGCGCACGAGCCGGTGGACGCCGCGCTCGGCCTTGACGTAGCCGTAGGCGTTCTCGCCCTTGAGCAGGAGGGTGGCCTTGCTGATGCCGGCTTGATCGCCCGGCTGGACATCCTGCACCTCAACGGTGAAACCCCGGCGCTCGGCCCAGCGGTTGTACATCCGGAAAAGCAGGTCAGCCCAGTCGTTGGACTCAGTGCCCCCAGCGCCGGACTGGATGGAAAGGATGGCGTTGTTCTTGTCGAACTGCCCGGTGAGGAACGACGCAATCTCGAGCTGGTCGAGCTCGCCCACGAGTCCCTCGACGGTGCCGGTGAGCTCCTGCTCGTACATCTCGCGCTCGGCGCCCGCGGCGGCCTCGACGAGCTCGAGCATCACGCCGACGTCGTCGACCTTCTTCTGGTAGGCGACGACCGGCAAGACCGTGCGCTTCAGCCCATTGAGCTTGGCAATGTGCTTCTGGGCCCGGTCATTGTTGTCCCAGAACGAAGGCGCGCCCATCTCGGCCTCCATGGCCTCGATCTCGCGCTGCTTCTGGTCGACGTCAAAGAAACCTCCAGAGATGCCCGGAGCGCTTCTTGATGTTCTCGATGTGGTTGAGGGTGTCGGTGGAAATCATGGTGAAGGTTGGTTCAACCCGCCCCGGGCCGCCGTTGCGAGCAGAAATACCACCCGATGGCAGGGCCGGATTGCCGAGCGGGCCGGGCACGACGAGCCGCGGCCAACCCCCAAAAAACAAAAAGCCGCCTGGGACTCCCCCCGGCGGCTCGTGATTCAACCTGAATCGTCCCTACTTGCGGCGAGCCGCGCGGGCCGGCAGCGCCACGAGGGCCACGCGGAGCAGTTCGCCGATGCTGACATTCTTCTTGCGCGCCTGGTGGCGAAGCTTTTCGCGCACCTTGGGATCGAGCCGCACGGAGACCTGGCGGTAACGAGGAGATTTGGCGGCGTACTTCGTCACGTCGAATTCGGAGATCGCGAGACGCACGACTTCGCTCGCGCTGCGGAGCCCGCGCGCCCGGCGCACAGTCTCGATTCTTTCGAGTTGGGGCAGCGTCAGATCAAACGTCAGCGGCGCCCAATATTGGATCTTTTTTGATGGCATGGTGGAGCAAAGGTGGCCGATATCCGGCAAACGGCAATCCTATCATGGGACAAAAACTACGTACCCGTCACCGATCATTAGTACACTTAGTTAGTAGGATTTAGCCCCAGAAGAATGTCAGGCCCGAAATGAAGGCCGACCGCCCCGCCCGCTGCCTTCGACCGCCAGAGCGACAGACGGTCCCATTCACTTGGGACTGGCGGCCTCATACCGAAATCGTCATGTTTGGCTGACCGAAGCGTCAATTGCGGCCGGTATGCCCCGGCCGTTGGTCACACGGAGGATCAGATCCACTCCCCGGTCTGCCGAATTGACTCAGGCAATCAGGCGGGAGACGCCACCCCGCCGGGTAACGGGTGAACCAGGGCCGGTCGGCACGAAGCCTGACCGTTGACGGCTTCTCCGCCCCCGGACTCAGGCCAAGCCGAGCGTCCGGAATGCCCGCGCGTGGTGTTCCTCGAAGAAGGCGGCGTGCTCGGGCTTCTTGATATCGACGTCGTAGGTCGGGATCATCGCCTTCATGCGGGCCTTGCCCTCAGGCGTGCTAAGGAGGTGCGGGAAGCAGTTCTTGATGACTTCGAAGACAATGTTGACCGAGACCGAGGCGCCGGGGGAGGCGCCGAGCAGGGCGGAGATGGTCTTCTCGGGGTTGCTGATGACCTCGGTGCCGTAGTGGACGATGCCGGCCTTGCCGTCGGACTCCTTGATCGCCTGCACGCGGATGCCGGCGTCGATCAGCTTCCAGTCTGCGGCTTTCGCCGCCGGGTAGAAAATGTGCATGACCTCCATGCGGTCCTTCATGCTCTGGGTGCCCTGCTGCACAAGGTAGCGGACGAGCGGGAGGTTGCTGGCGCCGATCTTGAGCAAGGTGCCCAGGTTGTGCGGCTTCACTGAGCCGGGAAGATCCCACGCGCTGCCGTGACGATGGAGGAACTTGGTCGTCCACGCCGCGAAGGGGCCGAAGAGCAGGGCCTTTTTTCCGTCGAGCGTCCGGGTATCGAGGTGCGGCACGGCCATGGTGGGCGCGGCGTCGAGTGCCTGGCCGTAGACCTTGGCGTTGTGCCGGTTGATCACGTCCTGGTTCGTGCAAACGAGCCACTGGCCACCGATGGGGAAGCCGCCGAGGCCCTTGGCCGCCGCGATACCCGACTTCTGCAGGAGATGCAGGCTGCCGCCGCCGGCGCCGACGAAGACGAACTTCGCGCGGTTGTGGCGGGTGCCGCCGCTCTTGAGGTCGTTGATCGTCACGTCCCAGCCGTCCGGACGTTGCTTCAGGTCCACAACCCGGTGACTGGCCGCGACGCCACAGCCTTCCTGCCGGTCGAGCCACTGCAGGAGGTTGCGGGCAATGTTGCCGAAGTTGACGTCGGTGCCGGAATCCATGCGCGTGGCGGCCACGGGCATCTCGGCGCGGCCCTCCATGAGCAGCGGGGCCCAGCTGCCGATGGTCTTCCGGTCGGTCGAGTAGATCATCGACTTGAAGAAATGGTGCGCCGACATCCCGGCGTGGCGGTCCTTCAAGAAATCCACCTGCGTCTGGCCATGGACGAAGCTAAGATGGGGGATCGGGTTGATGCACTCCCGCGGATTGGCAATCATGCCCTCGGCGACGGCGAACGCCCAGAACTGGAGCGACTGCTCGAACTGTTCGAAGATCTCGATGACCTTCTTTACGCTGACGGTGCCGTCGGCCTCTCGGGCCGGCGTGTAGCTGAGCTCGCAGATGCCGGCGTGCCCGGTACCCGCGTTGTTCCAGCCGTTGGAGGCTTCCTGCGCGAGGGTATCGGTCACCTCGTAGACCTGCACCTTCAGGCGCGGTTCGAGTCGCTTGAGCAGGACGGCGAGGTTCGCGGACATGATGCCGCTGCCGACGATGACGACGTCGGGATTCTCAATGTGTTTGGATGACTGCATGGGAACGGGGACGGATGAACGGGTTCAGGAACGGGGGAGATAAACGGTACCGGGCAGCTGCCCGGCGAGCAATGCACGGAACGCGGGCAAATCCCGCACCGCCCGGAGGGCGATGAGCTGGATGGCCAAGTTACCCACGGCGGTGCCCTCCAAGGCATAGGCATGCAGCGGCAGGCCGGCGGCGTCGGCCGTGGCTTGGCAAAGCAGCCGGTTCCGGGCGCCGCCCCCCACCATGAGGATGCGGCGGAAACGCTGGCCGGAGAGTTCCTCGAAGCTGCGCAGGGCCGCGGCATGGCCGGCGCCGAGGGACTCGCAGATCAGGCGGACATAGCCGGCGAGATTGGCCGGAGGCTTTGCCCGGTGGCGGCGGAGGTGGGCGTCGATCGCGGCCCGCATCGAGGGCGGGTTGCCGAAGGCGGGGTCGGACACGTCCAGCAGGCGCGACGGCTTGGGCAAAACAGCGGCAGCCTTGATCAGGGTGTTCCACGCGCGGTCGTTGGCAGGCCGGGCACCGAAGTCCTGCAGTGTCTGCTCGAGCAGCCACAGGCCGATGACGTTGCGAAGGGGACGAAAACCGCCGTCGCCCATGCGCTCGTTGGCGATATTGGCGGCGAGCGCCGCGGGTCCGAGCAGCGGGCGGTCGTGCTCGAAGCCGACGAGCGACCAGGTCCCGGAGCTGATGTAGGCATCGCGCCCATCTGGGGCAGCCGGCATCGCCGCATACGCTGAGGCGGTGTCGTGGCCGGCGACGGCAATGACCTTCACGCCGGCGAGGGCGGGAAACCCGCGCACCGGTCCGAGCACCGTGCCGGACGGGATGGGCGGCGTGAACCAAGTCGCGGGCAGGTGAAAATGGTCGAGGACAGGGCGTGACCAATCGCCGGTGCGCACGTCCAGGAGCTGGGTGGAGCTGGCGGCCGAGATCTCGTTCTCCATCCGACCCGAGAGGAGGAAATTGAAGTAATCGGGCAGCATCAGGCAGCGCGCGGCGAGGTCCTCGATGGCCGGGCAGGAGGCGACGGTCTCGGCAAGCTGGAGGCTGGAGTTATAGAAGACGTTCGGGATGCCGGTGGCAGCGTAGATGCGCTCGAGCGCGGCCCGGGTACGGGCGAGGCGGTTGAGCCCGGGCTGGGTCCGGGCATCGCGGTAGGCATGGACGGGGAAGACCACCCTGCCCTGCTCGTTCGTCAGCACGAAGTCGACGCCCCACGTGTCGATGCCCACGGAGGCCAGTTTCGGAAAACGCCGTTTCGCCTCGGCCAAGCCAGTGCGAATCTCGTGCCAGAGGCGCGGCACGTCCCAGTATTCGTGTCCGCCGAGATCATGGAAGCCGTTGGAAAAACGGTGCACCGCGGTGAGCGCCAGACGGCGGCCATTCCAGGCGCCGACGATCACACGGCCGCTGGTGGCCCCGAGATCGATGGCGGCACAGTGGAGGGTTTTCGTGCGGAAGCCGGCATCGCCGTCAACCCAGCCCGGGAATGACAAGTCCCGGCGCGACGCACGATCGGCCTCGGACCGCAATAACAACGGTGTACGATCCCCGGCTTACCA
>OMJT01000007.1 GCA_900299415.1 Opitutales bacterium
CGGCCGCCCCGGGCGGGCTGCCCGAGGGGCTCACCGCGGCGCTCGTCGACCCGCCGCTGCTGCCCCTCTCGATCGATAGTGTCACCGCCGCCGCCAGCGCTGCGGCCGGCCAGCCCTACCTCGTCCAGCTCACCGCCACCCTCGCCGACAACAAGCAGCAGCCCGTCGGCGGCCTGCTCTACCGCCGCGGCCAGGAACTCGTGATCGTGCCGACCGCCGAGAAACTCTCCGGCACGCTCCTCGCGCGCGACGCCGCGCCGGTCGTCCTGCTCACCGTTCCGGCCGGCGCGCTGCCCGCCGGGCAGTACCGCGTGACCGTCGCCGGCAGCCGGACGGCCCGCAGCTGGGCCCTGCAAGTGCATTGACGCGCCGGGCCGCATGCCCGACAACGTGCGGCCACACCAGACATGAGCAACGGGAACGGCCAGACTCCCGCCAGCGCGCCCTCCGCGCAGGCGACCACGATCAAGCCCACGGATTTGCGCGGCATCCTCAAGTACGTGCCGCGCTTCCAGGGGCAGATCTTCGTGATCGCCCTCGACGGCGCGATCGTGGCCGACGAGAACTTCAGCAACCTCGTCGTCGACATCGCGGTCCTCCGCAGCCTCGGCATCAAGGTCGTGCTCGTCCACGGCATCGGCCACCAGCTCGTCGAGCTCTCGCAGCTGCGGAACATCCCCATCTCAAACGTCCACGGCACCGGCGTGACCGATGCCGCCACCCTCGACCTCGCCGTGCGGGCCTCCTCGCGCGTCGCCCACAGCCTCGTCGAGGCCCTGACACAGAACTCCCTGAAGTGCGTCGTCACGAACGCCGTCCGCGCCCTGCCGACCGGCATCATCAAGGGCGTCGACCAGCAGTTCACCGGCAAAGTCGAAAGGATCGACAAGGACTTCATCGGCGAACTGATCGAGCGGGAGGTCGTGCCTGTGTTCTCTCCCATCGCGTTCGGGCCCGACGGCCGCTCGCTCCGGGTCAACTCCGACCTGCTCGCCGCCGAGCTGGCCGAGGCCCTGCAGGCCACCAAGATCCTCTACCTCACCACCGAGCCCGGCCTCGTCATCGACGGCAAGGTCCGGCGCGAGATGTCCCTCGAGATCCTGAAGAAGACCCTCGCCGAGAAGCCCGACTCGATCGCCGAGTCCGGCCGGAGCAAGGCCGAGAACGCGGTGCGCGCGATCGAGACCGGCACCCCGCGTGTCCACGTGCTCGATGGCCAGATCTTCGACGGACTGCTCAACGAGATCTTCTCCAACGAGGGTGTCGGCTCGCTCATCTACGGCAACGACTACCAGCAGATCCGGCAGGCGCAGCGGCGCGACGTCCGCTTCATCTACAGCCTCACCCGGAGCGCCGTGAAGCGCGAGGAGCTGCTCCACCGCACCCAGCAGGCGATCGAGAAGAACATCGAGCAGTTCTACGTCTACGAGATCGACGAGAACATCATCGCGTGCGTCACCCTCTACTTCTACCCGGGCAAGGTCCCGATGGCGGAGGTCGGATCGGTCTACGTGCTGCCCTTCTACCACAACCGCGGCATCGGGAAGAAGATGGTCGACTACGCCTGCCTCGTGGCGAAGGAGAAGGGCGTCACCCAGGTGCTCGCCCTCTCGACGCAGAACTTCGGCTTCTTCATCGACAAGTGCGGCTTCACCGAGACCACCAAGGCCATCCTCCCCGAGGCGCGGCTCAAGACTTACGAGGAAAGCGGCCGGAACCCGAAGGTGCTCGTGCGGCAGCTGGCCTGAGCGGAAGTCGGCATTTCCGGGCAACGCCTAACGGTCTCCTAGGCTTAGGCCTGGCTGTCATCGATCCGGTCTACCCGGTACAGTGGCGCGTCCTCGAAGAGCCGCGTGGTGTGAACGCGGCCGAGGAACTCGAAGCCGACCACCGTGATGCCCTCGGCGCCGCAAAGGGCGGCGAACTCCTGGCTGGCGTAGATGTGGCCGCGCGGGGTCACCGGCACGATCCGGGCCGGGCGCGAGATGTGCGCTCCCACGCAGGTCTGGCGGCCCTGGACCGCGTCGTCGAAGACGAAGACCGGGCCGGCGTGCAGCGCGATCGTCACGCCGAGGTCCGCCGGCAGGCCGAGGGCCACCCAGTCGGTGCCCTGCACGAGGTCGCGGAAGCCCACCGCGAAGCGGGCCGCCGCCTCGAGGTCGTCGAACACGAGGTGATGGGTGCCGCCCCAGATCTCGGCCACGACGGGGCGGATCTTCAGCTCGGCCAGCAGCGCGCCGACGCGGCCCTTGAACTCACGGATGTAGAGCGGGAGCTTTCCCTCGGTGATGCGGCGGTAGTTCAGTAGCTCGGCGTTGATCACCGCCTTGATTTCCTGACGTACGTCCGGCGCCGCGGCGGCGGCGGGGGCGGCCGGGGGCGGCGTGCCGGGCGGGGTCGGCGGCGGGATCACGTGGACGGTGAGGTTGCGGCGCTTCCAGTCGGACACGATCGAGGCCGTGCCGCCGGGCGCGTCGCCACCGCGACCGTCCCAGACAGTCACCGCGTGCAGGTCGAGCCTAAGTGAGTGGGCCTGGAGCGCGGCGAGGCCGGTGACGATGCGGTTCGAGTAGACGAGCGCCTGCGCGGTGGCGGGGTCGGAATGCGAGGGCGCGGCCTCCGAGGCGTTGGCGAAGAGCACGCTGTTGGCAGCGGCGAGCACGGCGTGGAAGCGCTTCTCCCAGTCGCCGCCCGCGAAGGTCACGCTCTGGAGCTTGAACGCTTCCACCGGGCACGGGAGCACGAGGTTTACGCGGGCCCCGCGCTCCAGCATGCACTCGCAGAAGATCAGGTCGGCACCGCAGGCGGCAGAGGAGAACCCGATGCCAGCGTTGTGCTCCTCGAGCTTGGCCTTGATCGCGGCGCGCACTTCGCCCTCGCGGGCGGCCGGGAAGCGCGGCGTCGTCCGGCCAGCCGCGTCGACCATGTGGCCGGCGAAGACAACGACCGAGGGGAAGTCGAAGCATTTGTCCAGCCAGTCGCGGTCGAGCGCCCGCGGCCCGGAGAACAGGCTGCGCGCCCGCCGCTGAAAGGAGCCGAGGTCGCTCCAGCGCACGCGGCCGGTCGGGGCATCCTTCAACAGGCCGGCAATGGCGCGGGCCTGGGACTGCATCGAGGATAGGTCACGCCAGCGGCCACGGAAGAGCTGGGCGGCCTTGCGGTAGTGGACGGCGGCCTGGTCGATGTCGCCGAGGTGCACCAGCGCCTCGGCGTAGGTGCCGTGCAGCCAGCCGTCGGCGGAGTCGCGCAGCGCATCGAGTTCGAGCTTGCAGCTCTTCGCCACCTTCTCGGCGCAGTCCAGGGCCTGCTCGCGCTTGCCGGCGGCGAGCAGGCAGAAGGCGAGGTTGATGCCCGGGTAGTAAGCGTGCTTGAGCTCAAAGGCCGCGCCGTAGAACTCGCAGGCCTGCTGCAGCGCCGCCGCCCCGGCGTCGGGGTTGGTCGCGCGCCGCCAGAGCTCCTTGTGGATGCGGCCGAGCAGGCTGAGGGTCTCCTCATCCTTCGGGGATTCCTTCACGAGGTCCTCGAGCACCGCCTCCGCCGCCTCCAGCGCTCCGGCCTGGGTCTGGGCCAGCGCGAGCTGCTGACGCAACGTCAGGTTGTCGGGAAAGCGGTGCAAGCCGTCCTTCGCCACCTCGATAGCGGTGAGGAGCTGTCCCGACGAGACCGCCCGGCGGACCGTTGTCTCGTATTCGGCGATCTCCTCGGCAAAGCCGGCGGGGGAACGCAGCACGCCCTCTTCCTCGGGGTTGGAACTCATGCGGACACAGGCTGGAGGAGGCGGAGGGGGACGCTCAACGCTCAACTTTCAATGCTCAACGTTCAAGGATTCGGCAAAGCCGGGCCGAGGCCGTTCGACAAGCTCAGGCCCTGAGTGGAATCGATCGGGTCTGCCCGGCCGACAAATCGGCAAGGTATGGAGACGGAGTGGACTTCCAACCCGGGTCCGACTTGCGCGTTGAGCGTTGTAAGTTGAGCGTGGAGCGTTCAGCTTCCCGCCGCGGTCCGTCCTGACCACCCGGCCGCCTCCGTCCCAAGCACCCCGTGATCCGCCGCTTCACCTCCATGGTGGGCCGCTGCCGGCCCTACTGGCGTCCCTATCTCATGGGGGCGGTGGCGCTGTTCATTGTCGACGGACTCGACGCGACCGGCCCGCAGATCGTGCGCTGGGCGATCGACCACCTCGTGCGCGTCACCTCGGGCAACGGCGTCGCGGCCGGGCCCGACAGCCCCCTCACGGCGCGGCTGCCGGCGGACTGGTTCGGGCCCGGGGCCTTCATGCACGGCATGTGGGTCTACGGCCTCGTGCTCGTGCTGCTGGTCGGGCTCACCGGCTGCTTCCGCTATTTCATGTCGATGGGCTTCGCCCTCGGCGGGATCACGCTCACGAACGACCTGCGCAAGCGGTTCTTCAGCCACACCCAGCGGCTCTCCGCCGCCTACCACGACCGCACCAAGGCGGGCGACCTGATGAACCTCGCCACGAGCGACATCAACGCCCTGCGCGAGTTCTACTGGATCGGGCTCTGGATCGGGTTGGACACGATCTGCTACTTCGTCTTCGTGCCGGCCTTCATGGCCGGCATCAGCGCCAAGCTGCTCCTCGCCAGCCTGCTCACGCTGCCGCTCATTCCCCTCATCGTCTCGCGCCTGGCCGGGCGGATCGAGGACCGCTACGAGAAGATGCAGGCGCAGCTCGACGTGATGTCCGAACGGGCCCGCGAGAGCTTCTCCGGCGCGAAGGTCGTGAAGTCATTCGCCCGCGAGGAGGGCGAGGTGCGGACCTTCGCGCGGATGGGGCACGAGTACCGGAAGCGCGCCATGCGCCTCTGCTTCGTCGAGGCGCTCGAGCAGCCCCTGCTCGTGTTCATGCTCGCCCTGGCCGACCTCGTGATCGTCGGCTACGGCGGCGTGCTCGTGCTGCGCGGCCTCGAGATCCAGCGCACCCTCGCCGCGCAGGGCCTCGGTGCGGCCGAGATCGACGCCGCGGTGCGCGCCGCCGGGGCGCTGACCGTCGGCGGGTTCGTCGCGTTCTTCAGCTACCTCATACGCCTGAGCGGCCCGATGGTCGGCCTCGGCTGGGTCGTGAGCATCTATCTCCGCGGCCGGGTGAGCATGGACCGCATCGAGGCTGTGCTGGACACGCCGCCGGACATCACCGACCCCGCGACGCCCGCTCCCGTGACCGAGCTCCGCGGCGAACTCGAGTTCCGCAACCTCACCTACACCTATCCCGGCCCCAAGCCCGCCCCCGCCGCCGAAGGCCATTCCCCCCCCCCCCCCCCCCCCCCCCCCCCCCCCCCCCCCCCCCCCCCCCCCCCCCCCCCCCCCCCCCCCCCCCCCCCCCCCCCCCGCCCCCCCC
>OMJT01000008.1 GCA_900299415.1 Opitutales bacterium
CTCTTCGGTGCTGAATCGTTTTCCTTTCATGATCTGAGTCCTTTCTGTTGGACCCAGACCTAACCTTCAAGCGGCTCGAATTTCCGGAATCACGTCAACCTCGTCCTCGAACAGCACGGTGTCACCCATCACCATCGTCATGCCCATCGCGTCGCCCTTGAAGGCCGCCCAGCTCGTGAGTCCCATGAACGGAGGGATTCGCCAGCCCTCCACGGTTACCGGCACGTCCGTGCGCGGCAGGCTCACCTTGAACACGCCCTCGGCGTCATTCCGCGCCCCTTTCACACCCGTGGCCGACTCGATTACGGCTGGATCAAAGCCGAGCTCGGCGGCCGAAAGACTGGCGGCGGCCAACAGAAGGAAACCGACGATCCAAGGCAAAGGACGGGGGACCACGGGCGACGGGGTGAGGTGCATGATGGGGACCTCATAATCGGCTGCGCCGGGCGCGTCGAGCAGGAGCCGCTCTGGCGCCATGACACTTTCTACACCCGGCCGCCACCGTGTCGCGTCCTGTCGCGGCCGCTGGGCCGGTTGGTCACAGCCTGTCCCACCCGTTCCCTGCGTCCACGGGGCAAACTCCTCCCCGGCCGACTGGCGCGCCGCGTGCAAGGACGGTGACATCATGGATCCCAACAAACTGACCGTCATGTCGCGCCAGGCGCTGACCGATGCCCAGGGCATCGCCCGCCGCGAGCAGCACCACGAGGTGGACACGTGGCACCTCCTGGCCGCCCTGCTCGCCCAGGAAAACGGGATCGTCCCGGGCCTGCTCGACAAGCTCGGCATCGGCCCGGGCGCCGTCGACCTCGCCGTCGGCCGCGAGCTCGCGCGCCTGCCCAAGGTCAGCGGCAGCGTGGAAACGTCCAAGGTCTACGTCACCCAGTCCGTGAACGAGGTCTTCACCAAGGCGGAGGACGAGGCGAAGTCCCTGAAGGACGAGTTTGTCTCCGTGGAGCACCTCTTCCTCGGCCTCCTCGAGGTCGGCAAGCCCGACGCGTTCCGCAAGCTGGTCAAGAGCTTCGGCCTCGACCGCGCCAAGGTGCTGAAGGCCCTCAAGGACCTGCGCGGCGCCCAGCGCGTGACCACCGACAACCCCGAGGCGACCTACGCCGCCCTCGAGAAGTACGGCACCGACCTCGTCGCCCAGGCCCGCAAGGGGAAGATGGACCCCGTGATCGGCCGCGATGAGGAGATCCGCCGCACCATCCGCATCCTCTCCCGCAAGACCAAGAACAACCCCGTCCTCATCGGCGAGCCCGGCGTCGGCAAGACCGCCATCGTCGAGGGCCTCGCCCAGCGCATCCTGCGCGGCGACGTGCCCGAGGGCCTGAAGGACAAGACCCTCTTCGCCCTCGACATGGGTGCGCTCGTGGCCGGCGCCAAGTACCGCGGCGAATTCGAGGAACGCCTCAAGGCCGTGCTCGCGGAGATCAAGCAGAGCGACGGACGCATCATCCTCTTCATCGACGAACTCCACACCATTGTCGGGGCCGGCAAGACCGAGGGCGCGATGGACGCGGGCAACCTGCTCAAGCCCATGCTCGCCCGCGGCGAGCTGCACTGCATCGGCGCCACCACGCTCGACGAGTACCGCCAGCACATCGAGAAGGACGCCGCCCTCGAGCGCCGCTTCCAGCCCGTGCTGGTCGACCAGCCGACCGTCGAGGACGCGCTCTCCATCCTCCGCGGCCTCAAGGAGCGCTTCGAACTGCACCACGGCGTGCGCATCCAGGACAACGCCCTCGTGGGGGCCGTCACCCTCTCCAACCGCTACATCACTGACCGCTTCCTGCCCGACAAGGCCATCGACCTGATGGACGAGGCCTGCGCGATGATCCGCACCGAGATGGATTCCCTGCCGCAGGAGCTCGACGAGCTTAACCGCCGCGTGCTCCGCCTCGAGATCGAGGAGACCGCGCTGGCCAAGGAGAAGGACGACGCCAGCAAGCGCCGCCTCGAGGCACTGCGCGCCGAACTCGCCGAGGCCCGCGAGAAGGCCAAGGGCATCCGGCTGCACTGGGAAAAGGAAAAGGCCGCGGTGCAAAAGACCCGCAAGCTGCGCGAGGACATCGAGGCCGCCCGCCTCGAGATGGAGAAGGCCGAGCGCGCCTACGATCTCAACAAGGTCGCCGAGCTCCGCCACGGCCGCATCCCGCAGCTCGAGGACGAGCTGAAGAAGCTCGAGAAGAAGGGCCGCGGCCAGAACACGCTCTTCAAGGAGGAGGTCTCCGAGGAGGAGATCGCCGAGGTCGTCTCCGAGTGGAGCGGCGTGCCCGTCACCCGCCTGGTCGAGGGCGAGAAGGACAAGCTCCTCCGCCTCGAGGCCGTCCTGCACGAGCGCGTCATCGGCCAGGACGAGGCCGTCACCCTCACCACCGAGGCCATCCTCCGCGCCCGCAGCGGCATCAAGGACCCGCGCCGCCCCGTCGGCAGCTTCCTCTTCCTCGGCCCGACCGGCGTCGGCAAGACCGAGCTGGCCAAGGCGCTCGCCTCGACGCTCTTCGACTCCGAGGCCGCGATGGTCCGCATCGACATGTCCGAGTACATGGAGAAGCACAGCGTCGCCCGCCTGATCGGCGCGCCCCCGGGCTATGTCGGCTACGACGAGGGCGGCCAGCTCACCGAGGCCGTCCGTCGCAAGCCCTACGCGGTCGTGCTGTTCGACGAGGTCGAGAAGGCCCACCTGGATGTCTTCAACGTGCTCCTGCAGGTGCTCGACGACGGCCGCATCACCGATGCCCAGGGCCGCACCGTCGACTTCAAGAACACGATCATCATCCTCACCTCCAACCTCGGCTCGCGCCACCTTCTCGAGGGCGTCACGGGCGACACCATCCCGGAGAGTGTGCGCGAGAGCGTCCTCGCCGAGCTGCGCCGCGCCTTACGCCCGGAGTTCCTCAACCGCATCGATGAGACCATCCTCTTCAAGCCGCTCACGCTCGAGGAGATCACCACGATCGTGGACCTGCTCCTCGCCGACCTGAACCGGCGCCTCGCCGACCGCCGCGTGACCGTCACGCTCGATCCCAAGTCGAAGGAGTGGGCCGCCGAGAAAGGCTACGACCCCGTGTTCGGCGCCCGTCCGCTCAAGCGTTTCCTCCAGCGCCAGATCGAGACCCGCCTCGCCCGCGCCCTCATCGCCGGCGAGATCGCCGACGGCCGCACGGTGAAGTTCACCGTCAAGGACGACGCGCTCGTGATGGGCTGAAGCCGCGGAATTTCCGTGGAACGGCCTTCGATCGTTCGGCCGCGAAGAGCCGAGCAACCTCCGCTCTCCGCAAAAACGGGCGTGCGCCAGAATTTCATGGCGGGAGCGGGTTGCCCGGGTAGCGTCGCCGCGTGAACGTGCTTCCGCTCGTGATGCCGCTGGGTGCGGCGATGCTCTACGTCGTCGCGGCGCTGCTGATCAAGCGGTCGAACGACCTCGGCGTGGGGCCGTGGCGCACGCTCTTCGTTTCCAATCTGACCGGCGGGCTCGTCTTTCTCACCCTGCTGCCGTTCGGCGGGGCGTTTCCGGTGGAACTGCTCTGGCAGCCGGCCGTCGGGGCAATCCTGTTCTTCTTTGCGCAGCTCTTCAACTACCTGGCCCTGCAGCAGGGGGACGTCAGCGTGGCGACGCCGGTCCTCGGCATAAAGATCGTGCTCGTGGCCCTGTTCTCCGTCCTGCTTCGCACCCAGGCCGTGACCCCGTCGCTCTGGGTCGCCGCCGGGCTGTCCTCCCTCGGCATCGCCCTGCTCCACCGCACTCGCGGTGCCCACCACCACGTGGGGCTCACGATCCTGTATGCCATCCTGACGGCGGTGCTGTATGCGCTATGCGATGTCCTCATGCAGAAATGGGTGCCGCAGTGGGGCACCGGCCGCTACCTACCGATCATGCTCGGCTTCGTGGCGCTGTTCAGCCTGCCGCTGATCCCATTCTTCCCCGCCCCGCTGGGGCAAATCCCGCGGCCGACCTGGCGCTGGCTGATCGCGGGCTGCGGAGTGATCTCCGTGCAGTCGCTGGTCTTTGCGCTGACCATCGCCCTGTTCCACAATGCCGCCGCCGCCAATGTCCTCTACGGTTCGCGCGGGCTGTGGAGCGTGGTCGCGGTCTGGGCGGTCGGCCATTGGTTCTCCAACCGTGAACAGCACCTGGGCGCGGCCGTCCTGAGGTGGCGGCTCGCCGGCGCCGCCCTGATGCTCACCGCGGTGGTGCTGGTGATCCTGGTGACGTGAATCCGGAAATTCGAGCCGCTTGAAGGTTCGGTCTGGGTCCAACAGAAAGGACTCAGTGAATTGATCCGCTGGCGGCGTCAGTCTGGGGCCGATAGAAAGGAACCCAGACGATGAAAGGCAAACGACACGCGACCGAGGAAAAGATCCGCATTTTGC
>OMJT01000009.1 GCA_900299415.1 Opitutales bacterium
AGGTCAACCCGGACGCCCCGGAAAACGTACCCGACGACACCGCCAACTTCGGCGCCCAGAACCAGCAGGTCGCGCAGGAAAAGCCCACGCCCGACGGCAAGAGCGAGCGACCCGCGATCGACGGCCAGGAGAAGATCAAGTCCACCCAGATCGTCGACGGCACCCGCGCCCAAAGCCAGCAGGCCATTCCGGTGGAGGCGGCGCCCGAGGTGATCCGGCAGATCCAACAGGCCGCGGCACTCGCCCGCGCGGCGGCCAATCCCCTGACCGGTTTTGAAAAGCTCGACGGCAAGGAGGTCGACAGCATCGGCAGCATCAAGGTCGGGGCCTTCGACCCCGACGCCAAGGTGGTGCCGGAGAAGATCGAGGGGGAGGTCGACGGGGTGGAGGACAGCACCAGTCTCGCGATTCGCATCGACCCGTCGCACCCGATGCCGCGCCAAGTCCTGGAGAAGGCCAACCGGCCCGCGATCTTCGAGAAGAATGTCCTCGGCACCAAGAACGTCGGACCGATCGCGGTGAACGCGAAATGGAGCGAGTACGGCGCCTACCTCCAGAAGCTAATTGATGCGGTCGACGCGCGCTGGCAGGACCAGATCCGGGCCAGCAAGCACTACCCGACGCCCGGCAGCGAGGTGGTGGTCACCTTCGTGCTGAACTCCGCCGGCGAGGTGACCCAGATCAAGAAAACCGAGGGCACCGCGGGCGAGCAGGCCACGAACTGGAGCGTCTCGGCGATCAGCCCCGGGGCGGGCTTCTCTTACGGCGAATGGACCCCGCAGATGGTCGCCGTGCTCGGCGAGACGCAGGAGCTGACGTTCTTCTTTCTCTACCGGTGAAGCCGGCCGGGGATGACCAGTTTTCCAGCCTGCCGCTGGGCCGCGGGGTCGGCATCCTGCCGCGCGACGGCCCCGGCCTGATCGCATTCGCCAAGCCCGCCGGTGTGCTCTCGCACCCCAACACCGCCGCGGACCAGCCGCGTGCGCTCCTGCAGGCCGGCTATTCGCTCGAGGAGGAGGCCTACGTGCTGCCGGCGCTGCCGCAAAAGCGGCTCTGGCTGCTCAACCGGCTCGATTCCGCAACTTCCGGCGTGATCCTGGCCACCGCCGACCGGGCGTTGGCCGACACCATCCGGGCCCACTTCCGGGCCAAGCGCGTTCACAAGGTCTACCAGGCGCTTGTCTTCGGCCGACCCGCACCCGCCGAGCAGGTCTGGCGCGACCGCCTCGCTGTCGCGAAGAAGGGAGGGCAGATCCGCACCAGCGCCGCGGGGAACGTCATGAGCGAAAGCGCGATGCGCCTCGTCCGCGCCGGCCGCGGGGAGCCGCGCGTCTGCCTCATCCAGCTCGAGCCCCGCACCGGCCGCAGCCACCAGCTGCGCGTGCAGTGCGCCAAGCGGCACCTGCCGATCGTCGGCGACCAGACCTACGGGGATTTCCCGCGCAACCGCGACTTCGCCAAGCGCACCGGGGAGAAGCGCCTGTTCCTGCACTCGCTCGCGACGGAGTTCGAGTACGAGTTCGACGGCCGCCGCCACGCCTTTTCCGCGACCGCGCCGTTGCCGCCGGAGTTCGCGGCTGCGCTCTGAGAAGAATTTATCCTGGGGCCTGATCCGGAGACCTTCGGAGCGACGCATGGGGCCCGCGGCGATTTCCCGCCGTGCCACCCCTCCGTCATCATGAACTCCAGAAAGCTCCTGCCTGCCCTCTGCGCCCTGCCCGCCGCCGCGTTTGCGGCCTCGGGGAATCTGCCGGTGGATCTGCCGCCGGCGCCGCCCCAGGTTACCCTTACGGCCGCCGGTCCGTCCGCCTTGGGCGCGGACATGGTCCGAGCCAACGTCACCGCCATCACGAGCCTCCGCTCGACCGTGAACCGGTCCGACGTGGGCACGACGCTCCAGCTGGCCTTCTCGGGCTCGAGTGCACTGACCGGCACCCGGGTCACGGCCGTTCGCCTCGTTAAGGGCGAGGACGACCAGGGGGCAAAGCTGACCCGCGCGGTCCAGGGCTCGCAGGCGCCGCGGATCCTGGCGGGCGGCAACGCCCCGGCCTCGCCGCGCGCCGGCAGCGTGCTGGTTCGAGGTGTGACGCGGGCCGCCGAGCAGATCCGTTGGCTCGAGGGTGAGGTGGACGTCGTGCCCCTCGAGACGAAGGCGCCCCCGGTGGTGATTCCCGATTTCGTGGAGCGCTCCGGTCGGACCCTCGACGAACCCGCGCTGCAGGCGCGGGACCTGGACATCATCCCGCTCACCGAGGCGACCGTGGGCGCCCATGCGAGGGAGTACCTGGGCCCGCCGCTCACGGACTGCGGCTGTCAGGCGGCCTTTCTGGTCCGCGATCCGGGCAACACGCTCGCGACGCTGACGATCGAGGATCCCCGGGGACGGCCGGTGGCGATGCAGCCGCGGGCCCGCGGTGGCGAGCCCGATGGCACACTTTGGGTGCTGTTTACGCTCCCCAACGGGCTGCCGGAGCACGCGGCCCTGAGGGTCGAGTTGGCGGCGACCGAGGTGGTCCGCACCTACCGCTTCCGGTTGGAGGACGTGCCCTTGCCGTGACGGGCGCGCTGTGCTTCCGTGCGCGGCATTAATCGCCGGCCCCGCATCCTCGCCTTCTCCGGCAGTGCCCGGCGCGCGTCGCTCAATCGCCGGCTGCTCGGCGTCGTGGCCGCGGCGGTGCAGCAGGCGGGCGGTGATGTCACGCTCGTCGAGCTCAACGACTACGAGCTGCCGCTCTACCACGGCGATCTCGAGGAGTCTCAAGGTCTGCCGCCGGCCGCGGCCAGGCTCAGTGCGCAGATCAAGTCCCATGACGGGCTGCTGATCGCCTCGCCGGAGTACAACTCCTTCATCACTCCGCTCCTGAAGAACACCCTCGACTGGTGCACCCGGGGCGACGACGACCCCTTCCCGGGCCGCGCCGCGGCGGTCGTCTCCGCCTCGCCCGGCGCCTACGGCGGCATTCGCTCGCTCCAGCATGCGCGACACCTGCTGCTGCACCTTGGCTGCCAGGTTGTGCCGGCGCAGTGCTCGCTGCCGCGGGCCCACGAGGCCTTCGACGAGGCGGGCGGGTTGAAGGACAAGCGCAGTCGCGCCGCCGTGGACGCGGTGGCGGTGGACCTCGTGCGACTGGCGACCCGACTGGCCCGCGAGAGCTGAGGAATCGGCGCAAGTTCGCCAGGCACCCCTGCGAGGAATCGCCTGGCGTCCTCGCGCTTCATGGCAGTGAGGTCCCGTTCCGCAATCCGGGATTGGCGATCCGCCAGGAACTGGGCATCTTTGGGGCGTGATCGCTTCGATCTCCTTCCGGAAGTTCAAGGCGCTGCGCTCGACCGAGCTGCGGCTGGAGCCGTGCAACCTCGTGCTTGGGCCGAGCGGCAGCGGCAAGACCAGCTTGATCGAGGCGGTGCTACGGCTGCGCACGCTCGCGCGTTTGCCGCTGGCGCAACCGGGGGCGGCGCCCGGGGCGGCAACGCAGGCGGGCGGTCCCGAGATCCATTTTCATTTCTATCCGCCGTTCGCAGGGATTTCGGCACGAATTTCGTGTCAGTCCGAGCTGGTGTGTGACTTGCTGGATGTCCGCCCCCCCGGCGATCCCGCTTGGCCTGCGCTGAAGGCGAAGGTCGCGGGGATCCGTGGATTCCTGCTCGACCACTATGCGATGGCGGAGCCGGCGGCCGAGGCGGACGGGCTCGACCTGCACTCAAACGGCGGCAACCTCGCGGCGGTGCTGCGGGTGCGTCGCGAGCAGGCGCCGGACGACTTTGCCCGGCTGGTGGTGGAAGTTTGCCGCATCCTGCCGGAGTTCGCCGCGGTCGAGTTCGTGTCGCCCGCCGCCGGCCGCGTGCAGCTGGCCATGCGGCTGAAGGAAGACAACGAGCTGGTGACCGCCGACAATCTCTCGCAGGGCACGCTTTATACCCTGGCATTCCTGACACTCGCCTTTGACCCGGCGCCGCCGACGTTGATTTGTCTGGAGGAAGTTGACCGCGGGATCCACCCGCGGGCCCTGCGCGAGGTGCGGGACGCGCTCTACCGGCTGAGTTACCCGGAATCGTTCGGGCTGGCCCGCGACCCGGTGCAGGTAATCGCCACGACCCATTCGCCGCACCTACTCGACCTTTTCCGCGACCATCCGGAGGAGATCGTGATCTCGCACAAGCAAGGCCGTGCGGCACATTTCGAGCGGCTGAGCGACCGCCCCGATCTCGCCGAGTTGCTGCAGGAAGGCTCCCTCGGCGACATGTGGTTCAGTGGCATCCTGGGGGGCGTGCCCGAGGAATGAAGGTCGCGATCCTGAGCGAATCCCCGGCGGACGAGGCGGCGTTGCGCGAACTGGTGGCGGGTGTGCTCGGCAGCGGCGTGCAGTTCACCGCCCCGGGATTGCGGGCCCGCGGCTGGCCGCAGGTCGGCCAGCTGGTGCCGGCGGTGATCCGGCACCTGCACTTCAACACCGACACCGACGCGCTGGTCGTGGTGGTGGACGCCGACGACTCCACCGTGCACACGCCGGCACACGATGCGCCCAACTATTTCCATCCCCAGTGCCGGATGTGCCAGCTCCGGGCGATTTTCCGCCAGACGGTGAAGAAGCTGCCGCCGGCCCGCGGGCGCGAGCACGTGCTCCGGGGCATCGGCGTGGCGGTGCCGGCGATCGAGGGTTGGTACCTCTGCGGACTCGATGACAGCGTGACCGAGAAGGCCTGGGTGGGCAGCCAGGCCCGCGGCCGGCTGCCCTACACGCGGGCCGAGCTTAAGCTGCGCGTCTACGGCACCGACCGGCCGACGTTGCCGCATGAAATCCATCGCGCGGTGGCTGCGGCGGCGCGGCATCGGCCAGACACGCTCCGGCTGGAATACGACTTTCCCGGCTTCGCCAGTCTCGCCTCGGATTTGCGTGGGTGGAAAAAATAAGGACGGCCGTCTCCGGCCGTCCTTGATTCAAGGCGTGTGGGGCGTCCGCCCCTGGGTTCACTTCGCGAGCTGCTCGTCGACAAACTTCAGGAGATAGGCGCGGCGGCCGTCGGCAACCGTACGGAAAGGAGCGACCGTGGCGCCCTCGCCCGGGTTGTTGGCGGTGCCGAGATCGAAGTCCTCGTAGGTGGACATCTTCTTGGTATCGCGCTTCACGTCCGCGTCGATGAGGGCGCGGTTGCGGGCGATCTTCGGGCCGAGGTTGGCCCAATCGAGGTCCTTCTGCGCGATCTGGCGGACATAGCCGAGATACTTGGCCTTGAGAGCCGGCACGGCGAAGAGCTTGGAGGCGAGGGGACGGTTGGCGTTGCCCTCGTTGATCAGCGGGCTGAGGTTAAAATTCTCACCGCCGCCACCACCACCGGGGCCACCTGGACCACCGCCGAAGCCGCCGGGGCCACCAGGACCGCCGCCAGGTCCGCCGGGCCCACCGCCGCGGCCGCCGGGTCCGCCGGGACCGCCACCGCCACGTCCGCCGGGACCGCCGCCGCCGCGACCCACCATCGCGGGCAGGAAGGTCTCGTTGGCGTCGTGCGGGAGGATGTGGAATTTACCCTTCTCGTCGCGGTAGATGTTGTAGTCGCTTGCGCGGGTCCAATAGCCGTCCTCGTTGAGGAGGGAATTGTCGAGGGCGAGGAATTTGAGGGCACCGTCGATGTCCAGCAGTGGGGAGAGTTTGGCCTCGAGCTCGGCGGGCGGGGTTTGGTTGAGGACTTTGAACATCGCGATCAGGGCGGCCCAGTCCTTCGGGTCGTCCTTCGACTTGATGGAGTAGGTATTCTTGTACTGCGCGGGGTCGTCGCCGAGGTAGGCCCAGGTGGCCTGGCCGTTCGGGCTGCCGGGGGTCTTCCAGCGGGCGCCACCGGAGGAGCCGAACCACTCTTTGACCATCTCCTTATTGAACTGCTGCGAGTTCTGGTAGATGCCCCAGTTTTCGCCGTTGATCACGACACGGATGAAATTCGACTTGTCCGCCGCGATGTATTGGCGGGCGATTTCGCTGTAGACCACGGCGCGCATCATCGTGGGGTCGCCGTTCGAGTTGAGGAGGTTCAGCGTGTTGTAGCCGTGCAGATCGGCCTTTTTGTCGAACTCATCCACCGCGATGTTGAGCGAGCGCTTGTAAGTATCCGGCACAAAGGCGAACGACGAGGCGCCGCGGAAATGCACGCCGACCTTGGGGAACACCTTGTTGTCCACCGTCATCTTGGCCGGCATCTCGATGTCCGTGTTGTTGAATGCCGCCATGCGCTTCTCCCAGTCCGGCTCCTCGAACTCGAGGAAGATGGTGCGGACGACATTGATGTCGTAGAGCTCCTCCTTGCCGTAGATCTTCACGTCGGACGACTTGAGCTTCACGCCCGCCGCCGCAGGACCGGCCGCGCCACCGCGCCCGCCGCGTCCGCCGAAGCCGCCGCCACCCTGGGCGCTCAGCGCCTCGTAGGCCGCTTTCCGCTCCTCAAGGTTCAGGGTCTTGTCGCCGTCCTTGTCGTACTGCGACATCACCTTGCGCACATCGGTAAAGCTGCCGAAACCACCGCCGCCGCCGCGTCCGCCGGGACCACCACCGCCGGGGCCACCGGGACCGCCGGGACCGCCCGGTCCTTGGGCGAGCGCGAGCGCGGGCATGAGCGTGAGGAAAGCCAAGGTCTTGGCGCGGAGGCGGAACTGAGCGGTACTTTTCATAGAGAGTAGGTGGGGAGGTTCAGATTGCTTATGTTACAATTGAGTCACAAGACGGGACTTTGATTCCGCGGTTACGAGTGGGATGGCGAATCTCGTGGCCGGGATTGACAGGCCAAACGACCCGACCCGACCCTCCGCGAGCATGCCCTCTCATTCCGCCGCCACCCGTCAGCTCCGCCGCCGCTTGGGCGCCGGGCGCGTGCGGACCGATGCCGTTTCGCTCGCGGCGGCGGGTTTTGACAGCAGCAAGATCGCCTTTGCGGCTGAGGCGGTCGTGGTGCCGCGGACCGGGGCGGACGTCGGCGTGGTGCTCGAGCTGGCCAACCGGCACCGGGTGCCGGTGACGGCCCGCGGGCGCGGCACCTCGTTGACCGGTTCGGCGGCGCCCGTGCGGGGCGGTTGGGTGCTCGACTTGAGCCATTGGCGCGGGATCCGGATCGATGCGGAGGCCGGCCTCGCCCGCGTGCGGGCCGGCGCCCGGGTGGCTGACATCCAGCGCGCCGCGGCGGCCAAGGGCTGGTTCTATCCGCCCGACCCGTCTTCGCACGAACACTGCACGATCGGCGGCAACATCGCCTGCAACGCCGGCGGCATGCATGGCGGCAAGTACGGCGTCACGCGGGACTTTGTCCTCGCGCTCGAGGGGTATCTGCCGACCGGCGAGTTCGTGAGCTGGGGCACGCCGACGCGGAAATTCTCCGCGGGCTTCAACCTGCGCGACCTCTGGATCGGCAGCGAGGGCCTGTTGGGCGTGGTCACGGCGGCGACGCTGCGCCTCATCCCGCAGCCCGAGTCGCGCTGGACCCTGCTCGCGGCCTTTGCCAACGAGACCGCGGCATTCCGCGCGGCGCGGGCCCTGTTCGGGGCGCGGCTCCAGCCGGCCATCTGCGAGTTTCTCGACCGGTACTCCGTCCACTGCGCCGAGCGCGCGACGGGCACGACGGTTTTCCCCGGCGCCGCGGGCCGGCCCGTGCTCCTGGTCGAGCTGGCCGGCTCCGTGGCCGAGGTGAAATCTCAACGTCGGGTCCTGCAGGCCTGGGCCGCGAAACACGCGCTGGCGCACCGCGCAGCCCGCACGCGCGCCGAGGCCGAGGCGCTTTGGGCGGTGCGGCGCAAGTGCTCGCGGGCGATGTTTGAGCTCGGCGACTCCAAGCTCAACGAGGACATCGTGGTGCCGCTGCGGAATTACGAAAAGTTTGCGCGCTTCTTGGAGAAGCTGCGGAAGGAATCAGGCCTCTCGATCCCGACCTTTGGTCACCTCGGTGACGGCAACCTGCATGTGAACATCATGTACCACCGCGCCGTGCCGGCCGAGTGCCGCGCGGCGGAGCGCGCCGTGGCCCGCCTGATGCGCGAGGTCGTGGCGCTCGAGGGCGCGATCTCGGGTGAGCACGGCATCGGCCTCGCGAAGACACCCTTCTTCCGGCTGCAGCATTCCCCGGCCCAGGTCCGTGCCATGCAGGCCGTAAAGCGCGCCCTCGACCCGCGCGGCATCCTCAATCCCGGAAAGATGTTCGAGGTCTTCGAGGTCTGGAAGCACCCGCGGCTCGACGTGAAGCTACCCTGGGACCATTGAGACGTCGGCAGCAGGCAGAAAAAATCCGGGGGCGAGAACACCCCCGGATGACTTTGACCGCGCGGGTCGCGCTCAGAGCGGCTTGATGTACACGTTGCGGTACCAGACCTCGTTGTCCTGCGGACCCTCGAGCTGGAGAGAGATGATACCTGACGTGATTCCGGAAATTCGAGCCGCTTGAAGGTTAGGTCTGGGTCCAACAGAAAGGACTCAGATCATGAAAGGAAAACGAATCAGCACCGAAGAGAA
>OMJT01000010.1 GCA_900299415.1 Opitutales bacterium
GTTGGACGGTGATGACAGCCATGGGTGAAGACGGGTTTTACAGGAGGAAACGGAGATAACGGAGCAAGGCCCCGATCTCGATGGTTTGTTCTCTCAGTTTCCTCCGTTTCCTCCTGTAAAAAGTTGGGTTGATTGGCTCACGTGCGGGTTTGGAAGAAGGCGATCGCGAGCGCGTAGAAGATCAGGTTGCCGATCGCGAGGGGCAGAAGCTTCTGCCAGCCGAGCTTCATGACCTGGTCGTAGCGGAAGCGCGGGACGGTCCAGCGCACCCACATGAAGAGGAAGAGCAGCGCGATGATCTTGCCGAGGAAGATCGCGAGCGAGAGCAGCGCGACCACGACCGGCAGGCCGGTGATCCCAAGCCAGCCGCTGAGGGTGGCGAGCGGCACCCACGGGAGCGGGTTCCAGCCGCCGAGGAAAAGCAGCGTGAAGACGCCCGAGCCGATGATCATGTGCGCGTACTCGGCGACGAAGAAGAGCGACCACTTGAACGCGCCGTACTCGGTGTGGAAGCCGCCGACGAGGTCGGCCTCCGACTCCGGCATGTCGAACGGCTGGCGGTTGGTCTCGGCAAAGAGCGCGATCAGGAAGATGAGCGCCGAGATGGGCATGAGGAGCGCGCCCCACGCGCCATGCCAGCCGGAGGGGCCGCTTTGCATCGCCACGACGTCCACGAGGCTGAGCGTGCCCCGGCCGCCGGGCGCGTTCACGAGCAGGAAGACCGGCAGCACGGAGAGCGTCATCGAGAGCTCGTAGGAAATGAGCTGCGCCGAGGCGCGCACGCCGCCGAGGAAGGGGTACTTCGAATTCGAGGCCCAGCCCGCGAGGATGAGCGAGTAGACACCGAGGGAGGAGACGGCGAAGACGCCGATTATGCCGATGTCGACATTGGCCAGCACCAGCGGCACGAGCTGCCCGGCCGCGTTGAACCACGCGCCGAAGGGCACCACGACGACGGTGCTGAGCGCGGGGATGAGAGCGACGGCCGGCGCGATGATGAAGTAGAACTTGTTCACGTGCCCGGGCACCGGCTCCTCCTTGAAGAGGAACTTCGCGCCGTCGGCCATGAGGTGGAACACACCGAGCCGCTGGAGGAACGGCCCGAGCACCGGGACCCACGCGAACCACGGTACGATAGCGCGGTTCGGGCCGGGGCGGCCCTGCATCCAGGCGGAGACCTTGCGCTCGGCGAGCGAGCAGGCGCCGGCGAGCGGGAAGATCACCAAGATCACGGCGAGGCCCTTGAACGTGGCCTGGATCCAAACCGGGAATTGGAAGAAGAAGTCCATCGCGCGGTTCAGGCCTTGGCGGCGGGCGTGAAGTGCAGGCCCGGGCCCTCGGCGAAGGGCTCGGTCGCCCAGGCGCTGCCGTCCAGTAGCAGCCCGGTGGCGGGCAGGTTGGCGTGGGTCATGGTCGCGAACGCCGGCACGGCGGCGAGGGCGGTCCAGACGGAGGAAAGGTCGGCCGGGGCCTTGCTGCCGCTGGCGACGGCGATGAGCTTGCCCAGCACCGCGAGGTCGTCGGTCGCGCCGGCGGGGCCGGGCACGGCCTTGGTGAACTTCTGGAGGCGGAACTGCTGGTTCACGAAGGTACCGGACTTCTCGAAGACGGTCAGCGTGGGCAGCACGACCTTCGCCGCCGCGGTGGTGGCGGTGGCGTGGGTGCCGAGGGCGACGATAGCCACCTTCGCGAGCTGGGCGGCCGTGAGGCCGGCGCCCGCGAGGTCCTCGCCGACCGTCACGACGACCTTCACCTTGCCGGCGTCAATCGCGGCCGCGAGAGACTCGAGTCCACCGGCCGCCACCTGGCCCGCGACGACCGCCGGCGGTTTCGGCAGGTGCGCGACGAGGCCGGTAACGAGGGCACCGCGGGAATTCGGGTTGCGGTCGGCCGAGACGAGCAGGCCGTCCCCCTGCCCCACCCGGGCCACGAGGTGCGCGGTGGTGCCGAGCGCGGCGGCGAGCTGCCGCGTGAGGAACTGCTCCTCGACGGTGCTGCGGCCGGAGCCGACGACGGCCACGGCACCGGCGTGGGCCTTAAAGATCTCGCCGACGGCGTTGACCGCGATGTCGAGGCCGCTGTCGGCGCCGTTGACCTTCACGGCGGCCAGGCGGTCCGGGGCGGCAACCGCCTTGTAGAGCGCGCGGCCGCTGTCGGCCATCCAGGTGTCGTTCACCTCGTCGTTGCGGCGCGGGGTGATGCGGTAGATGACGCCCTCGCGGGACCAGACGGTGGTGTTGGCGCCAGCGGAGGACTCGGGGTCGAGGCTGTCGGTCTGCTTCAGGAACCAGACGCGCATCTTGAACCGGAAATCGGTGCTGGTGAGCGCGCCGACCGGGCAGATGTCGACGGTGTTGAGCGAATAGTTGTTCGTCAGCTCCTTGCCGGGATAGCAGGTGAGCGTGCTGTGGCTGCCGCGGTCGATGAAGCCAAGGACGTCGTCCTTCGCGACCTCCTTGCAGAAGCGGATGCAGCGCGAGCAGAGGATGCAGCGCTCGTCGTCGAGCGTGACGCGCGGCCCGAGCTGGGTGCGCTTGGGCTTCACGTTCTTCTGCTCGATGTAGCGCGAGTAGCCGCGGCCGTAGGCGGCGGACTGCTCCTGGAGCTTGCACTCACCGGCCTGGTCGCAGATCGGGCAGTCGAGCGGGTGGTTGACGAGGAGGAACTCCATCACGCCCTCGCGGCAGTCCTTCACCAGCGGTGTGTTGGTGCGGATGTGCAGGCCGGGGATGGCGTTGGTCCCGCAGCCAATCTGCGGGCGGGGCATCCAGTTGACCTTCTGCTTCCCGGTCGCCGGGTCCATGATCGGCGCCTTCGTCGCGGGATCAACCGCCGGCATGCCCATTTCGACCAGGCACATTCGGCAGTTGCCGACGACGGTGAGCTTCGGGTGGTAGCAGTAATGCGGCACGTCCACCCCGACAAGGCGCGCGGCCTCGATCACGTTCGTGCCCTTGGGCACGGCGATCTCCTTGCCGTCAATATTGACGGTCACGAGGTCGGGCTTCGCGGGTTGGATCATGAGAGGGGAGCGGCGCGCTCAGATGAGGGTGTGGGTGCGTTCGGGCACCTGGCCCTTCGCGGTGGCGTAGCCCTTGAACTCGTCGCCGAACTTCGCGAGGAAGCTCTGGGTCGGCCACGAGCAGGCCTCGCCGAAGGCGCAGATGGTGCGACCGGCGATCTGGTCGGCGACACTCTTGAGCAGCGCGCCGTCTTCCGCCCGCGCGTGGTCGTGGACCATGCGGGTGGTGATTTTCTTCATCCAGAGCGAACCCTCGCGGCACGGCGTGCACTGGCCGCAGCTTTCGTGGGCGTAGAACGCGTTGATGTTGGCGAGCGCCTCGACCATGTTGACGGAGTCGTCCATCACGATCACGCCGCCCGAGCCGCCCATCGTGCCGCACGCCGCGAGCGTGTCGAAGTCCATCGGGATTTCCTCGACGGTCAAAGTGCGCGAGGAGCCGTCCTTGTTCTTCAGCGTGAACGTCTCGCCGAAGCGGAGAATCTTGGCGGAGGAGCCGCCGGGGATGACGGCCTTGAACGTGCGGCCGGGCAGCGGGCCGCCGCAGACCTCGTTGAGCAACTGGCCGAAGGTGATCCGGCCCA
>OMJT01000011.1 GCA_900299415.1 Opitutales bacterium
GGCCACGCCGCGGGCGCGGGCGGCCTGGGCCACGGAGCCGCCGAGCAGCCCGGGCGCGAGGATCGTCAGTTGGGAAATCACGGTTCCACCAAGACGCAAAAGCCCCGGGGCTGTCGAGCGAATCGGCCTATTTGTTGCCGAGGGCAAGGATCCGGTCGAACTCGGCCTTGGTCAGCGACATCACGGAGAGCCGGCCTTGGCGCAGGAGCTTGATCTCGGAGAGGGTGGGCTCGGCCTTGATCTGGTCGAGGGTCACGGGCTTGGCCAGGGCGCGGCCGGCCTTGAGCTCGACGGCCACCCAGCCGGGTTCGTCGGCGGTGGTGTCGGGGAAGGCGGACTTGGTGACCTGCGCGAGGCCGACGACCGCCTTGGTGGTGACACTCTCGTAGAACAGCACGGCGTCGCCGGGCTGCATGGTGTTGAGGTGGATCCGTGCCTGATAGTTGCGCACGCCGGTCCAGGCGGTGCGGCCATCGCGGACGAGGTCGGCCCAGGCATAGGCCTCGGGTTCGGACTTCACGAGCCAGTGGGAAGGGCGGTTGGCGGCGGCGGGTTTCATGCGGCGGGAAGGGCGGTGACTGTGGACGAAGCGGGCCCGGCGTCACGAGCGAAAGACGCTGAGCACGCTCGAGAAGTCGTCGGTCCATCCGGGGTTCCCGGAAGTCCGGGCGTTCTGCCAGCGTCCGCCGCTGGTGAGGAAGGCGAGATCCGCCGGAGTGCGGGCCATGGCAATCCAGACGGAGGGGGACTTGCCGGACTCCTGCTGGGCGGGCGAGAGCGTGGTATCGTCGCGTACGAGGCAGGCGATGCCGGCGTCGCGGGCCAGGTTCGCGAAGACCGGTTCGAGGTCGAGGTGCCAGTTGGAGATGTGGAAGGCGAGCACGCCGCCCGGCGCGAGCTTGCGGAGGTAAAGCGCGAGGGCCTCGCGGGTGGCAAGGTGCACGGGAATGCTATCCGCGCTGTAGGCATCGAGTACCAGCAGGTCAAACGCTTGGTCGGGCTCGTGGCCGAGCGAGAGACGTGCATCGCCGATCACCACGCGCACCGGCACCGGGGCGTCACGTAAATAGGTGAAGTAACGCTCGTCGCGGGCCAGCCGCGCGACGACCGGGTCGATCTCGAAGTAGGTCCACTCCTGGCCGGGCTGCATATAGCCGGCGAGTGAGCCGGCACCGAGCCCGACCGCGCCGACGCGCAGTCCGGGCCGTGCGGCCATCCCAGCGAGAATTTCACCCGCCGGCCGGTGGCGTGGTAGTAGGTCAGTGCCTCGCGCCGCCGGGTGGGATCAAGGGACTGGCGTCCGTGGAGAGTCTTGCCATGCAGTAGTTGGTGGAAATGTCCACTTGCGTCGGTGGTGATCCGGTGTACGCCGAAGAAACTCCTTTCCCGGTATAGCAGCCGCCCGCGCTGCCCATCGTAGGTCTGTCCCGCGAGCAAAAGGGCGGCGGCGCCCAGGGCAAAACGCAGCGGGCGCCGTGAGAACAGAAAGCAAGCCACCGCACCGAGACCGAACACGATTTGCGGTGCGACCGACCCGTTTGGCCCGAGGAACCAGAATATGCCCGCGACACCGATGCCTAGCGCAAGTGGCCAGAGTCCATCGGACCAGCGCGCCATGGCTGGGCCCAGTGCAAGCGCAGCGGTCAGTACGAGGGCCAACGGGTATTCGACCACCGCGTTAAAGAGCATGGGCGCGAGCAGACCGTTGAAGAGCCCGCCGAGTGCCCCACCGAGGGCGAGCCAGAGATAGAATTCCGTTAGATTCGCTGCATCGGGCCGATGGGTCGCGAGCTGGCCATGGCAAAGCAGGGCGGCAAAAAAGAACACCGCGAGGTGCAGGAGGGACAGCCCCCAGACCGGCTCGGTGGCCTGCAGGTTGAAGAGCAGCACCAGAGCCACGAGCAGGATCGGATAAATCCGACGGGGCAGCCCGGCGGGGACCAACGGGTGCCGAGCGAAGGCCAGCACGAACGTCGCAAGATAGAGTGCAAGTGGCACCACCCACATGAGTGGAATCGCGGCGACCTCGGTGGAGAGATGGGCGGTGACGCCGAGCAAGAGGCTTGAAGGCAGGAAGGAAAGCACCACCCAGCGGAGCCGCTGGCGGGAGTCTGGGCCGATCGGCGGAGAAGATTTGGGTTCGGCGTGAATCGTCGGGTTGCCCGCGGTCCGGCGATGTAATTGCCGGGCGCACCCGGCGGTCAGAACCACGAGAACGCCGTAGCCCCAGGACCAAAGCGCGCTTTGTTGCGAAAGTGTGAAGTGGGTCTCGAGCAGGGCCGGATAGACGAGCAGGGCGAGCATGCTCCCGGCGTTGGAAGCCGCGTAGAGAAAATAGGGATCCCGCGCCCGCGGGTGGTCCGTGGCCGCGAACCAGCCTTGCAGCACGGCGCTGCTGGTCGAGACGACGAAGAAGGGCAGCCCGATCGACGCCGTCAGCAGCGCGAGGAGCCAGGCGGCCGGATTGGCGTCGGCGGGCGGGGTCCAGCCAGCCCCGACCGCGACGGGAAGTACGGCAAACGGCAGGAGCATCAATGGCAGGTGCACAAGCGGCTGGCGGCGGGGGCCCAGCCAGCGGAGGCTGGCATGGACGTAGGCGTACCCGGCGAGCAGGACGGCTTGGAAGAACACCATCGCCGTGTTCCAGACCGCCGGGGAACCGCCGAACAGGGGTAGGACCAAGCGGGCAAACATCGGCTGCAGCAGAAAGAGCAGGGCGGCACCGAGGAAGATCGTGGCAGTGTAAAGCGCGACCATGACCGGGAGCGAACTTTACGAATAAGGGGTTGTCATCGGGAAACGCTGGGACTGCGTTAACGTTACAGCGCACACATGAGCACGCCGGGCGACGATCATGAAAAGACACAGGCCCGAAGGGTCCAACTGGCTCTGTACATTCTCACCTTCCTGATGATCGCCGTTCCTCTGCTTATTTTCTGGCTACAACACGTCAAAACCTAGTCTCCTTCCGCCCGCCCCGCCATGGACAAGACCCTCCTGCCGATCCGGATTGCGTTCGTGCTGATTTGCGCGGCCGCTGGCTGGTTGGTGTCCGCAACCCTTCTGGCGGGCGACGAGCGGCGGGTGCTGCCGGTCATGGTGGGGTTCGCGATTGGCGCGCTGGTCGTGTTGGTGGACATCATGTTGAAGGGCTTTTCGCTCCGCGGACTTTCGGCGATGACCTTTGGACTCGCGATCGGCCTGCTGGTGGCGCACATGTTCGCGATCTCGCCCTTGCTAGAGATCTCCAGCGACGGTACGTCCGCTGCCGGCGGCCTTGATCCCAAGACAGTTTACCTGATTCGGGTCGCCCTATTTGTAATCTGTCCGTACCTGGCGACCGTCATCGCTATGCGGTGTAAGGACGAATTCAATCTCGTCATCCCGTACGTGCGTTTTGTGCCGCATGAGGTGGATGTGCCCCTCGTGGTGGTCGACGCCCGCGCCCTGATCGACGGCCGTATCGCCCGTCTCTGCGAGGCCGGATTCATGAGTGCCGCGCTGGTGATCCCCAGGTTCGTGCAGCTCGAGCTGCAGCGAGTGGCCGAGCAGCCGGATCCGACCCAGCAGGCCCGCGGCCGGCGCGGCCTCGAGGTGCTGAACGAGTTGCGGAAGATCAAGAACCTCGACATCCGCGTGACGGACAGCGAGGTAAACAAGGAGGAGCACGTCGACGCCAAGCTGTTGTTCCTTGCCCAGGCGATGCGGGCCAAGCTGCTCACGACTGACTACAATCTCGCCAAGATGGCCGAATTCAACGGCGTGGCTTGGCTTGATCTCAACCAGCTGTCCAAGGCCCTCCGCCCCGAACTTACCGTCGGAAACGCGGTCGAGGTGGACCTCGTCAAGCCGGGCAAAGAGGACGGCCAGGCGGTCGGTTTCCTCGAGGACGGATCGATGGTGGTGGTCAATGCCGCCAAGTCTTACATCGGCAAGCGCGTCCAGGCTGAGATCGTCAGTGTGCTTCCGACCGCAGGCGGCAAGATGGTGTTCACCAGACTGATCGGTCCGGCAGACTAAACGACGGCTATTGCCCAATGGGGAGGGATGACCCGCATGTGCGTCTGCCGTCGGCGGCAACCTCCGCGCAGGCGAGGGTTGGTGGACCAGATCGGGATCAAACCGACGACCTCGTCGTTGCGAACGACGCGCTCTATCAACTGAGCTACTGGCCCGTGAGGAAGGTGAGGTATCGAAAAAGGGCGGGGCCAAGTAAACATCAATTTCGGTGTTTTTGACGGGTTCCGTGGCGGCCCGGGCCGAGGGCCGGTCCCGCCGGCGGAAACCGCTGGTGCCACGGCCCGTGCCGATTGTGTGAAGATTCGCTGCCCGGGGATTGCGGTTGGCCCCGGCCCTGCTAACGTAGGGGAACAGAGGTGGACCTCGCCCGGATTTAAACATGAAAAAGACCGCCAAGAAGAGTCCGACGACGAAGCTCACGAAGGCCGCCGCCGCCAAGCCTGCGACCAAGAAGCCGGCTCCAGCCGTGCGCAAACCTGCCCCACGCCCGGCATTCACGACGGTAACGGCGCAGATCGACGTGGGCTTCGGCAATACCCTCCATATCCGCGGCGAGGGAGGTGGCCTCAACTGGGAAGCCGGGGTGGCGATGACCTGCACGGCCGACGATGCCTGGGCGGTGAAGCTACCTGCCGGGCCTGCTCCCGTGACCTTCAAGTTCCTGCTCAACGACCTGATTTGGTGCGGCGGGGAGAACTACGTTGTGGCTCCGGGCGCCAAGGTTACGGTGGCCCCGATGTTCTGAGGCCGCGCGGCGTCGAGGCCAATCGATAGGCATCGGTAGGGATGGGTCGATGATCCGGCCGGGTACGTGTGATCGCGGTCTGGAGCACGATCGTACCTTTGGGGCCTCAACACCGTGGCGCGAACGGCCGGCTCATCGCACCAACCCCACCTTCACAAATCTGGATTGATCGCCATCAGGCGCTCCTGCAGCCGGGCGGCGGCCTCGTCCCGATCACCCGCGTTTTCGTCGCCGCGGACGACGGTGCAGCGCAGGGTCACCTTGGAGAAAGGCCGCGGCACGTAGAAGCGGTCCCAGCTGCTGAGGCGCCAAGCCTTGGAGTACTCCCAGCCGAGCAGGAGTAACGGGGCGCTGAGGCGACGCGTGACGATCAGGGTACCGGGCTTGACTACGTAGCATGGTCCGCGTGGGCCATCGGGGGTGATCCCGATGTCGTTACCCGCACGCATCACGTCGACCAAGGCCATCGCCGCCTCGCGGCCGTGGCGGCTGCTGGAACCGCGGACAGCGAGCAGGCCGGCCGACTGGAAGAACGCGTCGAGCCAGGCGCCGTCCTTGCTCGAGCTGATCAGCGCGTAGCATTGCCGCTGCGTGCGGAAACGCCGGTAGAACTCCGAGGCCATAAAAAGCCGGTTGTGCCAAAGCACGATTGCCCTCGGGGTGTCGGCGGCGGTGGCCAAAGCCAGGTCGGCCGGGCTGATCTCGATCCGTAGGGTGCGGCCCCACAGGTGGAAAAGTGCGGCCAGCGGCCAGAGCAGCACGCTGCGCCAGCTCGTGATCTGGTGGGCGTGCGGGTTGGCTTGGACTGGGCTCGGGGCGGCGGGCGTCACGAACGGCAGCCTGTCACAGGTTGAAATGCTCGCCGAGGTAGAACTTCCGGGCCTGTTCGTCCTGGGTCAGGTGCTCGCCTGTGCCCTCGGTCAGCACCTTGCCTTGGTGGATCAGGTACGCGCGATCGACGATCCGCAGGGTCTCGCGGACGTTGTGGTCGGTGACGACCACGCCGATGCCACGGCCCTTGAGCTGCAGGATCATGTTCTGCACCTCGGCGACCGAGATCGGGTCGATGGCCGCGAAGGGCTCGTCGAGGAGCAGGAACTTCGGCTCCATGACCAGCGCTCGGGCGATCTCGAGGCGGCGTCGCTCGCCACCGGAAAGGGTGAAGGCCTTTTGCTTCGCGACGTGGGTGAGGTGAAGTTCCTCGAGGTGGCGAGCGACGCGCGCCTTGCGCTCGCGCCCCGGGATGCCGACGGCCTCGACGATCGCGAGGATGTTATCCTCGACGGTGAGCCGGCGGAACGTGGAGGCCTCCTGGGGAAGGTAGCCGATGCCCCGGCGAGCCCGCTCGTGCATGCGCAGCGAGGTGATGTCTCGGCCGTCGAGGAGCACGCGGCCCGCCGTGGCGGGCACGAGCCCAACGATCATGTAAAACGTGGTAGTCTTGCCGGCGCCGTTGGGGCCCAGCAGCCCGACGACCTCGCCGGCACAGAAGGTCAGATCGAGGCCGTCGACGACCTTGCGGTGCCCGTAGCTCTTGGCGAGGGCCTCGGTCGTGATCGAGGAGCGCTTGGTCCCGGACGCGGGTGCGGTGGTAGGACTGGGTGCAGTGGCGCTCATCCGGGCTACTTGCTGAATTGGGGCAGCGTGACCTGCATCGGCGGAGTCGGCGAGCCCCCGGCGGCCGGCGCGGGCGGGTTGGACTTCGTCGGGTCGAAGCCGAGGTCGGGGATCCGGGTAGTGCTGATTTCGGGCAAGTCGACCTCGACGCGGGACTCATCCTTGAACAGCCGCATCGACGAGGCCTTCATCGTGCGCATCGGCTCACCCTTCTCGTCGCGGTCCACCAGGATGGGTTGGTCGGTGAGGGTGATGCGGCCCTCGCCGGGCAGAATCTCGGCGCGGCCGGCGGTGGCCTCGCGGCGGCTCTCGGGCTGCACGATCCGGACGCGGCCGGTGGCGAGGAGGGGCTTGAATTTGTTCTCGTTGGCGACGAGGTCGCCAGCTTGGGCGTCGACGCGCAGCGAGACGATCTCCAAGCGGTCGCAGGTCAGGTGGAGGTTGACGCTCGTCACCTCGACGCTGCCGGTCAGCAGCGTGATGGTGTCCTTGCCGACGTTGCGCAGCTCGAGCTTCTGTGCGCGGATATGGGTGTCACCGGCGGCGACGACCTGGGTGGGGGCAGGTGTGGTCGGAGCGGCGGCGCCGGCGAAGAGCAGGGCGCCGGCAAGGAGCGGCAGGGCGAGGGCGGCGGGATTCTTCATTTCAGGATGCCGGGCAGCACGGAGTGGATCGTGACCTCGACGTTGTTTTCCACCACGAGGGACTCTCCGAGCTGGTCATAGGTCCAGCGCTGGCCGGAGACCTCGAGGTCATCGCGAATCAGGCGGACGCCGCTGGTTCCGGAGGCAACTTTCTTGTCCTGCTGGTACCCGGCGGTGGTGGCGAGCACAATGCTTTCGATGGCGTTGCTGGCGTCGCCCTTGTAGCGCACGAGGCGCATATCGGTGACCTCGTAACGGTCGCTGCCGGTCTTGGCGGCGCGGCTTCCGGAGAGGAAGTAGTCGAGGTAGCCCTTGGGGGTGAAAGTTTTCAGATTGAAATTCAGGCCGGCCGTGGGGATCCCGCTGGGTTCGGGGGTGCCAGGCGCGGCCGCGGCCGCGAGCAGGACGAGTCCCGGAACGATTTTCATGAGGAGCCACCGACCCGGAGGGCCAGGAAATGTTCACAGACTTCACGCACGGCGCCCTGGCCGGCAGGGCGGGCGGTGACGTAGTCGGCCGCCTGAAGGGGGGCGGGCATGGCGGCGGGGACGCTGATGCCGATGCCGGCCCAGGCGATGGCGGCAGCGTCGATATCGTCGTCACCCATGTAGGCGCACTGGGTGGCGGTAAATCCGAGCTTGGCGGCCAATTCCTGAAGGGCGGCGAGCTTGTCGGTGCGGCCTTGGATGAGGTGGGGAATCTTCAGCTCGGTGGCGCGGGCGGTGGTGGATCCCGACGCGCGGCCGCTGATCCACGCGGTGGCGAGGCCGGCCTTGGCGAGGCGAGTCAGGCCCATGCCGTCGAGGATTGAGAAAACCTTGGACTCGGTTCCGTCGGAGTGAATCCGAACGGTGCCGTCCGTGAGTACTCCATCGACATCCATGGCGAAGAGTCGGATGGCGGCCCAGCGCTCGGGGGGGATGGGGGGCTTGGGAGGCATCGGGGACGGCAATTCAACCACGGATTACACGGATTGGGTTCATGAGCCAGAGGGTTTTGTTTTGCAGGGGCGCAGGACCGCATCCGCGAAATTCGTGGTCAAAGGTTTTTATCCGATCCAGGTGCTGACTGCATCGATCACCTTTTCCAAGGTCGGGCGGAAGGCCTGCTCGAGTTCCGGTGCGAAAGGCACGGGCAAGTCGAGGGCGCCAATGCGGAGGGGCCGGGCTTTGAGTGCGGCGAAGTGCTTCTCGGTCAGTCGAGCGATAAGCTCGGCGCCGAAACCGTGGGTACGGCGGCCCTCATGGAGCACGACGAGGCGGCCGGTGCGGGCGAGGGAAGACTCGATGGCGTCGAGGCGCAGGGGGGCGAGGGCGCGCAGATCAAAGACGTCGAAGTCTTTCTCGTATTCCTCGGCGAAATAGGCGGCGGCGTCGGCGGCGACGAGGGTCATCTCGCCATAGCTGACGAGCGTGGCGAAGTCGCCCCGGCGAACATGGCGCGGCTGCCAGATGTTGCGGTAATTGGGGTCCCAGGCGACCGGGTGCTTGCCGCGACGGTAGAGGCCCTTGTGTTCGAAGAGGAGCACCGGGTTGTTGTCCTCGTAGGCCGCGAGCAGCGCGTTGAAGGCGTCCTGCGGAGTGCTGGGATAGAGACCTTTCAGTCCGGGCATGGAGAGGAAAAACGACTCGAGCTCCTGCGAGTGGAACGAGCCGAAGGTGAGACCGCCGCCGGCCGGCAGACGCAGCACGAGTGGGCAGGCCGCGCCCGAGCGGAAGCGCATGGTTGCGGCGTTCAGTACGATCTGCGTCGTGGCCTCTGTGGCAAAGTCGGCGAACTGGAATTCCTCAATGGGGCGGTGCCCGTTGAGCGCGAGGCCGATGGCGTAGCCTGTGCAGCCGCTCTCGGCGAGGGGGACGTTCATCACGCGCGGCCGGCCGAAATCCTTGAGCAGGCCCTCGGTGACCTTGAAGGCACCGCCGTAGGCGGCTATGTCCTGGCCGAGCACGAGCGACTCCGGTCGCTCGGTGAGGACCTTGCGCAGGCCGCGGTTGAGGGCCTGGGCGTATGTGAGCTGCTCGGGCGCGGCGGCCCGGCTGGGCTGGGAGTCGAGCGAGGGCACCCACGGCAGCGGCGCGGAGGCCGGGGCTAAGACGTCGTCCTCCATGCCGGCCGGGGCGGGACGGGCCACGGCGAGCGAGGTGCGGAGGCAGTCCTCGACGAAGGCATTGAGTTCCTTTTCCGCGGCGGCGACGCGGCCCTCGCCGAGGGTGCGGGCGAGCCGGGCGCGCAGCTTGGGCAGAGGATCGCGGGAGAAGAAGGCGTCGCTCTCCCCGGGCTTGAGGTAATCGCAGGTGTCATAGGCGGCATGGCCGCGCAGGCGGAGTGTGCTGACCTCGAGCAGCATCGGGCGGCCGGTGGCGCGGACCTTTACCAGGGCGTCGACCAGCGCGGGGATGGCGGTGTCGGGCTCGCCCGCGTCGATCGCGCGGCCCTCGATGCCGTAGCCCTGGGCCCGGCGCCAGAGCTCGACGCCGGGGCCGTACTGCTCGGCAACCGGGGTGGAATAGGCGTAGCCGTTGTTCTCGATGATGAAGAGCACGGGCAGCGAGAGCAGCGAGGCGAGGTTCATCACCTCATGGGTGTCGCCGGTGCTGCTGGAGCCGTCGCCGAGGAAGGCGAGGCCGACCGCGGGGCGGCCGAAGCGCCGCTGGGAGTCGGTGGCGCCGATGACGGGCCCGAGCATGGACCCGAGGTGGCTGATCATCGGCACCGAGCGGTGGGACGGGTCGCCGTGGTGGATGTTGCCCTCGCGGGCCTTGGTCGGGCTGCCGGCGTTGGCGAAGTACTGTTTGAGGTGGTCGCAGACGTGGCCGCTCCAGACGAGGTGGCCGCCGAAGCCGCGGTGGCTGAAGCTGACGACGTCGATGGCCTTGTCGGCGAAGAGCGCGAGCGGTACCGCGAGGCCCTCGTTGCCCTGGCCCCCGCAGACGGTGCCCTTGATCAGGCCCTGCCGGAAGAGGTCGAGGATGCGGTTGTCGGCCGTCCGCGCCGTGTGCATCCAGGCGAAGACGCGGAGCAGGGTCCCGTCGGCGTCCCGCGCGAGGTCGGCGGCGCGGAGCTGGCGTTGGGCGAGGAGCTCAGGA
>OMJT01000012.1 GCA_900299415.1 Opitutales bacterium
CGGCGCAGGACCTCGCCGCCGCCTCCGGCGCGCAGCGCGACAAGGCCCGCACCCGCCTCGCCCGGACCGAAATCCGCGCCCCCTCGGCCGGACTCGTCAACGTCCGCGCCGCCCGCAGCGGCGAAGTCGTCTCGGCCGGCCAGGCTATCGTCACGCTCGTCAATGCCGACGACCTCTGGGTCCGCCTCGACCTCGAGGAGAGCTATCTTGAGCGCGTGAAGCTCGGCGACAAAGTCACGGTGCGCCTGCCCTCCGGGGCCACGCGCGAGGGCGCCGTCTTTTACCGTGCCGTCGAGGCCGACTATGCCACACAGCGCGACGTCAGCCGGACCAAGCGCGACATCAAGACCTTCCAGCTCCGCGTGCGCACCGATAATCGCGACCGCGCCCTCGCCGTCGGCCTCACCGCCTACGTGACGCTGCCGTCCGCGGGCCGCTGAGCGTCCCGCGCGTCCTGCCATGGCCGACATTGAGGTTGAGCAACTCACGAAGCGCTTCGGCGACTTTTGCGCCGTCAACGCCATCAGCTTCACGGTCGGCCACGGCGAGATCTTTGGCCTGCTCGGGCCAAACGGCGCCGGCAAGTCCACCCTCATTCGGATGATGACCACGCTCATCCCGCCCACCGAAGGCACGGTGCGTATCGACGGCTGTGATGTCGTCAGTGATCCCGATGGCGTGCGCCGCGCGATTGGCGTCATTCCGCAGGCGATGACCTCGGACCTCGACCTTACCGCCGAGGAAAACATGCTGATCTTCGCCAAGCTCTACGGACTCACCTCGGCCGCGGCCCGCCCGGTGATCCAGGGCCTGCTCGAGGCGGTGGACCTCATCGCGTGGCGCGACAAGCCCCTGAAGATGTTCTCCGGCGGCATGCGCCGGCGGCTCGAGATCGCCCGCGGCCTGGTGCACGCGCCGAAGATCTTCTTCCTCGATGAGCCCACGACCGGACTCGACCCGGTCTCGCGCACCGCGGTCTGGGAGATGCTCGCCAAGCTGCGCCGCGAGCGGGACCTCACCATCCTCGTGACGACCCACTACATGGACGAGGCCGACAAGCTCTGCGACCGCATCGCGATCGTCGACCACGGCAAGCTGGTCACGCTCGACTCTCCGCTGAAGCTCAAGGCGTCGGTGCCCGGACGCAACGTGATCGAGGTGAGCTTCGCGTCGCCGCCGCCCGGGTGGACCGAGCGTCTGCGCCAGCTGCCCGACGTCGCGCAGGTCGAGGCCGTGGAGCACGTCTACCGAATCGGTTCGCACAACGGCCCGGCCACCATGATTGCCCTGATCGAGGCGGCGCGTGCCGCGAATACCACGATCCTTTCTCTCTCCGTCCAGAGCACGACGCTCGACGACGTCTTCGTTCACTTCACCGGGCACCAGTTGCGCGACGCGCTGCAGGCCCCGACCTTCCAGCCGATGGTCCGGCCGGGCCGCTGACTCGCACGCGCATGATCCGGGTAATGGCCATGATCGAGCGGGACCTGCGGCGTTACATCCGCAGCCCGGCCCTGGTCACCTTGTCGGTGGTGATGCCGCTGCTCCAGCTCGTCATTCTCGGGTATGCCTTCGGCGGCAAGGTGAAGCACGTGCGCCTCGGCGTGGTCGACCGCGACCACGGCGTGCCGGCGCTGCAGCTGCAGGAGATGTTCCAGGCGGTTGCGGCCGGCCCGGCGACGTTCACCCCCGTGGCTTACGCCGACCCGGAGCAGGCGATGCGGGACCTGCGCGAGGGGCGGATCAGCGCCGTGCTGGAGTTCCCGCCGGAGTTCTCGCGCCTGGTCTTGGCCGGGGCCGGGCCGCGGCTGGCGTTGATCGAGGACAACGTCGACCAGTTCGCCTCCGGCGCGGTGCAGGCCGAACTCCAGGCGGTCGTGGGTGAATTCAACCGCGGGCGCCACGCGGAGCGGGCAGCGGCACGACTGCCGGGGGACACGACGCTCGCGGTCGTGGAGCTCTATCCCTACGTACCGTACATCCGTTTCCTGCTGCCGGGCATGATCACGCTGGCGATCTTCTCCTCGGCGATGATCGGCGGCGGCATCATCTTCATCGACGACAAGTCCCGCGGCCTGCATGAGGGTTACCTCGTCACCCCGATCACAAAGTTCGAGCTGATCCTCGGCTTCAACCTTGCGGGCGTGGCCAAGGCGACCCTTTCGGGTCTCCTGATCCTCGTCATCGGGATGCTCGTGGCCGGCGTGCCAGACCCATGGAACGTGGCGCGGCTGGCGCGCACGTTTGTGCTCATCCTGGTCACAGCGCTGGCATTGATCAGCATGATGTTCCTGTTGGTGTCGCGCATGAGCGACCCGCTGATCCCGCGCATGCTTTTCGGCGTGCTGAACATCCTCATGTTCAATACCAGCGGCGCCCAGTACCCGATCTATTCCTTTCCCCCGTGGATGCGGGTGCTTACGGCCATCAATCCGTTCACCTACGCGGTCGACGGCTTTAAGTCGCTTCTCTTTAAGAACACGGGCTTTGCGGCGGTGGGCATGGATATCCTCTTTCTGCTTGGCTTCTCGGTTATCGCGATGGCGGCGGCCACGAAGCTCTTCAGGCGGACGCTGTGAGGGGCCTGGTCCGGCTTGATCTGCACCGCGGCGAACCGGCAGCGGCCGTCGACCTCGAACGGGAAGCCATGGATCAGTATCGCGAGGTGGAAGTTTAACGTCGGCTTCGATTTGCCCCCAAGAGAGATGCCTGGGCGAGGGAGGGGACAAAACCCTTGACTCCCGGGCGGGCGTTTGGCCCCTTGGCCGGCTCCGAATCTTCCAATCATCATGGCCAACACCAAATCCGCCATCAAGGCCGCCCGTAAGTCGCAGCGTCTGCACGACCGCAACCAGGCTCTCCGCACCCGTCTCAAGACGCTGCAGAAGAAGCTTGCCGCCGCCGCCGCGGGCACGGACGCCGCCGCCACCAAGGCCGCAGCTGCCGCCCTCATTTCCGCGATGGAGAAGGCGACCAAGTCTGGCGTGGTGCACCGCAACGCGGTCGCCCGCGTGAAGGCCAAGACGGCCAAGTACTCGTTCGCCAAGTAACGCACGAGCTGACCCTTTCCGACACCCCGCGAGCCGTCCGGCCGCGGGGTTTCTTGTTTTTAGCTTAAAGTTTGAAGCAGGCCGCGCGGTCCGCGTTCAATCGTGGCACCGTGTCCGCCCCGCCCGAACTTCATCTCGCCCGGCACGCCGACACGGCGTGGGCGGAGGTCATCCGCCCCTGGCTGGAGCGCGGCCGGGGCCGGCTCGGGCGATCGCTCGTGGTGGTGCCGACCCGCGGCCAAGCCCAGGCGCTGAAGCAACGGTGCCTTGAGGAAAACCTCGCGCTCCTGGGCGTGGAGTTCATCACCCCGGGTCTGGCGCGTCAGAAATGGCTGCAGCCCGCGCTGGCGCCGGTGGAGCCCGGCACGTCGAGTTTGGCGCGATCGGCGCCGGACCCGGCCTATCTGCGGCTCGGGCTGCGCGCCCTGGTCGCGCGCCGACTTGCCGTCGCCGAGCCGGCGGGGATCTGGCGCAGCCTAGCGAGCGATCCCGACGGGGCGCTCGAGGCGTTCGCCGACCTGCTGCGCGCGGGGTGCGGGCCGGAACAATTCCCGCGGCCGGAGTTGCGCGAGGTTTTTGCGGAGCTGGTGGCTTGGGTGGATCGCCGCGGGCTCGCGCTCGGGGAACGGCAGGCCATCGCGGCCGTGGCGGCCCGGCCGGCGGGGCTGGTCTCGGCCCGAATCCTCGTGGCCGGCCTGGGCGCGGAATCTTGGCCCGACTTCTGGAACGTCGCGGCGTTGGTGCGGCACGGCGGCGATTCCTGCGTCGTGCTGCCCGAGCCGGAATTCTCGGGGCGCGGTGCAGCCGACGAGGGGTGGATTGCCGCTTGGGAGCAGTTCCTCGGCGTGGAGGCGGTGCCGCTCGATGCACCGGAGCCGCCGGGGTGCGGAGCGGTGGCGGAACTCTGGACCGGCGGCGGAGGCTCCGCGGCCGGCGCCGAGGTGCTGGTCGGCCGCACCCGCGGCGACGAGATGGTGCTGGTGGCGGACAAGGTCGCGGCCCTGCTTGGGGCCGGCGCCCGCAATCTCGCGGTGGTCTTCCCGCGTGCCGATGCCGCCCACCGCCGGTTGACGCAATTGCTGATCGCGCGCGGGGTGCCTTTCGCAGATCTGCTCGAGGGTGCCGGGGCTCCGCCGGTCGACGCGCAGTTCCAGCGCGGGCTGCTCGCCTTTCACGCCCGGGGTGGCCGGCTCGAGGAACTGCTCGACCTCTGGCCCCTGCTGCGCGCGCTCGGCGTCGTGAGCGAGCCGCCCGGGGCGGTGCGGGCGCTGGCCGAGCGGCTCTATGACGATTTCCTGACCCATGCACTGGCGGCCTACCCAGCGCGCCTGACGGGCGAAGGCAGCCCGGTGGCGCGGGAATTCAGGGAGGTGGCGGCGATCCTTCTCCCGGCGTGGCCGGAGGACGTCACGCTCCTCGCCGCGGTGGAACGTTTCGAGCGGACCTGTACCGCGTGCCATGCGGCGTTGCCCGAGGGCTGGACGGGCGTGCAGGCGTTCGCGCTTGCGGAACCGGCGCCTTTGCCCCGGGCGGCCGTGGTAGAGTTGCTGCAGGCCCGGTTGCCGCAACGAGCGCCTGATCCCGCGGCGCCGGGGCGGGGCCGGTTTGCGCCGGTCACGCTGACCACGCTGCGGCGTGCGGCGGGCGTGGCCTGGTCGCATGTGATTTTCGTGGAGAGCAACACCGGGATCTGGCCGCGGCGATCCGAGCCCGGCGTTTGGTTGCCCGATGAGCACCGCCGCTCGCTCGCGGGGCGGCGCGGGGCGGCGGCGGGCCTGGTGACGACGGCGGAGCAGAACACGCTGGAACGTGATCTCTACGCCCGTCTGGCCCGCGACACCCGCGGTGGGATCGTTTTTTCGGCGGCGCTCTTCGACGAGTCGGACCCGGAGCTGCCGCTCACGCCAAACGTCTGGCTCGAGCGCGTGCTGGTGCGCAATGGCCGGGTGAGAGGGGGTGACTCGGGACTGGACCTCGCCCGGCTTGCGCGGCGGCCGGTCGTGGATGCGGGGCCGGCCGGGCTGTCGGCCGCGGAATTAGCGGCGTGGAGGGAGGTCTGGCGGCGAAGGCGCGATCCGGCGGTTGCGTTCGACGAGTTCTTTTTCTCGGGTCCGGCGGAACTTGTGCGGCCGGGAAAACTCTCGGCCCGACGAATTGAGCGGGGCCTCGCAGACCCGGTCGAACTGTGGTTCGAGGATGTGCTCAACGTGCGCCGGGTGGAATGGCGCCCGCTGCAACGGCACCGGCAGCGAGCGCTCGGCCAACTTGCGCACCGCGTGCTCGCCGCGGCGCTCCAGGGCGAGCCGGCTGGGGGAGGATTCCGACGCCGGCCCGCCGCCTCCCTGGCCCGGGCCCGTCTTGCCACCGAGCTCGCCGGCTTGCGCGGCGGCTGGCCGGGAGACCGCTACTGGGATTCCTTCGCCGCGGAGCTGGCCGAGTGCGCGGAAGCATTGCTCAGGCGCTTTTACGAAGTGCCGGGTGGTCCGTTCCTGACGCTGGAAGCGGTGTTGCCGACCGATGCGACGATCCCCGTGGGACCAGGACGCCTTGGGCTGCGCGGACGGATGGATGCGGTGCTGCTCGACCGCCCGGGATGGGCCGGGGCGCAGGTGGACGTGGTCGATTTCAAGACCGGATCGGACCAACCCCTCACCGCGGCACGGTTGGCGAAGGGCGCGTCGCTGCAGCTGGGGCTTTACCTTGCCGCCGTGGAGTCCCTTGGCGCGGCGGGCGGAAATGTCTGGATGCTGAAGCCCGATACGGCGCCCGCTGCCGTGACGGCGCACGACCTGCCGGCGGCGCTCGCCCCGGCGCTGGAACGGCTGCGGCGCCATCTGGAAAGCGGTCGATTCGGGGCGCTCACCCCGGACCGAGATGGCTTCACCCACGGTTACGCGTGGCCACTGGCGTGCGCGCCGGTGCCGGCCGCGCTGCTCGCGAGAAAGCATGCGGTGACGTTTGGCGAACCCGGCGTGGGCGACGGGGAGGAGGCGGCCGATGCCTGACCAGTTCCCCCGCGACCAGGCCGCCCGTGACCGTTTTCGCGACGATTGGAATCGGAACTTCGCGGTCAGCGCCAATGCCGGCTCGGGCAAAACCACGGCGATCTCGCGCCGCCTCGCGGCGCTCGCGCTGGCGCCGGAGGCAGCGACGCGGTTGCGCACCACGGCCGTCGTCACGTATACCCGCAAGGCCGCCCGCGAGATCGGGCGCCGGGCCCGGCAGGAATTGCTGGCCCGGCTGCAGGCCGAGGGCCGAACCGACCTCGCGCCGCTCGACCACCTCGAGCAGACGTTCTTCGGCACCATCCATAGCTTCTGTCTGCTGTTGGCGCGGCGCTACGGTCCGGGGCTTGGCATCAACCTGAACCCGCAGGTGCTCGAAAGCGACGACGACGAGGAGCTGTGGGCGGAATTCCTCGAACAGGACCCGATGCAGTTTGCGCGGCTCAACCCGCGGCAGGTGGACGCGTTCCTTCGGCATGCGCCGCTGGAGGACATCTTTGATCTGGCTCGCGGGCTCGATGAAGCCACGGCGCGCCAGCTGGCAGCGATGCGTCCCCCAGCGGTGCCACCCGCTCCGGCCGAAGCCGTGCTGGTGCGGATCCGCGCCGCCGAGACCAAGGTGAAGAAATCCCAGGCCAGGCTTGCGGCCAACCAAGCGCTAGCGGCTGACTGGGCACGGCGTTTCCGGGAAGAAACGGGATTCCTGCCGATCGCGAAACCCGACGGCACGGCAGGTGGGATTGATGCGTTGTTCGACGAACTTTTCCGGCCCCTTAAGGCTTGGCTTGCGGCAGTCGCTGCCGTGCTTGCGGCGGAACTCGCGCAGCGCTACCGCGCGTGGCGTTTCGACCGTGGCGTGCAGACCTATGCCGACCAGATCGACGCCGCTAGGGCGATGCTGGCCGAGCCGTCGATCCTCGACCAAATCCGCCGCGATGGCTGGCGGGTGCTGCTCGATGAGGCGCAGGACACCGACGCGCATCAGTTTGAAGTGCTGGTGGAGGTGACGCGCCCGCCCGGTTCTATTCCCGGCACCTGGCCAGAGCAGGGCGGGGCCGGACCACGACCCGGTCATTTCTGTCTCGTGGGTGACGCCCAGCAGGGGATCTACGGAAGCAGGGCGGACATTCGGAAATTTCTATATCATATTAAGGCGTTCACCGACGGTCCGGACGGCGAGCACCTTAGCTTTGACGTCACATTCCGCGCGCCGCGCTCGGTGACGGAGTATCTCAACCACACTCTGAAGGCGGCGTTCGGCGCCGGGCACCCGCACAACCTCGGTTTGCCCCCGGGTGACGGCGCCCCGCCGCCAATGTTGCAGGTGGCTTACGAGCCCTTGGTGCCAGCGCCGGCCAGTCCGGACGGGACGGTCGGGGTGATCCCGCTGAAACCGCCCCCGGCGGGCGTGACCAAGGTCGACCTATTGCTAGCGGAGGAAGTGCGCCAGGTGGCGCGCTTCCTCGCGACCCGAGGCCCCGGCGCAGTCGGCGCGCGCACCCTTGGCGAGATCTGCCTCCTCGCACCGCGCAACGATTGGCTGACGACGGCACGCGCCGAACTTGAGGCGGCGGGCCTGAAGGCCGCGCTGCAAACGCGTTTCACACGGCACGGCGACAACCCAGCCTATGCCTGGCTCGCAGGGCTGCTCGCCGCGGTTTGCGACCCCACGAACACCTTCGAGTGGGTCGGCGTGCTGCGCGAGGTATTCGCAGTGAGCGACGCCCTCATCGCCGGCGCACTTCGCGGTCGGCGCGGCTTCGACCTCGACGACCCGGCGGTGCATGGTGGCCCAGTGGCGGCGGCTCTGGGCGTGGTGCGCCCGTTCGTGCTACGGGTGGAGGCGGAGGGTGAGCCGCTCGGCCGCTTTGCCGACGACCTGATCGCGGCCTGCGACTTGCGGGCGAAGGCGGCGGGCGTGGATCCCACCGGCGCGCTGGGAGAGGAACTGGACCGCCTCGCGGGCCAGGCCGCCAATCTCGGGGTCGAGGGGGCCGGTCCGCGCGACTGGCTACGTGAACTGCTGGCGCGGCTCGACGACGGCCGCCCGGCGGGCAAACCCGACCCGGACGCCGTCAATCTTCTGACCTCCCACTCGGCAAAGGGCCTCGAGTGGCCGGTAGTGATTCCCCTAGGGCTCTGGCGTCCGCTGGCGAACCGGCCGCAGTCCGGTCTCCGGATCATCCACGGAGCGACGGGGGCCCCGGCGGTGTACTTCGACGGATCAAGTGTTCCTGCCGAGACCGCGGAGTCCCGAGATCGCGAGCGGATCCGGGAACACGTGCGACTGCTCTATGTGACGCTGACCCGGGCGAAGCGCGTTCTCGCGCTGCCTTGGGGTCCGGGCTTTGCGGTCCGGCCGGGAAGCTTCCTCGATCTTTGGGGTGCCGATTTATCCGCCCTGCCTGAGGTCCGCGCGGCGGCGCCGGGCGGACCGGCGGGCGACGAACGGGTTCCGGCGGTGGCACCGGCGTCACCCGTGGACCCAGCCCGCTTTGCCGTCCTGCCGCGGCGCGTGCTGCCGCACCAGCTGGCGGAGAAACCTGACTTGGCGCGTGCCGCCCGACACGAGTCGGCGCTCGACCGGCCGGCGCCGGCCAGCGTCGGGGACGAAGCGATCGACTACGGCCTGTGGTGGCACGAGTTGCTGGAATTCACGCCGTGGGGTGGGGCGGAGGAGTTGATCGAGGCGCAGGCGGCGCGGCGGCTTGCGGCGGCCGCGGCCGGATTCCGGGAGCGCGGTGCGGCCGAATGGCGGCGCCTGCGCACCGGGGCGGCGTGGCGTGAGCTCAATGCAGACCGGTGGCGCCGGCAGGCTGAGTTGGGCGTGCTGGCTCCGATCGGCCCCGACGCGTGGATTGACGGTGTGATCGATCTGATCCTGCACGATCCCGCGGCGGATGAGGTCTGGATCGTCGACTGGAAGACCAATCAGCGGCGGGCGGGCGAACCTGACGCAGCGCTTCTTGATCGCCTGGTGGCCGAGTATCGTCCGCAGCTGCAGGCCTATGGCCGCAGTGCGGCAGCGCTTTTCCCCGGCTGTGAGGTGCGGCTTTCTTTGTATTCCACCGTGGTAGCGCAGCTGGCCGAGATTGAGCCGGCCACCTGAGGACCATCCAAATTCTGGCTCGACAGACGCGCGTGGCGCCACACGGTCATGGCCACTCCCATGGGAAATCTCAAAAAGAAGCGCCGCCTGAAGATGAACAAGCACAAGCGCCGGAAGCGCTTGAAGTCCAATCGCCACAAGAAGCGTACGTGGCAGAAATAGTTTGGCGCAGCTCGCGCCGTGCTCCCGCAATCGAACCCGCCGGATTCCGGCGGGTTTTTTTGCGGCTGGTTTTTACACATCCCGAACGGCGGGGAATAAAAGGTAAATGACCGTCAGCGAAAGGCTAGGGTGGGAAATAGGTTTGTGTTGGACGTTGGTTTCGAGCGTGCTTTCCCATGGAAACACCCGCCGAACCAGCGGCGGCCTAGTCCAGTTATCTCCGGTCTCCTTTTCGATTTAGACGCAATTCACCTGCATGCTCTTCTCGGCAAAGCCCAAGGGATTCTTCGTGGAACTGAGCGACCATGGCTGCTGGCAGCAAGGACGCGGCGATCTTGATCAATCTTTCGCCGGGCACCTATACCGCGGTGGTCAGCGGTTCGGGTGGGAGCACCGGCATCGCCCTGGTCAACGTCTACGAGGTGCCCTAACCTGACCGCGATGGTTGCGGGCAGTCGTTGGATGTCGCCAGTTTCCGTTGTTGCCTGCCGTCGGGCCCTAAGCAGGCGGCGGGCCGCCCGGCAGGCTGCCGAATAGGTGGTGGAGCTGGCGACAATTGGTTAGCCATTTGGCCTTTCACCCGTACGGTCAGGGTTCGCATGAATCCCATCGCCAGTCCCGAGACCCTTGCTGGGGACCCTGTGGCCGCCCCAGCGGGGCCCGGGCCCGGAATGGGTGTGTCCGGCGGTCTGGAGGCGGTCATGTTATCGCTGCGGCCCCATCTGGCCGACCTTGACCGTTTCCTGCGGGCCCAGATCTCGGCCTTTGAGCCCGAGATCCAGGACATGGCCGATTACTGCATCGACACCGGCGGCAAGCGCATCCGACCGGCCCTTGTTTTCCTAAGTGGTGGTCGGGTACCG
>OMJT01000013.1 GCA_900299415.1 Opitutales bacterium
CCCGAGCGCCGTGGCACGAACAGCATCGTGCGCACCGGCTACCGGGTCGGTTCCGAGGCCACGCTGCGCTGGTGGGCGGAACGCTTCGCCCGGCTGGGCGTCAAGGCCGCGGCCCCGGCCGTGCGCGACGGGCGCCTGACCCTCGACTTCGAGGATGGCGAGGGCCAGCGGCTCTGCCTCGTCGTGGAGTCGGGCGGCGCGCCCGCGAATCCGTGGGGGCGGAGCCCGGTGTCCGCGGAGCACCAGATCCGCGGCTTGGGTCCGATCTTCCTGAGCGTGCCGCGGGCCGAAGCGACCGAGCACATCCTGCGCGCCGTCCTCAACATGAAGTCCGCCCGCAGCTATCGCTGGCCGGCGCCCGACGGGGCCGGAGCCGAGGTGCGGGTCTGGGAAATGGGCCCGGGCGGACCGGCCGCGGAGCTGCACCTCGTGATCGAGCCGGGCTTGCCGCGGGCCCGGCAGGGCGCCGGAGCCGTGCACCATGTGGCCCTGCGCACACCCGATGAGAACGCCTACGCAGCCTGGAACGAGCGCCTCGCCTCGCTCGGCCTGCCGTCGAGCGGCCCCGTGGACCGCTACTATTTTCGCAGCCTCTATTTTCGGGAGCCAAACGGGATCCTCTTCGAAATCGCGACCGACGGGCCCGGTTTCGCGTCCGACGAGCCCCTCGACCAGCTCGGCGAGCGGCTGGCCCTGCCGCCGTTCCTCGAGCCCCGACGGGTGGAAATCGAGGCGGGGCTGAAGCCGCTGGCCACCGGTACGCTATGATTGAAACCACGTCATGCCTGCCGGGCGGCGCCCCATCTTCTTCCGTGTGTTCTGGGAATTCCGTGGTCTAAAATGTCCGCGACGTGAAAGCAAAGACCCTGGGCCGACTGATCCGCCTGACCGCCTTCGTGGTCGCGGCCTCGGTGGCCGCCATCCTGGGCAACGCGCTGCGCGAGTGCTTCCTCGCCACCGAGAGTTTCAGCGCAACCCCCGCCGCGCGGATCCTCGCGCTAACGGCGCAGCGAAGCCGGCTGGACCAGGAACTTGTGGCGGTGCGCGCACGGCTAGCAGCGTTTCCCGCCCAAATCGCGGCGGAGGAGGAGAAGATCCGGCAGACCGACCGGATCCTCGCCCAGCTCGAGAAACTGAAGAGCACCTGGGACCGCCTCGTCGGCAATCCCGCGCAGCAGAAGGCCAACGACGAGCAGATCGCCCGGATGCAGCAGCTGCGGACGGAGTCACGGAACCACATCACTGGCCTGCGCGACGAGACCAAGCGCACCAAATGGGAACAGGACGGCATCGAGATCGAGCGGGCCAAGATCGTTGCTGACCTGACCGCAGCCGAGCGTCGCAGCTGGGCGCTGGTCCATTATCTCGACCTCGGTTGGACCGGCGTGCGCCGATGGGTGGAACCGGCGCTCGTGCTCAACGGCCTCGCCGTGGCGGGGGTGGTGGTCTGGACCCGGCGGATCGCAGGCAAGTGCACTGCGGAGTGAGGGCGGGGCGCTTCCCCGGCTTGCAGAACGCGCGGCCCCGGATTGGCTGACGCTTCCCGCCGCCATGAATTTCCGTCTCCACGCCGAGTACCAGCCCACGGGCGACCAACCCCAGGCGATCGAGAAGCTCGTGGCGTCGATCCGGGCGGGCAATCGGCACCAGACGCTCCTCGGCGTCACCGGCTCGGGCAAGACTTTCACAATGGCCAACGTGATCGCGCAGTTGGAGCGGCCGACGTTGATCATCTCCCACAACAAGACCCTCGCGGCGCAGCTCTACTCGGAGTTCAAGGGCTTCTTCCCGGAGAACGCGGTCGAGTACTTCGTCAGCTACTACGATTACTACCAGCCCGAGGCCTATGTGCCTTCGAGCGACACCTTCATTGAGAAGGATTCCTCGATCAACGAGGAGATCGAGCGCCTGCGGATCGCGGCGACCAGTTCGCTCGTCTCGCGACGCGACGTGATCGTGGTCGCCAGCGTGTCGTGCATCTACGGCCTCGGTTCGCCCGAGGAGTTCACCACCCAGCGCATCGAACTGCGCCGGGGCGCGCCGCTTGGGCGGAATGTCCTGCTCGGGCGCCTCGTGGACAACCTTTACGAGCGCAATGACTTTGAGCCGAAGCGCGGCAGCTTCCGCGTGCGGGGCGACGTGGTGGACATCCTGCCCGCCTACTCGGAGCAGGGACTGCGGGTGGAGTTCTTCGGCGACGACATCGAGGCGATCGCGGAGTTCGACCCGCTGACGGGGGACGTCATCAGGCCGCTGGAGCAGTTCGACCTCTACCCGGCGACACAGTACGTCACGAGCCGGGCCCGGCTCGACCCCGCCATCGCCGGGATCAAGGCCGAGCTCGAGGAGCGCGTGGCGTTCTTTGAGAAGAACCAGCAGTTCCTCGAGGCCCAGCGCATCCGGATGCGGACCAACTACGACCTCGAGATGCTGCAGGAGATGGGATTCTGCAGCGGCATCGAGAACTACTCACGCCACCTCACCGGGCGGAAGGCGGGCGAGCGACCCTTCTGCCTGATCGATTTCTTCCCGAAGGATTTCCTCCTGATGGTGGACGAGAGCCACGCCACGCTCCCGCAGGTCGGCGGCATGTACAACGGCGACCTCGCGCGGAAAAAGACCCTGGTGAACTTCGGCTTTCGCCTGCCTTCGGCGCTCGACAACCGCCCGCAGAGCTTTGCCGAGTTCCAGCAGGTGACGGGGCAGACGCTTTACGTCTCGGCCACGCCGGCCGAGCTCGAGCTCAAGCTCTCCTCCGTGGTCGCCGAGCAGCTGATCCGCCCGACCGGGCTGCTCGACCCGGAGATCACCCTCCGCCCGACGAAGGGCCAGGTCGAGAACCTCATCGCCGAGGTCCGCGCCGCCGCCGCCGCGGGCGAGCGCACGCTGGTGACGACCCTGACGAAGCGGCTCTCGGAGGACCTCACCCAGTTTCTACGCGAGGCCAAGCTGCGGGTGGAGTACCTGCACTCCGACATCGACGCGATCGAGCGCGTCGAGATCCTGCGCAACCTCCGTCGCGGCGAGTTCGACGTGCTCGTCGGCATCAACCTCCTGCGCGAGGGCCTCGACCTGCCGGAGGTGGCCCTCGTGGCGATCCTCGACGCCGACAAGGAGGGCTTCCTGCGGAGCGAGACGAGCTTGATTCAAACGGCCGGCCGGGCCGCACGCCACGATAAGGGCCGGGTGATCTTCTACGCCGACACCATCACCGCGTCCATCCGGCGCACCGTCGAGGTGACAAATTACCGCCGGCAAAAGCAGCTCGCCTACAACGCGGCCCACGGCATCACGCCCCGCGGGGTCCGCCGGGCCGATCAGGCCAGCCTGCAGGGCGCGCGGGATCATACCTCCGCGGAAGCGATGGTGGCAGAGGGCACCGAGGACGTGGCGGCAGTAATCGCTGAACTCGAGGACGAGATGACTGAGGCCGCCGCCAAGCTTGAGTTCGAGCGCGCCGCGCTCCTTCGCGACCAGGTCGACGCGCTTCGTTCCGGCGACTACCGCAAGGTCGCGAAAAATGCCGCCAAGGCGGCCAAGGTCCCGAAGGGCCGGTCGGCGCCGTCGCGGCGACTGCGCTGACTCAGGCGCCCGCGACCTGCAGGTCAGGCCGGAGCACACCGATGCAGGGCAGGTTGCGGTAGCGCTCGGCAAAATCGAGGCCGTAGCCGACCACGAACTTGTTCGGGATGGAGAAGCCCACGTAGTCCGCCTCGAACGGCACCTCGCGGCGGCCTTTCTTGTCGAGTAGCACGCATACCCGCAGGCTCGCCGGGCGCAGCTTGCGGACGAGCCGCGAGACGAGCGCGAGCGTCTTGCCGGTGTCGAGGATGTCGTCGATCAGCAGCACGTGCCGGTCGCGGACGTCGAGGGTGAGGGACTGGATCACGCGCGGGCGGCCGCTGGACTTGGTTTTATTGCGGTAGCTCGAGATGCGGATGCAGTCGAGGCGCATGGGGTTGTCGATCTCGCGCATCAGGTCGGAGACGAAGAGGATCGCCCCATTGATGATGGCGATGACGGTGATCGGCTCGCCCGCGTAGTCCCGACGGATCTGCTGGCCGAGTTGGCGCACGCGCCGGCGAATCTCGGCCTCCGTGATCAGCACGCTGTCCAGTTCAGGGTAGGCGCGGGATCGGCGGGCGGCGGGCATGAGCCGAGCCAAGCGACTGAGCAGGTTCAGGCAACTATGCATTTGGGGCTCCAGGCCGGGGCGGTTATGGTTAAACGTTGCCCGGGATCGGCTTTCGTTGCGCCGGATTCCTTTGACTTGGCTCCGGCCCGCCGGTTGCTTCCGCGGAGCCGAACCGCCCCGGATGATCTCAATACGGATCCAGCAACTCACGAAGAAGTTCGGCGCGGTCACCGCCCTGCACGGGCTGGACCTGGAGATCGCCCCGGGTGAGCTTTTTTTCCTGCTCGGTCCCAGCGGCTGCGGCAAGACAACCCTCCTGCGCAGCTTGGCCGGGTTCTACATCCCGGAGTCGGGCAAAATCCTCTTCGGCGACGAGGACGTCACCCGGCTCGAGCCGCACAAGCGAAACACCGGAATGATGTTCCAGAGCTACGCACTCTGGCCGCACATGACCCTCGCCGAGAACGTGGCCTTCGGTCTCGAGGAGCGGAAGGTCCCGGCGGACGAGATCAAGCGCCGGGTAGGGGAGGCCCTGGAGTCGGTGCGGATGTCGGACTACGCGGAACGCAAACCCAACCAGCTCTCCGGTGGCCAGCAGCAACGGGTGGCGCTGGCCCGTGCCCTAGTGATCCGGCCGCGCTGCCTGCTCCTCGACGAGCCGCTGTCCAACCTCGACGCCAAGCTGCGCCTCGAGATGCGCACGGAGATCCGCCGGGTCTGCAAGGAATTCAAGCTCACCACCGTGTATGTGACCCATGATCAGAAGGAGGCGCTTTCGATCTCCGACCGCATGGCGATCCTGGACGGCGGCCGGATCAAGCAGGTCGGCACCCCGCGTGAGGTTTACGGCCGGCCGCATTCCAAGCTCGTCGCGAACTTCATCGGTGAGACCGATTTCATCGGTGGGCGTGTCGTCTCGGTCACGGGTGACCGGGTCGAGGTGCAGACCCGGATTGGTCATTTCAAGGGCGTGCTCGGGGATCCGGCCCATCCGCCGGTCTTCGGGACGGAGGTCACGGTGTCGATCCGTCCGGAGTGCTGGACCCTGGCCACGGAAAAGCAGGGCGAGAACGTGCTCCCGGGCCGGATCGGCGAGTCGGTTTACCTCGGCGAGGTGGCGCAGCATGCCTTCGTTTGCGGCGATACGACTCTGAAGATTTTCGAGTTGAACCCGCGCTTTGCCGCCCAGGCGGGCCGTGGACAGGTCTTCGCGACGGTGCGACCGGAGGACGTCGTCGTGCTGGCGGAATGAAACCCCTATCCGTTTTGAACCGCGGATTTCGCAGATTTACGCGGATTCGTTTCGGAAATCAGGCCATATGTCCCAGATTCCCATCCGTGTAATCCGCGGTTAAAAAATGTTTCCCCGCCTGATCATCCTTGCGGCCCTGGCCGGCATCGTGGCGCTGCCCTTCGCGCTGCGGCCTGGAACCTCCGCCGCGGCGGCGACGGACGACACGCTGGTCATCATCACGCCGCACAACGAGGCGCTGCGCACGGAGTTCGGCCGCGGATTCCAGAAGTGGTACGAGGCCAAGACCGGCCGGACCGTCGCGATCGACTGGCGCGTGATCGGCGGCACGAGCGAGATCACCCGCTACCTTGAGGGTGAGTACGTCGCCGCTTATCAGAACCGCTGGACGAATGTGCTGAAGCGCGCGTGGAGCACCGAGATCCAGGCCGGCTTCCAGGCGAACCCGTCGGCGGACGCACCCGCCGCGGTGAAGGAGGCCCGGGCGGACTTCCTCGCCTCCGATGTCAGCTC
>OMJT01000014.1 GCA_900299415.1 Opitutales bacterium
AAAGTTGGACAGGTCGGATCGTTAACCCAAAGTCAGGAAAACGATCCCCATGTCGAAGAAACGCCGTCAGCACAGTGCCCATTTTAAAGCCCAGGTTGGTCTTGATGCCCTGAAGGGCATCGACCCGATTCACGCCATTGCCGCCCGGCATGGCGTGCACCCCGTCCAGGTGACGCAGTGGAAGAAGGAGGCCGCCGCGCGGCTGCCCGGAGTGTTTGCCCGCAAGGGCAGCGTGGATGCCACGGAGGCGAAGGAGCGGGAAAAGGAGCTCTTCGAGGAGATCGGCCGGCTGAAGATGGAGCTGGAATGGCTCAAAAAAAAAGCTGGGGAACTCGAGCGTTGAGGAGCGCCGCCGCTTGATCGAACCCGACCATCCCAAGCTGACGATCGTGCGCCAGTGCGAGATCCTCGGACTGGCCCGCGCCAGCTACTACCACCGGCCAGAGCCGGAATCGGACGAGAACCTGCGCCTGATGCGGGTCATCGACGAGACGTACCTCGCCTACCCGGTGTTCGGCTCCCGGCAGATGACCCGGTGGCTGCGCCGTCAGGGCTACCGGGTGAACCGCAAGCGGGTGCGCCGGCTCATGCAACAGATGGGACTGGAGGCGATCTACCAGAAGCCCAACACCTCGCGGAAGCATCCGCAGAATCCGATCTTCCGGTATCTGCTACGCCGCTTGGTCGTGGATCGACCCAATCAGGTCTGGGCCGCGGACATCACCTACATCCCCATCAAGGGCGGGTTCATCTACCTGTGCGCGGTGATCGACTGGTACAGCCGCGCGGTCCTCGCCTGGGAGCTGTCGAACACCCTCGACGCCAGCTTCTGTGTCCGGGCGGTCCAGCGGGCCATCGAGCAGCACGGCGTGCCCGAGATCTTCAATACGGACCAAGGCTCCCAGTTCACCTGCGCCGCCTTCACGCAGCCGCTGCTCGCCCGCGGCATCAAGATCTCGATGGACGGTCGGGGCCTCGCCCTCGACAACGTCTTCGTCGAACGCCTGTGGCGCACGGTGAAGTACGACGAGGTGTACCTGAAGTGCTACCTCTCCCAAGTCGAGGCCCACACCAACCTCGAGCGCTTCTTCCGCTTCTACAACGACCACCGACCGCACAGCGCCTTCGGCGACGCCGACCCGAAGACGCCGATGGAGGTGTACCGCGAACCGGCCGCCATCGCACTCAGCGCTTGAACCCCGAGCGACACCCAACCAACTCAATCCGGAGCGGGGGAGGAGCTTCGCCCCTCCCCCTGCACCCCCTCCCAGTTATTTAACTTAGTTTACCCGATCCGCTGTCCAATGCACGGGGACCACCTCAGAGTGTGGCCCGGTACTTATCCTTCAGGCCGGGCGTCGGCGCCTTGGCGATCTTGTCCTCCAGTTTCGCGCGGAGTTCAAGAAAACGGGCCTCGATCTGCTCCGGCGTGCAGTCCGGCGCGACCTCAAGCAGCTTGGCGGCTTCGACTGGGCTCATGGGGTGCGCGGAATGCAAGCCGGCCTCAGGCCAAGCGCAATCATGGATTGGACCGGGAACCTACCGCACCGGGGTTGTCACACCTCCGCACTTGCAGAATCCCCCCTCGTCCGCCCTAGTTCGCCCCATGAACGTGATGAAGGCCACCGCAATTCTTCTCCTCCTCGCCTTCGGGGCGCTCCTCTCCGGCTGCGTGTCCAACAACCGGAACGGCACCTCGATCCCGTGGAGCAGCCCCGCCTCGTGGGAGAACCAGGTCCCCGGCATGGGACCCAACACCGGCCGCTGAGGATGATGCCAAGGGTCAGGCCGCTGATTGTTGCCTTCCAACGATCAGCGGCCTGACCCTTTTTCATGCCCATGGAAAACGGCTCGCTGCAGGCCCGGCCCGGACATCTCTACGTCGTCGCCACGCCGATCGGCAACCTGGCCGACCTGACCGAGCGCGCCCGCGCCATCCTGGGCTCCGCCGACCTCGTGGCCTGCGAGGACACCCGCACCACCGGCGCCCTGCTCGCCCGGCTCGGCTTGAAGCGGGAGCTCTTTCCCTACCACGAGCACAACGAGCGCGAGGCGGCCGACCGTCTCACCACCCTGCTCACCGCGGGCAAGTCCATCGCCCTCGTCAGCGACGCCGGCACCCCGGGCCTGAGCGATCCCGGCTTCCGCGTCGTGCGCGCCTGCCGCCAGCTCAACCTGCCGGTTGTGCCCGTGCCGGGTCCCAGCGCCCTCGCCGCCGTGTTGAGTGCCAGCGGGTTGCCGACGAACGGCTTCCTCTTCGCCGGTTTCCAGCCGCCAAAGTCAGCCGCGCGCGTCGCCTTCTTCACCAAATACCGCGACTGCGAGTTCACCCTCGCGCTCTACGAGAGCTGCCACCGCATCGACAAGGCCGTCGCGGAGGTCACCGCCACCCTCGGGCCCGACCGCGTGATCTGCGTCGCCAAGGAGGTGACCAAGCTCCACGAGGCCTTCCTCACCGGCCGCGCCGCCGAGGTCGAGGCGCGGCTGGCGCAGACCAGTCTCAAGGGCGAGTTCGTGCTGCTGATCGCACCGGCGGATTTCGAGCTCTGAAGAGGGATTAACCACGGATTGCACAGATTTCACGGATGGGAGCCCGGTCCCAAGCCTGTGCCGATTCCGATCCGTGTAATCCGTGTAATCCGTGGTTAAAATGGCTCGGTGGATCGACAACTCAGCCTTTCCTTCCGCGTGTTCCGTGTTTTCCGTGGTTTCATGTCCGCCCCCGTCGCCGTCATCGATCTCGGCAGCAACTCGATCAAGGTGCTGGTCGCGGCGCGCCGCGACGGCGGGCTCGTCGCGCTGCACCAGCAGACGATCGAGGCCCGGATCAGCGCCGGGATCGGCGGCGCCGTCCCGCGGCTGGGCGAGGACGGCATGCAACGCGGCCTCGCCGCCGTGCAGCAACTGCTCGCCGCGACTGCCCCGCATGCCCCCGGCCGTATCGCCATCGTCGCTACCAGCGCGGTGCGCGACGCCGCCAACGGTGCAGAGTTTCGCGAGCGGATCCGGGCCACGACCGGGCATCCGGTGCGCCTGCTCTCCGGCGACGAGGAGGCGAACCTGATCGGGGCCGGCCTCGCCTGCGACCCGGCGCTCGCGGCGACGAACGATTTCACCGTGTTCGACCTCGGCGGCGGGAGCCTCGAATGCCTCAGCTTCCGCGGGCGCCGGTTGCAGCGCGAGGTGAGCCTGCGGCTGGGCGCCGTGCGGATGATGGAAAAATTCATGCCCGACCCCGCGGCGGCTTTTTCCGACGCGGCGGCCAGAGCGCTGGCGGACCACGTGAAGGCTGCGCTCACCGCGGCGGACTTTCCGCTCGCCCTGCCCCCTGGCGGCACGGCGTTCGGCACCGGCGGCACGTTCAGTGCGGCGCGGGCCATGCTCGCCGCCCGGGCCGGCAAAAGTTTCGAACAGGGCGACCCGGTGCTGCGCGTGTCCGACCTGCGGCAGCTGGAGTTCGCCGGCCGTCTGCCGCTGGCGGAACGCCGCACGATCCCGGGCCTGCCCGCCGGGCGTGCGGACAGCTTCCCGGTGGCACTCGTCACCGTCATCGCCGTGGCGGAACTCGGAGGCTACCGCGAATTCCGCCACTCGGCCTACAACCTCCGCTGGGGCGTGGCCGCCGGGCTGCTCGCCTAGCCGTGCGGCATCGGTTCCGCCGGACCGGCCGCCGGGTCGGTCGGATTGAGCCGCGCCTCATCGGCGGGCAACGTGAGCTCGGAGATGACCTCGCTGATCCCGGGCGTGGCCAGCGCCACCGCGATCGCCCGGCCGACCTCCTCCATCGACTCAGCCTTGCCGAGCAGGGTGGCCACCACCCGCTCGACGTTGACCTCGATGTTCTTCGGGCCGAGCACCGGGTCGTCGCGCAGGAGCTGCGCGATGTAGCGCTCCATGGCATCGGCCTTGGCGTACTGCGGGAGCGGCTCGGTCGGCGGCCGCATCCGGGTCACGCGATGCTCATGGCTCATCTCATCCTGCATCTCGGCGGGATGCAGCTTCCACGTCACGATGCGACTCTCGATGGTAGGAGGCGGTGGCGGGGGCGCGTTGTCCGGCACCGGCACCGGGGCCGCCACGACGGGGGGCGACGAGACCGGCGCGGTGCCGGCCTCGGAGGCTTTCTTTTCGCCGCAGGCGGTCAGCAGCGCCGCGACGGCCACCAAGACAAGGGACGTCGTCTTCCTACCCACGGCTTGACTGAAACGGCCCGCGGCGGTTGCGCCGAAGGGGATGACAGTTTTGCCATGCCGCCCGCTCCGGTGTCTCCAAGCATGGCTACGCGGTAATCCGCCGGGACCGCACGCCCCCGTCCGTTCCGGGCCCGGGGAATGGGCCTGACAGGCCGGCCGGCCGGTGTTTCATCGGGGGTTCCTTAACCATGAATGTCGCCGGCCGACCCCATCGCACCCTCTGGCCTGAGCCGGGTTCCGCCGCGGTCGCCATCATCGATCAGACCCGGCTGCCGCACGAGTTTGCGGTCCTGCGCCTGACCACGCTCGAGGATGCGGCGCGGGCCATTTCCGACATGCAGGTCCGGGGAGCGCCGTTGATCGGGGCCACCGCCGCATACGGGATCTGGCTGGCCTTGGTAGCGGATGCGGCCGACGGCGCGCTGCAGGCCGCCGCGCGCCGCCTGCTCGCGACCCGGCCGACCGCCGTGAACCTGCGCTGGGCCGTCGACGGTGCCGTCGCCGCCGTGCAGTCCCTGCCCCCTTCCGCCCGGCCGGCGGCGGCCCGCGCCTTCGCCGATCGCCTGGCGGAGGACGACGTGGCCGTGAACCGTGCCCTCGGCCAGCATGGGCTCGCCCTGATCCGAAGGATTGCCGCACAGAAGCCGCCCGGCCAGCCGGTCAACGTGCTGACCCACTGCAATGCGGGTTGGCTCGCGACGGTCGACCTCGGCACGGCCACCGCGCCGATCTATGCCGCCGCCGCCGCGGGGATCCCCCTCCACGTTTGGGTGGACGAGACCCGGCCCCGCAACCAGGGCGCCAGCCTTACCGCCTGGGAACTTCGCGAACAGGGCATCCCGCACACCGTGATCGCCGACAACGCCGGCGGGCACCTCATGCAGCACGGGCGGGTCGACCTGGTGATCGTTGGCACCGACCGCACCACGGCAACGGGCGATGTCTGCAACAAGATCGGCACCTACCTCAAGGCGCTCGCCGCCCACGACAACCGCGTGCCGTTCTACGCCGCCGTGCCCTCCTCCTCGATCGACTGGACCATCCGCGACGGCCGGCGGGAAATCCCGATCGAAGAGCGCTCCGCCACGGAGGTCACCACGATCACTGGCCGGCTGGCCGACGGACGCATGGGCACGGTCCGGCTCACCCCGGAAGGAAGTCCCGCCGCCAACCCTGCCTTCGATGTTACCCCGGCCCGCCTGGTGACCGGGCTGATCACCGAACGCGGGGTCGCCCCGGCCACGGCGGAGGGATTGCGGGCGCTGTTTCCCGCGCAAGCCCCCACCTAGCTGTCGCCGTTCTAACCGCGGGAGGCCACGATGTCGCGGGCGATCTGCGCGCGGAGGGCGGCAACGTCGGGAAACTTCATCTCCGGCCGGATGAAGCGCAGCCACTCGACCTTGATGATGTCGCCGGGGCCGAACGGACAGGCTACCAGCAGGTGCGCCTCGAGCTGCGGCCGGGTGGCGGACTCAACCGTCGGGCGCACGCCGTAGTTGGCGATTCCGGGCAACGGGCCGGCGCGTTTCAGACCGGACACTCGGACCACATAGACTCCAAACCGCGGCCGGAGCTCGGGATCCCACGCAAGGTTGAGCGTGGGAAAGCCGAGCTTCTGCCCGAGCTGCTTGCCCGGGATCACCGGGCCTTCCACCACGTAGGTGTAGCCCAGTGCCGCGTTGGCCGCGGCAATCTCACCAGCCTCAAGCCAGGCCCGGACCCGCGTGCTACTGACCGGCTCGCCGTCGAGGTTGACCCGCGGGGCGCTAAAGACGTGCAGGCCGAGCCGGCGACCCTCGGCGAGCAGCAGGGCGATGTCGCCCGTCCGGCCGCGCCCGAAGCGCCAGTTTTCCCCGACGTAAACCGCGGCCAGAGCCGGGAGCCGTTGGCGGAGGTAAGGCAGGAAATCCACCGCCTCGATGGCGCTGAACGCGGCGCTGAACGGGTGCGTGATGACCGCCTGCACGCCGAGCCCAGCCAGCAACGTGACCTTCTGGGCCGTCGGCGTGATCAGACGGGTCGCGTGCTCGGGGCGGAAAATCGTGCTCGGGTGCGGCCAGAAGGTGAGCACCACAGCCACGCCGCCGCTGCGACGGGCGGACTGCACGGCGGCCTCGATCACGGCCCGGTGGCCGAGGTGCACGCCGTCAAACATGCCGATCGCGAGATGCAGCGGCCCCGGCGGCAGCGCGGCGGAGTGCAGGCTCTCGAAGTGGAGGATGGACGACATCGGGATTGGGCACGCCAAGACGCGAAGTACGTTAAGTTCGGACGATGATGATTGGCATGGCTCGGAAACCCAAACGAAAATCGTCTCCGACCTTTGCGTTCTTGGCGTCTTGGCGTGCCAAAAGTTCCGAATGCCTCAGGCCACAAACCCCGGCACGACGCTCCGCGGGTTCAGCAGCTTCTTCTCCAGCTCCGGCAGCGAGAGGGCCTCGATCTGCTCCATGGTGAGGGCGTGCTCGAGGGTCAGTTTGTCGGTCGCGGTGCGGCGCAGGGCCGAGAGGTGGGCGCCGCAGCCGAGCTTCTGGCCGAGGTCGTGGGCCAGGGCGCGGACGTAGGTGCCCTTGGTGCAGCGGAGGCGGAAATCCAGCTCCGGCAGGGCGAACCGAGTGAGGTCCCAGGCGCTGACGCGGATGAAGCGGGGCTCGCGCTCCACCTCCTCGCCCTTGCGGGCCATCTTGTAGAGGGGCACGCCGTCGATCTTGATCGCGGAGAACATCGGCGGGGGCTGGTACTGGTCGCCGAGGAAGCCCGCCATCGCGGCCTTCACCTGCTCCTCGGTGAACCCCGGCACCTCGCGCCGCTCCATCACCTCGCCGTCGGCGTCCTGCGAGTTGGTGATCACGCCGAGCGTGATCGTGCCGGTGTACTCCTTGTCGAGGCTGATGAGGTACTGCGAGAACGAGGTGGCCTTGCCCACGAGCACGACGAGGAGGCCGGTGGCCATCGGGTCGAGGGTGCCGGCATGGCCGACGCGCTTCATCTTCAGCTTGCCGCGGAGGCGGGCGATCACGTCGTGGGACGTGTGGTCGCGCGGCTTGTCCACCAGCAGCACGCCGTCGAGTTCCTTGGGCGGGAGCACCATCGCGGGGCGGTCAGGCGGGGCGCGCCCGGCCCTCGTCGAGCTGCCGGCCGAGCGCCGCGATCAGGCGCGGATAAAACTTTGCCACGCCCTCGGGATGATTGAGCCCGGCGGCGCAGGCATGGCCGCCGCCGTTGAACTGCGCCGCGATGCGGTCGAGCCGCCACGCCGGGTCGCGGCCGCGCAGGCTGGCCTTCACGCCGCCGTCGGGCTTGTCCTCGATCAGGACGCCGACCTCGATGCCGTCGATGCTGCGCGCATAGTCGACGAGGCCCTCGGTGTCCTCACCGGTGGTGCCCGTCTCGGCGAACACCCCGAGCGGCAGGAAACCGACGCAGACGCGGCCGTCGCACTCGAAGCGCATCGAGGTGAGGAAACGCTGGAGAAGCCTGAGGCGCCCGGGCGACTCGCGCTCGTAGAGCTCATGCCCGGCCTCGGCGGGGCTGGCCCCGCGCGCCACGAGCTCGCCGGCGAGCACGAAGCAGCGCTGCGAGGTGGACTGGAAGCGGAACTGGCCGGTGTCGGTCATGACGCCGGCATAGAGCGCCTTCGCCGCCGCCGGGTCGATCGCCAGGCCGGCGTCGAGCAGCAGGCCCGCCAGCATCTCGCAGGTCGCGGCCGAGCCGGCGTCGAGGAGATTGTACTCGGCGAAGCCGACATTGGAGAGGTGATGGTCGATGCAGGCGAGGACCTTGGGGAACTTCGCCTTGAGCCGCTCGCCCACCCGGGCCTGGTCCGCGCAGTCGACGTAGATGGCGACCCGGTCGAGGTGGGACGCGATCTCGGCATCGGTGCGGAGGAAGTTCATTCCGGTCACCAGGTATTGCAGGCGGCGCGGCACGGGATCGCCGTTGATGCAAACGACGTCCACGCCGCGTGACGCGAGCGCGCGGGCCAGCGCCACCTGCGAGCCGATGCAGTCGCCGTCGGGGCGGGCGTGGCCGATCACGGCGACGCGCTGGCCGGCGACGCGGCGCAGGATCTCGCCGAAGGCGGCGGCATGCTGGGGATAGTACGAGTTCACGGCGTGGATTCCTGCTTTTCCTCCGGCACCGGCCCGAGCTCGTCGAGCAGGCCGAGGATGCGGTTGGCCTTGGGCGTCTTCTCGTCGAGGCGGTACTCGAGCTTGGGCAGGAACTTCAGGACGATGCGCCGGCCGAGCTCCTCGCGGATCGCCGGGGCCTGCCGGCGCAGCCAGCGGAGCTTTTGCTCGGCGAAGGTGGTGTCGCCGACGATCGCCACGAAGACGATGGCATCGCGCAGGTCCGGGGCGACGCGCACCTCGGTCACGGTCATCGCGACCGCCTCGACCTGGTAGTGTTTCCGCAGGATGTCCCCCAGCTCGCGCCGCAGGAGCTCATTCACGCGGATGGTGCGGTTGGACATGGGATGTTCGAATTTGGATTCTCGATTTTCGCAGGGCCGCCCGCCCCAGTCGGATGACTCCGGTTCCCAATCGAAAGTCGGGAATCGAAAATCGAAAACGACTAGAGCGCCGCTCTCACCTTCTGGATCTCGAAGCACTCGATGACGTCGCCGACCTGGTAGCCGTTGAAGTCGTCAAGCTTGATGCCGCACTCGAGGCCGGCGCGCACCTCGTTGGCGTCGTCCTTGAAGCGCTTGAGCGTGGCGACCTTGCCCTCGTGGACGATCTCGCGGCCGCGACGGAGACGGGCGGTGGCATTGCGGTTGACCTTGCCCTCGGTGACGAGGCAGCCGGCGACGAAGCCCTTGGCAAGCGGGAAGGTCGCGCGGACCTCGGCGGCGCCGGTCTTGATCTCCTTGATGTCGGGCTCGAGCAAATCGGCCATCATCTCGCGGACCTTGTCACCCAGCTCGTAGATGATGCTAAAGGTCTCGATGCGGACGCCGTGGTGCTTGGCGAGGGGGGTGACGCCGTTCTCGAGCTTGGTGTTGAAGCCGAGGATCAGGGTGCCGGCGGCGCTGGCCATGAGCACGTCGTTCTTGGTCACGAGGCCGACATCGGTGGAGACGATCTCGAGGCTGACCTTGGTGCTCTTGATGCCCTCAAGGACGTTGCGGACGGCCTCGGACGAGCCGAAGACGTCGGTCTTGATGATGACCTTGAGCGTCTTCTGCTGGGTGGCGGCAATGTTGGCGAAGAGGGTCTCGACCGAGACTTCCTTCGGGGCGGCGTCGGCGCTGGTGGCGGCCTTGCGCTGCTTCTGCTGCTCCTCCTCCGCGAGGCCCTCGGCCTCGCGGGCGTTCTTCACGGCCTTGAACTGGGCGCCGCTGTCGGGCGTGCCGGACCAGCCGATGACGCGCACAGGGGTGGCGGGCAGCGCCTCCTTGAGGTTGTTGCCCTGGTCGTCGAAGAGCGCGCGGACCTTGGCCCAGTGCGGGCCGCACACGATGGCGTCGCCGACCTTGAGCGTGCCACGCTGGACGATGACGGTGGCGACGGGGCCGCGGCCGACGTCGATCTGCGACTCGATGACGATGCCACTGGCGGGGGCCTTGGGATTGGCCTTGAGCTCGAGCACGTCGGCCTGGAGCTGGATCATCTCGAGCAGCTCGGGGATGCCGGTGCCCTTGAGCGCGGAGACGGGCACGACCTCGACCTCCCCACCCCAGTCGACGGGCGGGATATTGCGCTGCTGCATCTGCGCCTTCACCTGGTCGAGGTTGGCGCCCTTCACGTCCATCTTGTTGACGGCGACGAGGAGGGTGACCTTGGCGTCCTGGGCGTGCTTCAGGGCCTCGTCGGTCTGCGGCATGAAGCCGTCGTCGGCGGCGACGACGAGCACGGCGATATCGGTGACCGAGGCACCGCGGGCGCGCATCTTCTGGAAGGCGGCGTGACCCGGGGTGTCGAGGAAGGTGATTTTCCGGCTGTTGAACTCGATCTGGTAGGCACCGATGTGCTGCGTGATGCCGCCGGCCTCGCCCGCGGCGACGTTGGCCTTGCGGATGGCGTCGAGGAGGGAGGTCTTGCCGTGGTCGACGTGGCCAAGGATGCAGACCACCGGGGGACGCGGGACGAGGAACTTGGACTCATCCTCGGCGGCGGCCTTGGCCTTGTCCTTGTCCTTCTCCTTCTGCGCCTGCTGGGTGGTGGCGTCGCCGCGGTGCTTGATATCGAGGAGGAAGCCGTGCTTCTCCGCGATCTTGCTCGCGACCGTCTCGTCGATGCTCTGCGTCATCGAGGCGAAGATGCCCATCTCCATCATCTCGGAGATGACCTTGAAGGGCTTGAGACCGAGCGCGGTGGCGAAGTCGCGCACGACGATCGGCGGCTTCAGGTGGATGATCTTGATGTCGCCCTCGGTGGTGACGGAGATGTTCGTCGAAGCGGCGGGTGTCTGGCCCGGCGTCGGCGGGAGCACGGGAGGCTTCACCGCGGCCGGGAGGGGCGACGGAAGGGGGCGCGGGGCGGCACTGGGCGTCGGCGGCGTCACCGGGGAACGGGCGGGCAGCGGGGGCGGCGTGACCGGGGCGGG
>OMJT01000015.1 GCA_900299415.1 Opitutales bacterium
CAAGGTGGCGGCCAAGGCGGCGGTCGAGGCGGCGGCCAGGCCGGCCAAGGTGGCGGCCGTGGTGGTCGCGGTGGCGGCCAGGCCGGTGGTCAAGGTGGTGGCGGCTTCGGCGGTCAAGGTGGCGGCGGCTTTGGTGGCCAAGGTGGCGGTGGTGGTGGATTTGGAGGACAGGGAGGAGGCGGCGGTGGCCAGGGCGCCGGCGGCGGCGGCGGCGGGGGAGGTGGCGGTGGCGCCCGCGGAGGCGGCGGCTAACCATGTCCATGCAATCCGTCTTTTCATCGCGTTCCCGCGGACCTCGCACGGGAGACCGCACCCTCCGGCCTGCAGGTCCGGACGGCTTCACCCTGCTCGAGACCCTGCTCGCGGTGGCGCTGGTCGGCCTGATGATGGTCGGCCTCACGACCTTCATCTTTTCGATGGGAGAGCTTTGGGGTCGCGGCAACGACTCCCGCCTGTTCGAGGCGCATTCCCGCAACGTGACCAACTTCCTGCAGGACGAGCTGCGCTCCGCCGTGCTTCCGCCGTCCGCCAAAGTAGGCGACACCCCGATCTCCGCCCAGGAGATCAAGATCAACAACGCCAACCCTGAGACGCTTCTCACCTTCCTCCTGCCCGAGGGCAGCCGCCTGCTCAGCTGGCCGGGAGCACCGCTTCCTGAAGTGGTCTGTTCGCTCCAGGCCCGCGACGGAGAAGGTCTGATCCTCCTTTGGCATTCCCGGCTTGAAACCAAGTTTAACGAAGATCCCCCGCGCGAGACCGTCATCTCTCCCTATGTCGCCGGGCTCGAGTACGATTACTACGACGCCAACCTCAGCACCTGGTCGACAGAGCCTGCCCTGAAGAAGTCGACGGACGGCGCCACCACGCTGACGCCGCAGCGGCTTCGCCTGAAGTTCAAGTACGCCACGTACGACTACGACGGCGTCGTGGCCCTGCCGACCTCGATGCAGGGACTGCCCCGCTACTGACAATGCACGCCGGCGACCATTCCCGCCCTGTCCGCTCCGCCCGCCGCGGATCGGTGCTGCTCGTTGTGCTGGTCATGCTGCTCTTTACCGCCGGCATCCTCACGGCCTTCATTGACAAGGCCAGCACCGACCTGATCGTCGAGGCCCGCCGCATCCGTGCGGACCGTCTCCGTTCCGAGGCCTATTCGGCCCTCGAGGTCACCCTCGCGGTGCTCAACGAGTTTGTGCAGGCCGACGCCAACGCCCTCCGGAGCCCGCTTGAAGGTTGGAGCGACCCGCTTGCCTTCGCCGAATGGCAGCCCGAGGAGGGGCACACGGTCACGGTCTCGTTTGAGGACGAGAGCGGCAAAATCCCCCTCGCAAACGTCGACGCCACGACCCTCACCACCTTGTTCAAGGCGTGGGAGATGTCGGACACCGACGCCCAGGAAATGGCCGACGCGATCCTGAGCTGGACCAAGGCGAACTATACCCCCACGTCCACGTTCCAGTCGACCTACGACCAAGGTGACATGCCGTACGCGGCGCCCAAGCGCTCGATGCTCTCCTTCAACGAGCTCGCGGCCATCGACCTCGCCTCGAAGTTTTTCTACGATGAGAATGGCCGGCCGAACGCCTACTGGCACCGCTTCGTGGACACCTTTTCACTCTACACGTTCACCCAGCCGAACATCAACGCCTTCCCCATCCACCCGGACGTGCTGACCGCCTACGGCAAGTTCGAACCTGAGGTGCAGCAGAAGCTCTCCCAGTACCTCACCGGCACCGGGACGTACGACGGCCAAGGGCCCAGGTACTTCAAGGTCCGCAACGACGCCAACCCGATCATGGGGACCGGCGGCAGCCTCAATAATTTCAACACGTTCGTCCGGGCCTTGCGGATCCATGTGACGGTGAACGAGGGCGATGCCCAGTACCGATTGACGGCCATGATTTCGCCCCCCAATGGGGCCACGACCGTGCAATCCACTGCAACCAACAACCCGACCGCCGCGTCAAATGCCGGAGCAGGCACCAACTCGGTTGCCGCGGGGACCGGGGCCGTCCAAGGCCAAGGTCAGCAGGGCCGCGGTGCCGCCGGTGCCAACACCAATAATAACAACAACGGTCGCGCCGGTGCGGCCGCGAACGGCAGGGCGGGCGCCGCCGGCACCGGTCGCGGCAACACGGGTGCGACGGGCGCCGCCGCCAACTCCACCACCTCCCTCCGGTATCCCTTTACAGTCATCGAAATTCGCGAGAATTATGAGCCGCCACAACTGTCGGCTCCGACCGCCTCCGACGAGGAAACACCCGCCCCATGAGTTCGAAATTCGTCCAGTTCCTGAAGTCCGGCCCGCCGCCCGCCCGAATCGCCTTGCTGCCGGACAATCGGTTCTTTGTGCGCACCGTGCCCGTCGCGGCCGGCACCGCCCCGGATGATGTCCCCGCTCAGATCGAGCTCGCCCTCGAGGGGCTCTCGCCCTTTCCGCCCGCCCAGCTTTATTACGGACATCACTGGGTGCCGGGCTCGCCTCATGCCCTCGTCTTTGGGTGCTACCGCAAACGTTTCACCACCGACCAGCATGGTTCGTGGGCTGACGCCGTGCTCGTCGCCCCCACGTTCGCCGCCTTTCTCGCGGTGCCCCATGAGCCGGCAACCACGCTCGTCTTCCCGTCCGCCGAGGGCCTGACCGCCATCCACTGGGCGGACAGCGCCGTCCCGATTCGGGTCGCGTGCGCCGCCGTCCCCGCCGAGGCCGACGAGGCGGCCCGAGCCAAGATCCACGACGACTTGCTCCGCGCTGCCGGCGCCAGCCGCAAGGTCATCGACGTGGCTGCGGCACCGGTGCCGGCCACGTCACCGAACGAGAAAAACTACGCTTTCACTGCCGGTACGCTCAACTGCACGTTGCCCGTTGCCCTGGCCCAGACGCTTGACGTCCGCGATCGCGAGGAACTCGCCGCCTTCCGCAAGCAGGCCCGCAACGACCTCTGGCTTTGGCGCGCCGCCTCGGGCAGCATCGCCGCGCTGCTCGTCCTCGGCCTTTTACAGCTCGGCATCCTGACCCTTGGCGCCCGGTGGGACAGCAGTCTCAACACCACGGTCACGCACCAGCGCCCGCTCGTGCAGGAAATCCAGGCCAAGGAGGCGCTCGCCAAGGGCGTCGAGGAACGCGACACGAAGCTCCTCCTGCCCCTCGAGATGGCCTCGGTCATCGGCACGCTCAACCAGCGCGGTTCGATCGTCTTCACCAAGTCGGTGGTCAACCGCACCCAGAGCCAATACGTTATCACCCTGACCTGCCAGACGCAGAACTCGCCAGAGGTGGAGCTGTTCAAAACTGCCATCGAGAATCTCCAGACGGTCGAGAACGTTGTGGTCAGCCAGCCCCGGACCGCCAACGGCCGCACCGACTTCACCGTGACCGTCACCTTCAAGCCTGACGGCCTCAAGCCCTCCGCTGCTCCGACCGTCGCTACCAAGACCTCATGAAAGCCCTCAAAGCCTATTTCCTTAGTCTGCAGGGCCGCGAGCGCATCATGATCAGCGCCCTTTGCGTGCTCGCGGCGGCCGTCGCCCTCACGTTCTTCACGAAGAAAGCCGCCGCATTCTGGCGCGCGGAGAGCGTGAAGCTCACCCGCATCAAGCAGAACGACGGAGTCATCGCCAGCCGCGATGCCGTCGACAAGCGTGCCCGGGATGCCTCGGCCAAACTCGTGCCCGGCCAGTCCCTCAACCAAGTCCAGCTGATCTCCAGCGTCAACCAGCTCGCCAGCGGTGCCTCGATCCGCAACCCCGGGATCAACGGCTTGCCGGATGAGACGATCGCCAATTCCAATCTCGCGATCCATTCTGTGCGCGTGACGCTTAACCGGGTCCTGTGGACCAACCTGCGTGACTTCTACCTCGAGCTCCAGAAACGCCGGCCGTACATCACGATCGACGATATGACGGTGTCCATGACCGACCAGCGCATGGGCACGCACGATGTGGTCATGACCCTTTCGTCCATCGAGGTGAAGGAGTGAGCCTGCCGGGCCGCCCGGCGGCGGCCCCGGTAACGCCCGCGTTACCGTTGTCCGCTTTCGTTGATGCTTCGTCCGCCGTTTCTAGGTGCCGCCGAACCCCATGCGCATCCTTGTCATTGAGGACGAGCTGCAGCTCTCAGGCCATATTTGCCGGGCTCTGGGTCGCCATGGGCACATTCTCCGGGCCGAGTCCGACGGCGCCGCAGGCCTAAAGGCGGCGCTGAGCGACCCGCCGGATCTCGTCATCCTCGACCTTGGACTGCCGACGATGGATGGCCTCGAGGTGCTGACGCGCCTCCGCCAGGCGAACCGCTCGCCCCGCGTCCTCATTCTCACGGCGCGCGGCGAAGTGGGGCACCGTATCAAGGGCCTTACGGCCGGGGCCGACGACTACCTCGGGAAGCCCTTCGCGATGGACGAGCTTGTCGCGCGCGTCGAGGCCCTCGGCCGTCGCGGCACCGGCGGCGCCGCCGGCGACCTGCTCAAGGTGGCCGACCTGCACATGGATGTCCGTGAGCACAAGGTCACGCGGGCCGGTAAGCCGATCCCGCTTTCGCCGCGCGAATTCGAGGTGCTCAAGGTCCTGATGCAGGAGCCGGGCCGCACGTTTTCCCGCACCGAGCTCTGCGAGCGCGTGTGGCAGCGGGACCACCAGTACGAGACGCGCACGGTCGAGATCTTCATCACGCGGCTCCGGCGCAAAATCGAAACTGATTTTAGCGTGCCACTCATCCATACGGTTCGTACCGTGGGCTATGCGATTTCGGAAGTCAGCCCCGCGGGCTTCAAGCCCGTGCCTCCGCGCCCCTAAGGGCGGCCGGGGCTGGGCGGCGCTGGGCGGCCTGCTGGTCGTCCTGCTCATCGTCCCACGACTCGGTGCCGCGGCTGCGATCGAGGGCAAGGTTACGCTTCCGCCGGTCCGAACAGCCGCGCCGGTGCAGCGCAACCGCTACGATATCCTATCGTCCAGCCCCAAGGCGGCGGACGACCGCAACGAGCTGTCCATTGTCGTCCGGCGCGGCGTGGCCGCGCCCAATCCGCCCGTGGCGGTCGTTTACCTCGAACGTGAGGGCGGGGTCCCGCGTCCGGCTCGGCCCCCGCTCGCCCGCATGGAGCAGCGCGACCAAAAGTTCGTCCCGGCGCTGCTGGTCGTCCAGGTGGGGACCAATGTTGAGTTTCCCAACCTCGACCAGGGACTGCACAGCGTGTTTACCCGAACCTCGCTCAAGCCTTTCGATCTCGGGCGCTATCGTCCCAACGAAACCCCTCCGGCACAGCTGCTGGACCAGCCTGGACTCTGGACCATGCGGTGCGACATCCACGACAACATGGTCGGGCTGGTCCTCGTGGTGCCGACGCCTTATTTCGTCCAAACCGACCGTGAGGGTCGGTTCCGGCTGCCCGACCTCCCGCCCGGGAGATACACGCTGAGCGTGTGGAAGAGCAGTGACACCACCCTGTCGGTGCCGGTTACGGTCCCCGCCGAGGGCACGGTAAAGGTGGATTTCCCATGAACGCACCCGAGGCCACCCCGATTCCTGCGTCGCGGTTTCGGGCGCGATTGCTCACGGCCATGATGGTGGTCGTCGTGCCGATATCGTTGGTCTCGCTTTATTTTGCGGAGCGCCAGCTCGTGGCCGACGAGGAACGAAACCTGGAGCGCACCTTTCTTTCCGAGGTTGAGAAGTGGCAGGGTGAGCGCGAGCTGCGCGAGAACGGGCTCTTTGTCCGAACCCGTTCCCTCATCCGCGCCCCCAAGCTGCATGCGGTCCTTGAGCCGTCGGACGGGGCGGAAAACCGTCTTTACGACGACGCCCACGAGGAGATGAAGGCGGTGTCGCTGAATCCCGGGACTGCGGTGGCGTCGGATGAACCCGGGCTGCATCCGGAGTTTTACCGATTCCTCGCCCCGTCGGGGAAGGTGGTCCCGATCCCGCCGCGTACCCTTGAGCCGCGCCAGCGCTTTGGGATATTGACTCCAGAGGAGGAGCACCAGCTTGAGATCCCCCATGTGCCTAGCTCGCAGCAGATCGGATACTTGGTCCATCGCGGCGAGGACGGGCTGGAAAAGCTGGTGGAAATCGTGGCCCGACCCATTCCCTCGCTCGAAATTGATTTTGACGAAATCATCGGCGTGCTGGTGGTCGGCCTTGAGACGCCACCGCTGGCGGCGACCCCGTACACCGGCATCCTGCGAGGTGTTTGGCTGGGGGGCCGGCTCTTTGGCCCCTCCATCCCCGAGGAAACCCGGGTGGCTCTGGAGGCTGAGCTCAAGCGGGTTGGAACGGACAGCCGAGCGGGGGGCAGCGCCACAGTAGATGGAGTCACGCACCGCATTTTCCGGCAGCAGCTGAATCCGGGCTCGCTCTACCCGCCGGCCTTCGAGGTGGCGGCCTATCCGCTTACCACGCTCGAGTCCCGGCGGCGCCAATTGCGCTGGCAGGTGGCCGGGGCTGGCGTTCTGGTGCTGCTCGGCGCGTTCGGTGCCAGTAGCTACCTCTCGGGTCGGTTGGCCCGAGTGGTCACGGACTTGGCCGAAGCCTCCGCCGAGGACCGGGCCCAAAGGCACCGGGCGGAAGCCGAACTGGAGCTACGGCAGGAAGACCTGGCCCGCGCCGCCCGCTTCTCCGCGGATGCCTCGCACCAGCTGAAAACCCCGGTCGCCGTGCTGCGGGCCGGCTTGGAGGAACTGGCCCATGGCGAGGGCATCACGCCGGCGACGGCGGAGGAAATCTCCGCGCTGGTGCAGCAGACCGGGCGCCTGTCCGGCATCATCGAGGATTTGCTGCTCCTTTCCCGCATCGACGCCGGGCGACTCGCGCTCGTCATGGGCCCGGTCAATCTCACGGACCTGTTTGCCGGTGCCCTCGACGATGTGGGCGTCATGCCCGGGGCCGAGTCCATCGCGATCGAGAACGAGCTGCCGCCGGGACTGAACGTCCTCGGCGAGCGCCGCTACCTCGCGCTGGTCGTGCAGAACCTGATGGAGAACGCCGCCAAGTACAACCGTCCCGGCGGCCGCATCCGGGTGGCCGCCCGCGAGGCCGAAGGCATGGTCGAGGTCACCGTCGAAAACACGGGCCGGCCCATCCCGCCCGAGGTGCAGGCCCGTATCTTCGAACGTTTCAGCCGTGGCGCCGTGGGCGAGAACGTCCCCGGCTACGGTCTCGGGCTCAATCTGGCCCGCGAGCTGGCCCGCCTGCACGGCGGTGACCTACGCCTCGTGGAGTCCAACGACCACGGGACTCGATTCGAAGTCCGGCTAAGGAGGGCAGTTTGAAGACCCAGGAACTGAGATCCGAGTGGCTGTGCGGCAGGGGAGCGGAGACTCGATTCGTCCTTCGCGGGTCTTCGTCCCCTCCGTCCCCTTCTGCTCCAAGGCCTTCGGATCGCGGTGGGAAGAAACCGCCGGTCACCCGTATCCCATGCGTTGCTCCTCCGTCTCTTGATTCCTTCACTTCCCGGTGGCATTTCCCCTGCTGATCCCTAAGCTTCCCAACCGTACCCCCATGCAGTTTTCCGGCAAAACCCCTGCCTGCTTTGGATCCCAGGTCCGTCGCTTGGGTGCTTTGCTGGCGGTGATCGGCCTTTCCGGCGGCCTGCGGGCCCAGGGGTTCCTCGACTCGATGGACGGGGTCCTCGCCACGGACGCCCTGCAGGGGCAGGTGCGCGTGCAGGCGAGCGGCACCCTTGACCTCGAGGCCTACCACCTTCCACAGCCCTCACCGGGCCTGCTTTTCACCGACAGCCGCTCGCTGGTGATTCCGCGGCTCTCGGTCTATGTCGACGCCGAGTTCGGCCGCCGGCTTTATGCCTTTGCTCAGATGCGCATCGACCGCGGCTTCGACCCGTCCGCGCAGCCGGTGCGTGTCCGTCTCGATGATTATGCCCTGCGAACCACGCCGACCGATCGCGGCGGCTTTACCCTGCAGGTCGGCCGTTTCGGCACCGTAGTCGGGAGCTGGGTGCCGCGCCATGGGTCCTGGTCCAATCCCTTTATTACTGCCCCGCTGCCCTACGAGGCCCTGACGGGCATCTGGGACACCACCGCGGTGCGCTCACCGCGCCAGCTCTTCGCGTGGGCCCACGTGCCACCCGCCACGAACTCGCCGACCGAGCAGCAGGAGAAGAGCCTCCGCGTCCCGATCCTCTGGGGACCCTCTTACGGCACCGGCCTCGCGGTTGCGGGCCGCCTCGGCAAGATCGACGTCTCCGCCGAGTGGAAGAACACCTCGCTGTCCTCCGACCCAGGCGTATGGGACGATCTCCCGACCCGGTGGCGGGACGGCACGATCGGCGGCCGGGTCGGCTACCGTCCGGACGCCGCGTGGAACTTCGGCTTCTCCGTCAGCGATGGACCCTACCTCCGGGCCAGCGCCGAGAACACCCTGCTGCCCGGCACCCGGCGCGATGACTACCGGCAGCTCGTGCTCGGCCAGGATATCTCCTTTGCGTGGCACCACTGGCAGGTCTGGTCCGAGGTCTTCGTCTCCCGGTTCGGCATCCCGGGCGTGGGCAGCGCGGATACCTATTCGGGCTACCTCGAGGCCAGCTATCGCTTCGGTCCGCGCTTCTCCTTCGCGTCGCGTTGGAACCGCCAGTACTACGCCAGCATCCCCGATGGAGCCGGAGGCGATGCCGCGTGGGGCCGCTCGACCTGGCGCCTCGATCTCGGGCCGGCCTATCGCCTCGGCGCCCATACCCAGATCAAGTTGCAGCATAGCTTCCAGCACGAGACCAACGCCCCGCAGGTCCATACCCAGACGACGGCCCTGCAGATGACGGTGCGGTTCTGATCCCCTGAGGCCCGGCGGGGGACTAACGCCAGGACGGTCCGTCGCTCAGCGACAGAGGTCTCCGGCGTCTTAGGATCGCGATTAGCGACCCGAGAACGATGAACTCAGCGTGAAGACGGCGCTGACGATCGCGTAGGCGATGAAGCCGACGAAGACGAAGACCAAGAGCAGCACGCCCGTCGTGATCACGTTGGTGAACATCTCGAGGCGCGCGGTGATGTCTTTTTGGAAGGCCTTCGAGATGTCCTTGAGGCTGGGCACCACGTTGCCCGTGTTTTCGCCGACTGCGAGACGGTCGAGGACCAGGTCGGGAAAGCACTTCGTGCGCAGCAGGGCGGCGGAAAGCGACTCGCCCTCCATCACGCGGGCGGTGGCGGTGTTGAAGGCCGCGCGGTGCACCCGGTTGCCAATTTGACGCTCGGTCATGCGCAGAGCCTCAATGGCGGTAATGCCATTCTCGAGCAGCACGCCAAGCGTCTGGCTGAAGGCGAGGACCGTCTGGGAGAGCGCGAATGGCCCTATCAGGGGCAGCTTCAGCATCCAGCGGTCGGTGGTGAGGCGGCCGGGCTCGGTGTTGCGCCACTGCCAGAACATCACGACGAGGATGCCGAGGGCGATGACGACGAAGATGCCGTAGGCCTTGGCGAAGTCGGACATGTTCACCAGGAGCTGGGTCGAAGGGGGCAGCTTGCCACCGAGGCCCTTCAGGAGGGTCTGCATGCGGGGCAGCAGGAAGGTCATGAAGAAGGTGATCACGCCGCCCGCCACGAGCATGAGGATGCACGGGTAGGTCATGGCCGCGATCAGCTTGCGGCGCATTTCCTTCTGCTCGAGGAGGTGCGCAATGATGCGGGCGACCGTGTCGTTGAGCGAGCCGGTGGCCTCACCGGCCTGGATCAGGTTGACGGTCGCGGGGTCGAACACCGTGGGGAACTCCGCCATCGAGCGGGAGAGGGTACCGCCCTCACTCAAGCGTTCCCACAGGCCGGCGCAGAGGGTGCGGAGGCGGGGCTCCTTGATGCGCTGCGAGAGCAACCGCACGGATTCACCCGCGGACATGCCGCTTGCCATCAGGTCATAGAGGGCCTCGAGGAAAGCGAGGCGGTCGGCGCGGGTTGGCTTCTGCTCGCCTTGCTTGAGGAACGTGAAGCCGCGGGCTTTCTTCGTGCCGGCCGCGCTGGCCGCGCCACCCTTGGCGCCGCCCGCCGCCTCGTTGATCGAGGCCACCTGCAGGCCGCGGCTGCCGAGGATGCGGATGGCATCGCGCCGGCCGGGTGCGTCGATCGTGGCGGAGACGGTCTTCCCGCTCTGGTCACGGGCACTGTAGGTGTAACGGGGCATGGTGCGCAGGAACGGGGGCCGAAAATCAAAGGGACGGAGCGTCGGACGGTCGGCAAATCAGCGGGTCGTAGGAACGGACGGGCGGAATAGCCGGCATCCCGGACTTCAGTGCCGTAGCTCCTCCGTTCCTCGGTGACTCTGTCCCTCCGGATCCCATGGTTTACTTCTCGGTGACGGTGACGACGCGCAGGACCTCGTCGAGGGTGGTATGCCCGCCCTTGATCTTCTCCCAGCCACTCTGGGCGAGCGTACGCATGCCGTTTTTGCGGGCGCAGTCGGCGAGGGTGCGGGTACTCTCACGTTTGAGAACGAGCTGGTGCAGCTCCTCGTTGAGGCGGAAGATTTCGAAGATGCCGATCCGGCCGCGGTAGCCGGTGCCGCGGCAGCGGTCGCAGCCCACCGGGCCCTTGAGGTGCGTGACCTTGTCGGCCTCAGCCGGGTCGCACTCGAGGATCGCGAGACTCTCGATTAGCTTCACCTTGCTCACGGGCTGCGGCTTGGCGCAGTCCGGACAGAGGCGGCGCACGAGGCGCTGGGCGATCACGAGCTCGATGGCCGAGGCCACGAGGAAGGGCTCGATGCCCATGTCGACGAGGCGGGTGATGGCGCCGGGGGCGTCGTTGGTGTGGAGGGTGGAGAAGACGAGGTGGCCGGTGAGCGAGGCGCGGATGGCGATGTCGGCGGTCTCGCGGTCGCGGACCTCGCCGACCATAATCACGTCGGGGTCCTGGCGGAGGATGTGGCGGAGCGCGCTGGCGAAGGTCAGGCCGATCTCGGGCCGCACCTGGATCTGGTTGGCGCCGG
>OMJT01000016.1 GCA_900299415.1 Opitutales bacterium
GCCGCCGCGGGCGGGCGCCTGCCCTCTCCCGGCGGACTGGCCGAACAGGCTGCCGCCGGCGACGAGGCCGCTCAACACAAGCGCGCCCGAGCAATGCAGGAGGGCGCGGAGACGACGGGAGGTCTGGGTCTTCATGGGAGGCGGGGGTTAAAGGCTGGCTTCACTTCTTGGCACCACCGGTGCCGCCGCGGGCGGGCGTAGGGGTGCGCGTGGGCGCCGCGCCGGCCGGGGGCCGGTTGTTGCGCTGCAGGTTCCATGTCGCGGTGATGATCTGTTTTTGCTGGTCAATCAACCGTTGACGCTGCTGCTGGGAGCCGGGTTGCCCGGCCTGTTGCTGTTGCTGCTGGCGGTCAGCAGGTTGCTGGTTTTCCCGGAAGACCTGGTCGAAGGGCCGGATCTCGCCGAAGAAGAGGTCGGTGGTGGTGCGGCGGACGTTGCCGTCGGGCCCAATATCGTCGGCCCAGACGTACCAAGCCACGAGGTCCTGGGAGCGGACGCCGATCTCCTCAAGGGCGAGGAGGTGGCTGAAGTTCCGCTTTTCCTGTGCGGGGATCTCCTTGCCGATCTCGATCACCTTGTCGTCAGAGCCCGACACGGAGTAGCCGATGCCATAGGCCGAGACGCCGAAGTCGTCGAGAATGGTGCCGGCGAAAGCGACTTCCTCGACCGCCGAGGGCTTCACGTCGCCACGGGGCGAGGTGAGTTTGATTTCCGGGACGCGATTGGCGAGCGCGTTGAAAACAAAGGGCTGGTCGGGCTTGTTCGCGCGGCCGTCGGTGTCGACCAGCTGCAGGTCGTAGCTCACGTTTTCCGTGAGATCGAGCTTGGCCAGTCGGGCGATGGCCTTGCCGGCCTCGAGCTCAAGCGGGATCACCTTCTTCTCGGTGTCGCGGGAGACAAGTTGGGCGGACTTGACCGGCTTGTTGAGATTGAAGGTCCAGGCCATCTGCGTGCCCTCGACGGCGCTGACCCGACGGGTGTTGTTGATCGGATTGTCGCGGCGGCCGGTGTAGGCAGGGAACTTGAGCACCACGTCGGCGCGCTCGAGCCGGGGATGCTCGAAGACGGTGACCTTATACTCCTGCGTGCTGCGCCCGGCGTACTCGAGGTGGTAGGTCAGGTCCTGCGCGACCTCGGTGACGCTGCCACTGAAGACGGGGTCGGAGAGGTTCTTGACGAGGGCGATCTGGCGCGCCTGCTGGCCGGAAGTGCGGACGACGAGGTCAACCCCGGTGGGCAGCTGGCCGCCGAACTTGGCGAGGACGACAAGGCTCTCGCCCTTCTCCAGCGTCGTGTCACCCGGGTCGACGGAGACGCCCCAGAGCGGCGCGGCCGACGGGGCGTTGATGGTGGACGGGCCGACGTACAACTTGGGCAGCACGAGCATGGCCAGGGCGAAGGCCACGAGGTTGAGGCCCTGCGCGAGCCAGAAGCGGGACTTCGGCACGACATCGCGCCAGTCCTGCACATTGCTAAGGTCCAGCGCCTGCTGGAGCACGCGGTACTGGAGATAATTCGGCGTCTGGCCAGGGGGCAGCTCCTGCTGCACGGCGGTGATGAGCAGTCCCTTCAGGTCCGGATGGCGGCGCTCGATGTGGCGGGCGATGTCGCGGTAGTCGACCTTGCCCTCGATCTGGCGGAAGAGGAGCCAGACGGAGACGCCGAGGCCGGCGCAAGCGAGGACCGGCAGCGTGGCGGCGGAGGTCCAGGCGGTCTGGCGGCCGATGAAGTAGAGCAGCGCGCCAAGCAAGGCGACGCCAGCCCAAGTGGCGGCGACGCTCCACGCCGCCAGATACCATTGCCGGCGGGCAATGACGCGCTTCAGGCGCTCGCGTAGGTGGGCTTCCATCATGGGGTCGTTCCTCCGGTTGAAACCGTAGCAGCATTCCGGCGGGCCGTCCATCCGGCTATGGCAGTCTCAACGAGCAGCACGACGAGCGTGGCGCCGATGAACCAGCGCCAGAGCTTCTGGCGGCCCTCGGCCTCGTTGCTCTGCAGGAGCGCCTCGCGCCGGGCCTCGCGGCCGGCGTCAACCTGCTTGGCCTCGCCGGGCGCGCCGTAACGCTCCAGAAGGTCCATCGGCATGGGCGAGGTGCGGGTCTCGGCCACGTCGAGATTGACGCTGACCCGCGCCGTGCGGGCGCCGGCCGCGAGCTTGTAGATGCCGGGCTGGCGGGTACGGGTGAAGGACGTGGTGCCCGCGGCGACGGTCTCGGCCGGACCGTCGGGCGGCGTCACGGTGACGGCCTCGGTGGGGGCCGCCACGAGCGCGGCGGGGATCGGGTCGTTCACGGTGTACTGCATGATCTGGTCAGGGATCGCCCCGGCGAGGTCGAGCATGTTGGAGAGCAGCGGCAGGAACTTGGAGGTGATCACAGCGAGGTTGCTGTCCTCGCGGCTCCAGGTCGTGAGCAGCAGCAGCAGGCGGCCGGAGCCCACGGGCACCTCGACCAGCGCGGGATCGCCCTGGTCAAAGCGGGCCACGGCGCGGGCCCCAGGGATGGAGTCGAGGTTGAGACGGCGGTACTTGAAGACGGTGATCTTTGTGAAGTCGCTGTAGAGCGGGTCGGCGAACTCCACGAAGAGCGGGTGGCGGAAATCGATGTCGCCGAACATCGCATAGCCTGAGCCGGCCGTGGCCCGTGTGCCGGCGGGAACGCCGACGTTGACATCGGTCAGGGGCACACTGGCGACGCCCAGCAGGGTGGCCAGCCCGGCGGCCGCAGCGGCGGAACGCGGGGCGAACACGACGGTCTTGCCGGCCTGCATCTCGCTGCGGAGCTCGCTGGCCACCGCACCGGCAGGCAGCTCGGTGGCGAAGACGACCTTGGCGGGCTGGACGTCCTCGGCCGCGACGGCTCCGGGAGCGCGGACAGTGAGGTCGAAGGCGAGGCGCGGGGTCTCGCTACCCTTGAGGAAATTCTGGAAGAAATAGAGCGGCTGGGTGGTGGCGTTGGGCAGCTCGCTCCCGACGTAGGCGACCTTCACGCGCTGCTTCTCAGGCGGCACGGCGTAGACGGTGTTGTCGAACGGCTCGTCGTCGCCCTTGAGCGTGATCTGCTGCAGATCGGCCTGACCCTCGGGGACCGGCACGGTGACGACGCGCGCCTGACCGGCGGGGACGTACTGGTCGACGGGCTTGCCCACGAAGGCCTCGGAGCCGGGGCGGGTCCAGCCGACCTGAAAATTATCTTTCCCCGAGTCCGCCGCATTGGTGATGCGGACGCGCACGGCCGCCGTGGCGGAGTTGGCCGCGGCATCGGGCGCCTCGACGAGGAGCTGGAGGCCGGCGTTGGTGACATTGCGGGCCTTGATCGACTCGATCTTGAGCTGCACGCCCTTCGGCCAGTCGAAGGACTGAAGGTTGCTGATCTCGGCGCCGGACTGGAGGTCGCTGATCAGCACGATCTGCCGGATGGCCGCAGCGGGCTCGTCCTTCGTGGCGTCGGCGAGCGCCTCGGCGGCGGTGATGAGGGCGGTGCCGAGGCGGGTGTTGCCCCAGTCAGGACCGGTGCCGCCGAGCGCGGCGGCGACCTTGTCGGTGCGACCGGAGGCCGGCGTGTTGCGCCACTCCTCGAAAGAAACGAGGGCCGCGGCCTGGTTGCTGAAACCGTAGACTGCAACCTGATCGGCGGGCGAGGCGGCACGGACCTGGGCGAGCGCGCGGTTGGTGGCCTCGGTCCAGACGCCGGCGCGGCGCATGCTGGCGCTGCGGTCGACGAGCACGACGATGCGCTTCGTCTGGCCTGTGGTGGGCTCGACCACGGCGGTGTTGCGGAAGAACGGGCGGCCGAAGCCAAAGGCGAGCAGGCCGACCGCGAGGCAGCGCAGGAGGAGGAGCAGTAGGTCCTCGAGCTTGTTCTTGCGGCTCAGGCGCGGCGGCGAGGGCAGCAGGAACATCAGGGAGCTGAAGATCGTGCGGTCGCGGGTGGTGCGCTTGATCAGGTGGTAGATCAGCGGCGCCGCGATCGCGAGGGCCCCGAAGAGAAAGAAGGGAGTGAGGAAACTCATGCGCGACCGGGGTTGCGGGACACCGTGTTGGCACGGCCGCGGCGCTGCCGCTGCTTCACGAAGTTAAAGAGGACGTTCTCGAGCGGCTGGTCGGTGGTGAGCTGCACGTAGCCGACGCCGAGCTTCTCACAGGTGCGGCGCACGGCGGTGTTGTGCGCGGCAATCTTGGGCAGGTAGGCCTTCCGCGCTGCGGCGGGCTCGATGTAGAGGGTCTTGCCGCTCTCGATGTCCTCGAAGAGCGAGGCCGCGCCGAAGTTCAGGGAAAGCTCGGACGGGTCGAGGATCTGGACCACCGCGACCTCGTGCCGTCCGGCGGTGAGAGCGAGCAGGCTGGCCTCGAGCCGCTCGATCGGGGCGAGGAAGTCTGAGATGTACACGAACATCCCGCGGCGGTTCACGAGCTCGACGAGGTGGTCGAGCGGGTCGGTCAGGCTGGTGGCCTTGCCCTCGGCGGGCTTCTCCAGCGCGAGCATGAGCTGGCGGAGGTGGCTGAGCTTGTGGCGCGGCGGGAGGTACTCGCGGACGCGCTCGTCAAAGGTGAGCAGGCCCACGGCGTCGCCCTGGCTGTGGAGGAAGTAGGCGAGCGTGGCCGCGAGGGTCGAGGCGTAGCGGTCCTTGGTGATGCTACCCGAGCCGAAGGTCATCGACTTGCTGCGGTCGACGACGAGCTGGCAGCGCAGGTTGGTCTCGTCCTCGAATTTCCGGATGTAGTACCGGTCGCTGCGGCCGTAAAGGCCCCAGTCGAGATAGCGGGGGTCGTCGCCGGGCGTGTACTGGCGGTACTCGGTGAACTCGACGGAGAAGCCGTGGTACGGGCTGCGATGCAGGCCGTTCCAGAAGCCCTCGACCACGACCTTGGCGCGCATCTCCAGATGGCGGATGCTCATCAGTGCCCGGGGGTCGACGAACCCCCCGGCGACGGGATTGATGCCCTGCGGATCGGTGATCATGGGCGCGGAAAGTCGGCGCAGAAGGCGACTTACTTGCCGGTGGGCGGATTGGCAGCGGCGACGAGGCGGCGGATGACTTCACCGACGCGGATGCCGTCGGCCTCGGCGCGGTAGTTGAGGAGGATACGGTGGCGCAGGACCGGTTGGGCGAGCGCCTGAATGTCATCGAGTGTCACATGGGCACGGCCCTCGAGAAGGGCGCGAGCCTTGGCGCCGAGGATGAGGTTCTGGGCGGCGCGGGTGCCGGCACCCCAGCTAACCCACTCGTTCACGAAGTCCGCCGTCCCCTGCTGTTGCGGGCGGGAGGCCGCGGCGATGCGGACGGCGTAGCGCACGAGTTCCTCAGCGACGGGCACGGCGCGGACGACATCGTGGAAACGCAGCACGTCCTCGCCAGTGAAGAGCGGCTCGATCGGATCGCCCTTACCGCCGGTGGTGCGGACGATGACGGCGACCTCGTCATCCTCGGGGAGGTAGTCGATCACGACATTAAACATGAAACGGTCGAGCTGGGCCTCGGGCAGCGAGTAGGTACCCTCCATCTCGATCGGGTTCTGGGTGGCGAGGACGAAGAACGGCTCGGGCAGACCGTGGCGGACGCCGAGGGCGGTGACCTGGTGCTCCTGCATGGCCTCGAGGAGGGCGGCCTGGGTCTTCGGCGGCGTACGGTTAATTTCGTCCGCGAGCACCATGTTGGCGAAGATCGGGCCCTTCACGAAGTTCATGGTCCGCTGGCCGCCCTGGTCCTGGAGAATTTCCGTGCCGGTGATGTCGGCCGGCATGAGGTCGGGCGTGAACTGGATGCGCTGGAACTGGAGGTGGAAGACCTGCGCGATGGACTTCACGAGGAGGGTCTTGGCGAGGCCGGGCGCGCCGGTGATGAGGCAGTGGCCGCCGGAGATGAGGGCGATGATGACCTGCTCGATGACCTCCTTCTGGCCGACGATGACCTTGCCCAGCTGGGCCTCGATCTTGGCGCGGCCGGCCAGGAGCTGCTGGACGGTGTCGCGGTCGGCGGAGAACTTGTCGGTGGAGGCGGGGGCGGTGGGGATGCTCATAAAAATCAATGGGTCAGTTGGTGAACGATCAGATTGATGCCGAGGGGATAGGCGTATTTCAGGGAAAAGTTCTCAAAGTAATAGGGGTCCTCGCCCTCGCGCTCCCAACCGTCGCCGTTGTCGGTGTTGTGAGCGGCGAAGACCATGATGCGGCCCTTGTCGTCGAGGATTGCGCGGTGATGGACGGTACGGGTGTCGCCATCATGGTTCTCCCAGGTGACGCCGGTGTACCGGCTGTTGCTGCCGACATTGACGTTCGGCACCTGCCCCTTCTCGGTGATGGCAAAGACCGAGCGGTACATCGGGTGGTCGAGGGGAAGCTCGGTGAAGTTGCGCTCGGGGAAGACCTGCTTGAAGACGTGGGCGACGTTGTTCCAAGCGGCGTCGCCCCAGAAGTCGTCGAGCATGAGAAACCCGCCGTTGTTGAGGTAGGCGCGAAGGGCGGTGATCTCCTCGGGGTGCAGGTACAGCCGGCCGGGCTCGACGATGTAGATGAAGGGAAAGTCGGCGAGATGTGGGTCGGTCAGCCGGATATAACGCCCGTCCGGGTCGGTGCGCAGGGACGTGATTTCCTGCAGGCGGTACGCGACGTTGAGATCGCTGTCGGGCGTGTCGGTGGTCCAGCCGCCGCCCCCTCCCCTGCTGCCAGTGTTGGCGCTGTCGTACTCGACCCGGACAAAGGTGAAGACATCGCGCTCGAAACCGGTTCGGTTGGTCCAGACCGGGGTATCGACGACGTGGTTGCCGACCTCGCGGGGCGTGCTGACCGACTCGGCGATCCACCGGACGTTGTTGCCGCCGCGGTAAAATCCCTGCGCAAAGACGGCGGATAGGGCGGCGAGGCCGGCGGCCGAGAGGAGCACGATGCGAACAGAACGCGTCATGGGGCGGCGCCCGGCGCCCGGGTGGCGCCGAGGTTGATCTCCTCGAGGAGCTGGAGGGCATCGCGGTAACGCGGCGCCTCCTCGAGGGCCTGCAGCACCTGGCGGCGCGCCTCGGGACTGCCCGTGCGCTGAAGGAAGGTAGCTAGCTGGTAGTGCACGTCGGCCGGGTTCGGCGGATCCAGCTGCAGCAGGACGCGGTTGGCGGCGATGCCGCTGGCGTTGTCGCCGGTCGCCTGGGCGGCGCGGGCGAGGAAGCGGTGCGCGACCGGCACGAGGGGGTTCACGGCGAAGTACCGCTCGGAAAGGTGCTTCACGGCCGGCCAGTCCTTGGCGTCGGCGGCGAGCTCCATGCCCCGCGCGTAAGCCTCGGTCGCGGTGTCGTCGAGGTCGCTGTAGGTCGTGAGCAGGGCGCGTTCGCCCGCGAGGTCGCCGAGGCCACGCAGGGTCGTAGCGAGCAGTGGGTAGGCGCTGCCGGAGCCGGCTTGGGCAGGATAGAGCTGCACGAGGCGCTCGAGGAGGGGCTTCGCATCGTTCCAGGCCTTGCGCGCCACGAGCTGGCGGCCGCGCGTGAGCATCGCGTAGTAGTTGTCGGGATTGCGCGCGAGCCAGTCCTGCAGCTGGAGCTCCGCGGTCCGCGCCATGACCTCGGCCGGAGGCTGCTCGAAGGTGAGGCCCGGGGCGAGTTTCTCCGCCCGGTCCTTCGCGTAGGTCTCAAACTCCTTCTCGAGGCCGCCGATCGCCTGGGTGTGGGCGGCGATGGCGCGGTTGATCTCCACACCGGCGCCGAGGTCCTTGAGGATGCCCTGGAGCGCGGGGGCGCCGTACTTGCCGGCAATGAAGTCGACGACGAGGAACGACTCGAAGTAGGCGAATTGCAGATACTCGGCGTTCTTCGGCGCAAGGAAGGCCGCGCTGAGGCTGCCGACGGGCGTGAGTTCCCCCTTCACGATCATCTCCCGGTAGCGGGGTGTCATGCGCATACCCCACGAGGGGTCGCGCTTGGTCTCCTCGTAGACCGAGATGCCCTCGCTCAGCCAGCGGGGCATCTTGTTCTGCGTCAGCTGGAGGGTGATGACGTGGGTGAACTCGTGCCAGAGGACCGCGCGCCAGTTGGCCGGGGTGGCGGTGGTGGCGGCGGGGCCGTTGGCCGTGACGACCCGGCCGAAGCAGACGCCGAGGAAGCCGGCGACGTCGGGCACCCCAAAGGTGCGCACCGCAAAATCCTTCTGGTCGCCGAAGACGTCGACGTAGGTAGGCTTGGCGATGTCCACCCCGTACTTCTGGGTGAGGAGCACCCGTGCCTCGTTCAGCATGGCCAGCGCGCTCGGGCCGTAGATCGCGGCGTCCGTCTTGGTCATGCGCAGGACGAAGTTCTCGTCCTTGAGGATGGCGTACTTGTTCAGCGTGTCGCGCAGCGTGGTGAGATTGTAGGCCTCGATGTCGAAGGGGTCGGCGGCGGCGACCTCGGAGACGATCTTCCATCCCTCCTCCTCCTGGCCGAGGCGGAGCAGCGTGCTACCGAGCTCGGCCTTGGCGGGGGCGTACGTGGCATCGGACGCGAGGGACTTGCGGAGGTACTCGGAGCCCTCCTTAAATCGGTACTTCTCGGCCAGGAGCTTGCCGATGACCCAGTCGACCTTGGGATTGTTGGTCCAATATTTAAGGGCGTTGGCGCGCGCGGACTTCTCCGTGTCGGGCTGGTTGCGGAGGTTGGCGATGACGGCGGCATACGCCCAGGCCTCAGGCTGCCAGGGGTTCACGGCCTCGATGGCGTCAATCTGCTTGAGGGCGCCGTCGTAGTCCTCGGCGGAAATAGCGTGCTCGACACCGAGCAGCAAGCTGGGGACGTGCTTTGGGTTGGCCTTGAGCGCGGCCTGAAGGGCCGCGAGCATGACCTTGCGGTCGCTGCTGGCGAAGGCTCGGGCCTTGCCATAATTGAGGTCGGGGTCCTCTGGCGCTTGCTTGAGACCATCGTCGAAGGCCTTGGCGGCGAGGTCGAAGTCGTGCTTGTCGAGCGCGAGGTTGCCGCGTGCCAAATATACCTCGCGCATCTTCGGATCGGAGCGCTGCACCGGGACCAGGATATTGTCGAGGACCTGCTTGGGGTCGCTCCCGACAAGAAGAGCGTACTCGGAGAAGACGATGAGGCTCTTCGGGTCGCGGTAATTGGCGAACTGGTTCCGGACAAGCTGGCCAACCTGGGTGAGCTGGACATTGGCGGCGTCGGGCCGGCCATTGGCCAAGGAGGCCTCGCGGGCAATCCAACGGATGCGGATGCTCGACCCACGGGCGGCGACGGCCTTCGCGGCGGCCAGGTCAGCGTCCTCATACCGCCCGACCGTCAGCAGCGCCCGAATGTAAAGAACCGTGACGTCATCGTCATTCGGGGCCGAAGCCATCGCCGACTCGGCACTGCGGATTGCCCCGGTGTAGTCGCCGGAGAGCAGCATCTTTTGTACGTCGTCCGCCGCCGCCGCCCGGGCCGAGGCGGCCAATCCGAGAACCAGGCACGCGCAAGCGGTGGGGCGCAGGATCCGGGACAGGAGGTCAGTCGGGCACATGGGAGGAGGCGGGGGCGGCGCGCTTGAAGACGGCTGGGACCGGAAAACGTTTCTGGGGAAAAACGGGGGGGCCGGAACGCGACGTCCGGGCCAATCTCGGGACGGATAAATGCCGCCGTCAACCCGATTGGCCGGCCTTTTCCTGGAAAATTTTTGGGCGCGCGGGGAATACCGCCGCGGATCCACCAAAAACGGCGGAACCGTTACGCAATTGCGAGGGCGCGGTTCGTTGCGCACCGCCGGCGCCAACCTCCCGGTAGGTCAGGCACCCGCGGCCGGAGTGCCGGCCCGGACCACGAGAATTGGGATGCGCGTATTGTGCCGAACCCGGTCGATCGTGCTGCCGAGGAAAAGATCGGCGAGGAGCTTGTGGCCGTGGGAGGTCATCGCGATGAGATCACAGCCCTGCTGCTCCGCGGTCCGGAGGATTTCGGTTGGCGGATTGCCGAGCGCCAGAAAGGTGGAGACCTTGAGTCCGGAAACTCGGAGGCGGCCGGCCGTGCGCTCGAGGTATTCGCGGTCGGCCTTCATCTCATCGGACTCGTTCAACTTCAGTTGCTCGAAATTGCGTGCGGCCCACCCGTCCGCGACATGCAGGAGCAGGAGCTCCGCCCCGACGATCCGGGCCAATTCCGCAATGTGCGGCTGGAGCGTCTCGTCGGCGCGGGTGTTTTCGAGGGCGACCAGGATCTTCTTGTACATGGCGGGAGGAGGTCGGCTCAATCGCGGCCAGCGGCCAGGTCGTCCCAGCCGCCCCAGGCCCGGGTCCAGGTCCGGGTCTTGTGGCGGTAAAGCAGATGCAGGGCGAGGCTCGGCACCAAGAGCGCAAGCACTGACCACCAGTAGGCCGGGCGGTCGTACCATTTGGTCAGCGTGACGACGATAATGGTCCACTTGACGACCCGAAACCAGACCGGTTGCGCGTGACGCGAAAAGGCGACGCGAACCTCGCGACGGAGAGCAATACGAAGCGAGCTCATGGTCAGGCGAGGTTCAGGCGCCGGTGAGGCCGGCGATGTCGAGCAGGAGTTTCACGTTTAGACCGATGATGACGAGGGTGATCGTCCAGCCGACCAGTTTGATCCAGACCGGGTTCACAAACTCACCCATCTTGGCTTTCTCGCCCGTGAAGCGCATGAGCGGCCAGCAGGCGAACCCGAGCTGCATACTGAGGCAGACCTGGCTGGCGACGAGCAGCTGGGTGGACTTCTCCTCGCCATAGAGCCCGATCACCACCACAGCCGGCACGATGGCGATGGCTCGGGTGATGAGGCGCCGCAGCCACGGGCGCAGCCGGATGTTGAGGAAACCCTCCATCACGATCTGCCCGGCCAGGGTGCCGGTCAGGGTGGAGTTCTGTCCCGAGGCCAGGAGGGCGACGGCGAACAGGATACCGGCAAAGCCGACCCCGAGCACGCCGTCGAGCAGATGGTAGGCGTCCTGAATGGCGGCGACATCCTGGTGGTCGGTGCCGTGGAAGGCCGCCGCCGCGAGCACGAGGATGGCGCCATTGATGAAGAGCGCAAAAATTAGGGCGAAGGTCGAGTCGAGCGTGGCGAACTTGATCGCCTCGCGCTTGCCGCCGGCCGTCTGCTCGTACTTCCGCGTCTGCACGATCGAGGAGTGAAGGTAGAGATTATGCGGCATCACAGTCGCGCCAAGGATGCCGATGGCGACGTAGAGCATGGCCGGATTGGACACGATGGCCGCGCTCGGGACGAAGCCGGCCAGCACACCGACCACGGCGGGCTTGGCGAGAAGGAGTTCGACGGCGAAACAGCCGCCAATGGTGAGGATCAGCGTGATCACCACGGCCTCGAGCCACCGGAAGCCGCGATGCTGGAGGAGCAGCACGATCATGGCGTCGAGCGCCGTGATCAGGCAGCCCCAGACGAGCGGGATGCCGAAGAGTAGCTGCAGCGCGATGGCCGAGCCGATCACCTCCGCGAGGTCGCACGCGGCGATGGCCAGTTCGCACAGGATCCACTGGAACCACACCACCGGGCGCGGATAGTGGTCGCGGCAGGCCTGGGCCAGGTCGCGGCCCGTGGCGATGCCCAGCTTCACGCAGAGGTGCTGGAGCAGGATGGCCATCAGGTTCGAGATCAGGATGACCAAAAGCAGCGTGTACCCGAACTGCGCGCCGCCGGCCAGGTCGGTGGCCCAGTTACCCGGGTCCATGTAACCCACCGCCACCATGAAACCGGGGCCCGCGAAGGCCAAGCACTTGCGCCAGAATGCGGCTCCGGAGGGCACCACCACGGTGCGGTGCACTTCGGGCAGGCTGGCGTGGTCGCCGCGGCGGCGCCAGCCGGGCTCGCCGGAGCCCTCGAGGGGCGCGGGAGAGGCAGGCACGGATTCCATGCCCTGAGGCTGGATTCGTATTTTGATTAGTCCAAATAAATCTTTGCTTGAGTCAAAGACACCCGGCCCCTTGATCGCCGCATGCCCAGCAGCACGGTCGAGAACTACCTCAAGGCCATCCTGCAGCTTTCACCCGGCGACGACGCACTCGTGCCGATGGGCGAGCTGGCGGCCGCGCTCGCCGTCGTGCCCGGCACCGCCACCACGATGGCCAAGGGCCTCGCCACCGAGGGCCTGATCGTGCACCGCCCGCGGCAGGGCGTGCGGCTCACCCCGGCCGGCCGCCGGGTCGCCCTCGGCGTGCTGCGGCGCCACCGCTTGGTCGAGACCTTCCTCGTCAACGTCCTCAAGATGGACTGGGCGGACGTTCACGCCGAGGCCGAGCGCCTCGAGCACGCGATCTCCGACGAGGTGCTCGACCGGCTTGATGCCCTCCTCGGCCGGCCCGTGGCCGACCCGCACGGCGACCCGATCCCGAGCCGCGGGGGCGCCCTCCCCTCTCCGGTCCACGCCGCTCTCGCCACCTGCGCCGTGCAGCGCGGCCTGCGGATCGTGCGCGTGACGGAGCAGACCGCCGACTTCCTTCACTTTGCCGAGGCCCACGGCCTCCGACCCGGCGCGCTGATTCAAGTCGTGGAGCGCGACCTCGCCGCGGGGACGGTCTCATTCCAGATCGAGGCAAAAAAGGCCCAGACCCTCGGCCTGGCCGCCGCCGCCAACATCCTGGTCGAGCGGTCGCGGGCTTGACCGGTCAGAAGCCCCAGCGGAAGCGCACCAGCGTCACCCAATCCGTCGAGCGCGCGCCGAAGCCGCGGTTCAGGCCGAATTCCCAGGAGATGCCGCTCGAGACGCGGAGCGTGAGCCCGCCGCCGAGGGTGCCGGCGAAGCTCGACTTCGAGGCGGAGGAGACGCCGAGGGTCGACTCGCCGTAGAGGTTCAGGTGCGAGGTGAAGTCGCGACTGAGATAGGCGCCCGCGGTCCAGACCGAGTCATAGCCGGTATGCGCGTCGTTGCGCTGCACGTCCCACTGGAAGCTCGCGCCCGACTGCCACCCGCCCGGCAGTCCCATGGCCCACGGGAGGATGAAGCCGTACTCCGTACCGTCGGTCCCGACCCCGGGCTTGCTCGAGGGGATCTTCACATAGGGAATGACTGCGGCGGCCGCGCCAGCGGCGGGATCGCGCCAAAAGGTGTACTTCACACGGAAGGTCACGTCGCCGAAGCCGGAATCCGACGTCCGCCCCGTGCTGGTCTGGTAGGTCTGGCGTTTGAAAAGCTGCGCGCCGACCTGGAGGTCGGTGGACTTGGTGAGTCCGATCTGGAACAGGCTGTGCGCGACCCCCAGCGCGGTGTAGCGCTTCGGCGTGGTGTTCTCCTGGTCGAAGCCCAGCGTCAGCGCGTCGACCCGCAGCTCAAAATGCCCCGGCGCGATCGTGAAGGGCGTCTCGGTCACCTGCGAGCGCAGTAGCGCGCCTGGGAAAAGGAGGAGGACAAAAGCGAGCAAACGACAGGGATTGTGCATGGCCGACGATTGCGACGGCGCCCCTTGCCACGCCAGCTGAAAGGTCGGGTCCAAACCGGCACCAAGCTTTTTTACAGGAGGAAACGGAGGGAACGGAGATCGGGGGATTCTGTCCTCCCTTGCCTCGGTTTTCCTCCTGTAAAAATCGACTCCGGGGAATCTCCCCATCCTACGGCTCACGGCGGCAGCTGGCGCGTCAGGTAACGGTGGATCGTCTGGAGGATCTCGTCGTGCTTGCCCTGCACCCAGCGCAGGTCGAAGGAGAACATGCGCTGCCGGAACGGCAACAGGGCGTACTTCCACGGCGGGCGCTCATTCTGCCGGAGCCGGAACCGCAGCGTGAGCGAGCCATACTGACGGAGGGCCGAGATCGACTCGATCGACGCCAGCGGCAGCGGCCGGGTCCAGCCGCCGTAACAGATGGAATCAGCCCGCAGTATCAGTTCCGCGCCATGGTGACGGCGCCAGACCCACCACCCGACCGCCACGAAGCCGGCGGCGACCAGGATGAGAAACGACTTCACCCCCGCACCCTCAGCCACCGAAGCCAGCAGCACGAACACCGCCATGCCGACCGCCAGGGCGCCGAACGCGATCCGCAGCCCAGTCGGACGCGACGCCCAGCGCTTCTCCGGGAAATGACGCTCCAGCAGCTCGCGGCCCTCGGGCGTCTGGTAGTCGGCCTTCACCACGTCCACCTTGGAGCGCACCTTGGCCACCTCCCCCGCCGCCTCCCGGGCGATGTCGGCGAAGAGGTGATCATGCCCGTCGAGCCAGCGGGCGTAAGCCGTCTCGGTCTCGGTCGTCGCCAGCGCCACCGCCTCGTCCGGACCGATGGCCATGCCCAGCGAGGCGAGCCGGTCGATGAGCGCGGGGTGGGAGTCGAGCGGATGGGGCGCCTTCTGCTCAAACAACTTGGTCCAGAACTCCGCCTTGGGCACGAGCCGGTCGCGCATCAGCGGGGCCAACGGCACGGAGAAGGGATCCTCCGGCCGTGCGCCCGGACCGTCGCCCTCAACGGCGAGCTTGAACGCCTCGAGGAAGACATGCAGCCGCACGAGGGCACGGGCCGCCGCCGCCGGCGAAGTGAGCTGGGCCGCGTGGCGGTCAGCGAGCAGCTCACGCTCGCGTGACATGGACTGCTCGACGGAGCCGAAGCACCAGCCGAAGAAGTTCAGGACATGGAGACTGGTCCAGCCCGACCAGCCGGCCTGGGCCAGCGTGAGGAACGTCGCCTCCGCCTTCTGCCGGAGCGGGTAGAACTCGCGGGTGATCCGGGTGTCGTCGCCGATGAAGTGCCCGAGCTCGTGCCCCACGATCGCCAGCACCTCGTCGGGCGCGAGCTGCTTCATCAGCGGCTGCGACAGGAACAGCGTGCGCCCGGTGACCGTGCCCGTGCCGTGCTTCACCGCGAGCTCGGTGACGTAGAAGTTCAGCTGCAGGCCGACCACGATGTGGTCGGGCGGCGCGGTCTGCATCCGCTCCGCCGCCGCGCGCACGGTCCGCCAAAGTTCGGGCGCCTCCCCTGGCGTGACCTCGCGGGCCAGCGGCTCGGTGAACTCCAGCGGCACGCGCCGGAGCAGGATGGAGACGCAGCGCCAGAGTCCCACGACGCCGCCGACCACCACCAGCAGGATCAGCTGCGGAAAGTAGCGATCCATCGCCAGCGTCGAGAACTCGTACGAGCCGTAACCAAGTAGCGGCACGAGCAGCAGGGTCTGGATGAGCGCCGAGGCCATCGTCAGGCGCCAGCCGGTGCGGTAGGCGGCGATGAGGGCCTCATGTGACCCGCGGGCCCGGCGGCTCAGGACCAAGGTCGCGGCGATGACGCCGAGGTGGATGCCGACCAGCGCGAGGGAGGCGAGCAAGCCCCAGTGCAGCCGGTCGAACTGGCCGCAGACGCCCGCCCGCTCCAAGTCGTCATGCAGGGCCTCGAGCCCAGGCGGCGGGTGGCGGCACACCGCGTCGAAATCGAGCAAGTCGACCGCAGCGAGTTGCCGCGCCTTCTGGTCCGCGCTGAGGCGGGTGGACGCCTGGATCGAGGCGGTGAACTCGCCATGCAGCCGGTGATCCAGCCAGGCCGGGGCGCAGGCAAAGAAGACCAGCACGCAGCCGGGCAGGATGAAGCCCTTCCAGAAGGAACGGCGGAGGCTCGACCGGAGCGAGACCGGCGCCTGGCCCTTGCGGGCGGACTGGGGGGAGGCGGAGCAGCGCACGCGTGACGCATCCAGCCGGCGCGGCCGGCCTGTGCCAAGCCGCAATTACCGGCGCTCAGCGCGCCGGCGTGTTCTTGAGCAGGTAGGCGCGACGCTGGTCGTAGAAGTTCTTCAGGCTGATCGTCCGCGACGGGCCGGGCATGAAGCCGCCCTCACTCTGGATGTCCTCGGACACGCTCTTCTCGAATTCCTCGTAAGTGCTGATGTTGCGGGTGTCCGTCTTCATGTCGTCGCGGATCAGCGCACGGTACTTCTCGATCGCGGGCGAGGCCTTGGCCCAGTCGAGGTGCTTGTCGGCGATCTCGCGGACATAGCCGAGGTACTTGGCCCGCAGGGCGGGCACGGCGAGGAGCTTCTGCGCGAGGGCGCGGTTGGGGCTGTCGGCGATGAAGAGCGGGCTGAGCTCGACGCCGGCAACATTCCCGTTGAAGCCGGGGCCGCCGGGGATGGCGAAGGTCTCGTTGGCATCCCAAGGCAGAACGTGGACCTTGTCCTTATCGTCGAGGAAGATCATGTAGTCGCTCGCCCGGATCCAGAAGCCGTCGTTGTTGATCAGGCTGATGTCCAACGCGAGGAACTTGAGGGCGCCCTCCACATCGAAGATTGGGTTCAGCGCGGCCTCGAGCTGGTCGGCGGGCGTCTGGTTGAGGACCTTCATCACGTTGATGAGCTTGGCCCAGGCCTTCGGGTCGTCGTTTGACTTGATGTTGTAGGTGCCCTTGTAGGAGGCGACGTCATCGCCGATGTACGACCAGTTGGCGTTGCCGCCGGGCTGGCCGGGGGCGCGCCAGCGGGCGCCCTTGGAGGAGCCGAAGGACTCCTTGGCGAACTCCTTGTTCATCTGCTCGACGTTGGCGTAGATGCCCCAACTCTCGCCGTTGATCACGACGCGGACGAAGTTCGCCTTGGGCGCCGGGAGGAACTGGCGGGCGATGTCGTAGAACAGCACCGGGCGCAGGTACGAGGGGTCCTCGTGCGAGTTGAGGAGGTTGAGCGTGTTGTAGCCGAGGAGGTCCTGCTTCTTCTCGATGAAGTCGAAGGACAGGTTGAGGGAGTGCTTCTCGCCGGCCGGGACCATCATGAAGGAGGACAGGCCGCGGGTGTGGATGCCGACGTTCTTGTAGGTCTTGCCGTCGACGGTGACGGTCGCCGGGACATCGACATCGGTGTTGTTGAAGGCCATGAGTTCGGCCTCCCAGTCGGTCATATTCTCGAACTCGATGAAGAGCGTGCGGAGCGTGTTGGCGTCGTAGAGGGACATGCTCTTGTCATAGTTCTTCACCTGCGCGGGCGTGAGTTTCGGCCCGGCGGTACGCGGAGCCGCGTTCTGGTTGCCGAAGCCGGGGAAGCCGCCACGGCCGCCGAAGCCGCCGCCCGGGCCACCGCGACCGCCCTGATTGGCCGCCATGCCCTCGCGGGCCGCCTTGCGCTCCTCGGCATTCAGCCAGCCATCGCCATTCTTGTCGTAGGTCTTAACGACCTCCGTGTTCTGGCCCATCATGAAGCCGCCGGGACCACCCCGGCCACCGGGCCCGCCCGGGCCGCCGCCCGGAAACCCACCGCCGCCCGGGAACCCTCCCCCACCCGGAAAACCGCCGCCGGGAAAGCCACCCTGCGGGGGTCCGCCGGGACCTCCCTGGGCAAGCACGGACGGCGCGGGCAGCAGCGTGATCAGGAGAGCAACCAGACGGGGAGCGATAAATTTGGCCATGGGCATTGTTGTGACAGACATGTGACGAAACATATTCCCCCCGGGGTACCAACGCACCCTCCGCAAACGGTGCAGGCAAAGGACAGACGGTCGACGGCACAAAAGCAAAGCGGCCGACGCGTTGCCGCGCCGGCCGCCCGACCAGGCATCGAATATCCCCCGTCGATGCCAAGAAGTACATGTGACCGTCAGTTGCCGCGTCCCGCGGGGGCAGGCGGCGCGCCGGCCGCGCCAC
>OMJT01000017.1 GCA_900299415.1 Opitutales bacterium
CCGGTCGCCGCCGGGCGGTCGGGAGCCGCCTTTCGGGGTCGACTTGCCGGAGCTGCGCTTGCCGCCGCCATCGCTATAATAGGCGTAATTGCTCGTGTACCGACGCGCGGCGAGAAAAGCCGGCGTCCCAAGTCGTAGGTCAGCCAGCCGGCGATCCAGAAGAGGACGAGATTGAGGCCAAGGAGAAAATAATCCGCCCCGAACCCGTCGGGCGCGACCGGCTCCGCGGTGAACCACGCCTCGCGCCAACCCGCGGGCACAACCGCGAGGGCCCCGGCGAACGTGAGGGCATAGAGCGGCGCCTGGTAAAGCTCCGGGTAGGGTCGCTTCGGGTCAAAGTCCCGTCCGCCGGCCCGCAACCCGGCCTCGACCTGCGGGAAGTTCACCAGCGTCGTGAAACCCTCGCCGGCGGCGAGCTGCCGGCCGAGGTCCGCCTGGAGGAGGGTCACCTCAGTAAGGGGCCATGGAACTGCTTCCACGCCACGGGCAGGGAAAGGAGCAGCCCTCCCAGGCCGACCGCGGCGTACCGGACCCAGCGTGCACCCCCACCCTGCTCGAGCCAGTGGTAGAGTTCCTGCAGGGAGCGCGGTCGGTTCATCGGTCGGTCACGTCGAGTTCGGGCCACTGGGCGATCTTGCGGTGCAGGGTGCGCCGGCTGATGCCCATCAGGGCGGCCGCCTTGGTGCGGTTGCCGCGCGCCTTGATCAGCGATTCACGCACGAGGCGCTTTTCATTCTCCTCGACGGAGAGCAGCGCGCTGCCCGCGGCCGGCGCGGGCGATCCCGCGGCCGGCGGCACCCCACCGCGGAACTTCGGGTCGAGGTCGAACTCGCTCAGGCTCGCGCCGCGGTTCAGGACCACCGCGTTTTCACAGAAATTGCGCAGCTCGCGGATATTCCCCGGCCAGGCATAGGACTGCAGGGTGTGGAGCGCGCCGGGCTCGACCGTGAGCACCGGGCGGCCGTTTTCCTCGGCAAAGTGCTTTAGGTAGTGCGCGAGCAACAGGGGAATGTCCTCCGTTCGCTCCCGCAGCGGCGGCATCGCGAGGCGCACAACGTTGAGGCGGAAGAAGAGGTCCTCGCGGAACTTGCCCTCGCGCACCAGCTGCTCGAGGGAGCGGTTGGTCGCGGCGACGAGGCGCACGTCGAGCTCGATCGGCTTGGAGCCGCCGACGCGCTCGATCGCGCGGGTCTCGAGGAAGCGCAGCAGCTTGACCTGGGTGGAGGCCGAGATCTCGCCGATCTCGTCGAGGAAGAGCGTGCCGCCCGCGGCGGACTCGAAACGGCCGATGCGGCGCTCGGTTGCGCCGGTGAAGGAGCCGCGCTCGTGTCCGAAGATCTCGCTCTCGAGCAGGTTCTCGGAAAGCGCCGCGCAGTGCACCGCCACGAACGGCCCGCGCGCCCGGGTGCCGGCCTGGTGCACGGCCTGGGCGATGAGTTCCTTGCCCGTGCCCGACTCGCCCTCGATCAGGATCGTCGCCCGCGAGGGGGCGACCAGCTTCACCTGGTCGATCACGGCCTGGAGCTTGGGCGAGTGGCCGATGATGCCCTCGAAGCTGAACTTGGCGTCGAGTCGCTCGTGCAGCTGCTGCACCTCGGCCTCGAGGGTGCGGGACTTGAGCGCCCGCTGGATGAGCACCTCGAGGCGCTCGATGTTCACGGGCTTGGTGAGGAAATCCACCGCACCGCGCTTCATCGCCTCAACCGCGCTCTCGACGTTGCCATAGGCCGTCATCATCAGTACGGCCGGCTTGTTCGGCAGCGTCAGGGCCCGGTCAATGACCTTGAGGCCGGATTTGCCCGGCATGCGCAGGTCGGTGAGGATGACGTTGAACTCCTGCGCCTCCATGAGGTTGAAGGCCTCGTCGGTGCTGCCTGCCACAGAGACGTCATAGTTCTCCTGCAGGGCCTGCTGCAGGCCCTCGCGGGTGTGCTTCTCGTCGTCGACGATCAGAACGCTGGGCACCATGGCCCCATTCACGCGGCGCACCGGGCGCCGGTCAAGCCCGGTGGCCGATGGCGCAAGCCCCTGCGGCGCAGGGCTACTTGCCTCCGGCGGCGGGAGCCGGCTTCGCGGCGGGCTTGTTGCCGGACTTCGCCGCGTCGGCCTTGGCGTCCCCCGGCTGGGCCAGGCGGCCGACCACCGGGGCCAGGGAGCTCAGGCGGACACTCGGCGCCGGCGTGGTGTCAATCAGGTCGAGAAATTCCTGTCGGCGATTGGCGAGGAGCGCCTTGAGGCGGGCCTTCTGATCGGCGTCGAGCTTGTACTCGTCGGTCAGGCTGTCGGTCCGGTCGGCCACGGATATGCGGTTGAGCGCGCCCATGAGTGGGATCTGCCGCAGGCGCTGGATGTCGTCGGAGCTTAGCAGGCTGGTCTCGGCCGCCAGACGATCGATTCCCGGGCCGGGGCCTTGGGCAAAGCGCTTGTTGCGCTCGTCGTACTTGGACTTCTGCTCGGCATTGAGCAGCGCGACAAAGCCGGTCTGGTACTTCGCATCGATAGCCTGGAGCCGCGTCTGGTAGGTCGAGATGTCGGCCATCGAGCGCTGGATGCGGGCGATCAGGTCAGCCCGGTCCTCGGTGCGCGGGGGCCCAACCTTCGCGATATCCTTCGGGGCGAACTCCGAGCCGGGCGCCGGGGGCGCCGGGAGCGGCTGGTTCTGCTCCGTCCACGACCGCGTGGCATAACCTGCCGCGAAGACGACGACCGTGAAAAGGAAGATCAGGAAACGCTGCATGCCGTGCCGTTACTGCCGGTAGGCCATCACCTGGTCATCCGCCAGGAAGCTCTGCCACTGCGCGAGGTTCTGGGCCTCGATGCGGCTAGACTCACGACGGTGCACGACGATCACGGCGGCAACGCAAGCCGCGGCGACAAGCGCCCCAAAGGCGAACTGCCCGGCCAGCGAAGGCACACGGCGCCGCACTGCCCGCATCACGCGATCGGCAAACCCGAGGCGAAGCTGGTCGCCCGCGACCTCGTACAGCTCGCTCCAGGCCGCGTCGGACGGACCGCGACCGGCGCGCAGCACGCGCCCCGCGAAGTCGCCGCGGAGTTGGTCCGCCGCCTTTTGTTCGAGCATCCGCCAAGCCTTGTTCTCGTCTTTCATGAGTCGTGATTGTTTTTCGGTTGATAGAACTCACGCAAACGCTCGCGGGCACGGTAGAGCCGCGCCTTCACCACCACGACGCTCGTGCCGGTGATATCCGCCATCTCGACCTGGCTGCGACCCTCCTGCGCGAGGGCCAGCAAGGCACGCTCGTCCGGCCGCAGCCGGGAGAGGGCGTGCCGCAGGGCGTCCAATTCCTCCGAATCGACGGCCCCGTCGGGCTCCGCCACCTCGGAATGCTCCGCCGCAAAGGGTACGAAGATCCGCCGCAGCCGTTCCCGGCGAAGGTGGTCGATGCAGACGTTGCGCGCCAGCCGGAAGAGCCAGGCCTCGAATTGCGCCGGCGCCTGCAGGCCGCCCAGGGCCCGGACCATCTTGATGAAGACCAGTTGGCAGAGATCCTCCACGCAGTCGCTCCGCCCGGTCACTGCATACACAAATCCCGCTACCCGACGCTGATAGGCAACGATAAGCTCCCGCTGGGCGGACTCGTCGCCCTGTTGGGCGGAGCGCACCGTCGGCTCGATCGTGCTGGCTTCGGTTGATTCCATGCGTGGTCATGGGAAGTCCGCGGCTTGACGGACCAGAAGGCCCCGGGTTGCGGGTTTTTTGCTAGCCCAGCCGTCACTTTCCCTCTGAAATCTGGTCCCATCGTCCCCATGACTCAAGATCGATTCCCGTCCCGGGTGGCCTTCCGCAATGCCTTCATTGCCGGGATCTTTCTCCTTCTCTTGGCCGCGTGCGCCAACGACACCCACACCACCCGCGGGGCCGACGGCCGCCGCACCACCACGGTCGGGGTGCCGCAGGAGGGCGAGGAAAGCCGCCCCGTGGCCATGATGGGGGAGCAAAAGTTCTTCGATGGCCGCATCAATGCCACCGTCACGGTCAGCCAAGGCCTCGATGGCCTGGCCCGCCGCGGCGGCTGGCGTACCCTCGGCCGCACCCGCGCCGAAGCCCCGGAACTTCAGGATGTGTTCAGCCGCGAACTTGGCGACCCCGAGAAGAACGACATCGGCCAAACCATCAACAAGATGGTCGCCCTGCAGGTCATGGGCAGCCCCCTGCCCCCGGTCATGCTGCGGATCCTCCTGAACAACACCAGTGGCGAGCCTGCCGAGGTCGGAATCGAGCTCTTCAAGTCCTCCCTCGGCGATTTTGCCGTCAAACCCGAGAAAATCACCGTCCCGGCCAGCGCCCGCTCCAGCCCGGAGGGCATGTCCTCCCGCCTCGGCGTCACCTCAAACGAGATCCCGGTCCAGCTCACCCTGAACCTGAACGGCAAGACCGAGACGCACACCGTGCTGGTGAAGAACGTCGTGATCGAGCCGGCTTCCCCGGCCGCTCCCGCCAAAAAGTAAGCGGCGGCCCGCCGCTCAGCTCGCGAGCATCCGCACCCGCCGGTCCTTCCGCGGGAACTGGAGCGTCACGACCGTGCCGACGCCCGCCTTGCTCTCGACGCCGACCTGGCCGCCGTGGCTGCGCATGATACGGCGCACGATCATCAGCCCGAGCCCGTGCCCGCCCGGCTTCGTGGTGTGGTAAGGTTCAAAGAGTCTTAATAGGTCCTCCTGTTTGATGCCGGAACCGCTATCCGCGAACAGGAGGTAGACGAACTCGTCGTCCGACCGCGACCGGATGCGGAGCCGCCCGCCGGGCTGCATGGCCTCCATGGCGTTCTTGTTCACGTTGAAAAACACCTGCTTCAGCTGGTTCCGATCGGCCATGATCGGCGGCAGCGCATGCGGGGTCTCGGCCTCGACGGCCACGCCGCGGTCCGCGAACTCCTGCTGCTGGAAACGCAGCACCTCGGCGAGCACCTCGGCCACGTCCGTCTCCGCCAGGTCTGGCGGCCGCGGCCGGATCGCCTCGAGGAAGTTGCTGATGATGCCGTCGAGCCGGCCGACCTCGTCGCGGCAGACCTTGACCGACTCCGCGAGCGCCTGCGTCTCGGCGGCAGGCGCTTTTAATTTCTTCAGCTTCCGCTCGAGGAGTTGGAGATGGATCGTGAGTGAGTTGAGCGGGTTGCCGAGCTCGTGCGCCACGCCGGCCGCGAGCAGCAGGATCGACGAGGTGCGCTCGTCCTCGATCCGCTGCTCAGTGCTCCGCTTGTCGCCGGTGATATCGGAGAGGATGACGACGTGCCGCGGCGGTCCGCCCCGGCCGTCCGGATGAAACGGCACGAGGTTGAGCCGCACGGTGCGCGGCTCGGGATAGGTCAGCTCGAATTCTCGCGCCACCACCGGCAGGGCGGCACCGGCCTCGTCGCCGGCTGGAGACAGGCTCGGCAGCAGCCCGGGCACGAGGCGCCAGAGGGTCTGCCCGGCCAGCTCGTCGGCCCCGACCGCAATCAGCCGCTGCGCCGCGGTGTTGGCGTACTCGATCGTGCCGGCGCCGTTGATCACGAGCACGCCCTCCTGGAGGGTGTTGAAGACCTGCTCGAAGATCCCCCGCTCGCGCGCCAGCCGCTGCACGAGGTTGGCCAGGTTCACCGAATCCAGCGAATCCAGCCGGCCGAGGACGCGGTCGAGGGAGGTGGATTTCTTGCCGGCCATGGGCGGGCGTTGTGGCGGAGGGCCCGGGCCGGGTCAACCGCCCCATTCAGCCTCCGAGGAAATCCAGCTGCCCGGGGTCGACGCGCCCGGCGAGCAGCTTGCGGAGGAACAGCTCGCGATGCTGCGGGCAGCGGCCGGACTTGAGCACGGCCTCGCGGTGGTCGTCGGTCCCGTAGCCCTTGTGGCGGTCGAACCCATACGCGGGGGATTTCGCCGCCAGGGCGGGCATGAGGCAGTCGCGGGGGACCTTGGCGACGATCGACGCCATCGCGACGCAGAGCGAGCGGGCATCGCCATTGACGAGCCCGGTGTGCGGGTATGGGAAGTGCCGCAATGGCAGGCCGTCGATCAGGATCCGGGCCGAGACCGTCGGCTGGAACGCCGCGATCTCCTCGGCCGAGGAGAAGAGGTCAGGTTCGGTCTTTCGTGCAAAGGCGTCCGGCGGAAAGATGCCCTCGAGGGCGCGTCGCATGGCGAGCTTGGTCGCGCCGAGGATATTGAACTGCTCGATCTCCTCCACGCCGGCCACGCCGAAGTGGGCGTGGATATGCCCCGCGCCCGCCAGCTCCTCGAACTCCGCCCAGAGCGCCTCACGCTCGGGCGCCTCGAGCTGCTTCGAGTCGTTGACCCGGCCACCCTTCGACACCGCCCAGCGGCCCTCCAGAAACTCGCGCGTCACCAGCACCGCCCCGGCCACGACCGGGCCGGCCAACGCGCCCCGCCCGGCCTCGTCCACGCCGATGAGGTTGGTGAATCCCTCGATCTGCTTCAGGTCGAACGCTCGGAGCTGGCGGCGCTTGGGCATGACACAACGAGCCAGAAGCAGCTCGAAGGTCCCTCCAAGCCGTTTTTACAGAAGGTAACGGAGGAAACAGAGCGGATGCTGGTTGAGGAGCCACCCGGCCCATATGAAGTTTCGTTTCCCCGCTACTCTCCTCCGAGCTCCGTTCCCTTCGTTACCTTCTGTCGAAAATCCGTCGCCGAGCCGTCACCGGATCCGGCTGGCAGTCGCCGCCCTTCCCGATTCGCTTGCCCCATGAATTTCCTGTCCTGGCTCGAGCCGCTGAGCTACCTCGTGACGATCATCGCGCTGCCCTACGCGATCTTTGTCTTCATCATTGAGCAGCGGAAGGAGCGGCAGAACGACGAGGAGGAGATCTTCCAGCGGCTGTCCGACGAATACCGCGAGTTCCTCAAGCTCGTGCTGGACAACTCCGACCTCCAGTTGCTGCGCCGCGAGGGCGCCCGGCAGGACTTCACCGAGGAGCAGAAGGAGCGCCGCTTCGCGATCTTCGGGATCCTCATCTCGCTCTTCGAGCGCGCCTACCTGCTCGTCTACGAGGAAAAGATGAACCGCCAGACCCGCCGGATGTGGCAGTCGTGGGAGGACTACATGCGCGAGTGGGCCCGCCGAGCCGACTTCCGCGACAACCTTCCCCAGCTGCTCGAGGGCGAGGACGAGGAGTTCGCGCAGTACCTCCGGATGCTGGTCACCGACGAGGAAAAGCGTGGCCAGCCGGCTACCGGATGATTTCACAGAAGCCCGCGAGAAGGAGCGGGCTCCCAAACTCAACTGCCACGTGGATATGAAACCAACGATCTTTGCCCTGGTACTGGGGTTGGCCGTGGCGGGATGCTCCGCCCATGATGACAACGGAGTCGTCGCCTCCCTGGATCCCGCGAAGGTCGCGGCCGCGGGAATGAAGACCGCGCAGACCAACACAGTGACAGATTTCACCGTGACCCATCTTACCGGGCCGAAGGAAGGCGAAGAAATCGGCCTCTACGAGGGCGGCCATCCGGGTCTGCTCAGCACGGGCAAAAAGCTTTCCCGCGAGATCAAGGACACGATCGCCGGTCAACCCGTGACCTGGTTGTGCTGGTCGGAGGAGGACGACGGAGCCCTATCCTACAACGCCGAGGTGATATTTGAATCCAAGCGGCTCAAGCTCGGCGGTCAGGCGGCCTACGTGGAAAAATATCACGTCTTCATGAGCCGCTCGAACCCCGGGGCGCTGGAAGAAGCGCGGAAACTCGCCTCCGGACTTTTCAAGCAAGGTTCCGCCCGCCGCTGAGGGGAACGCCGGCCGCTTCCGTTCTAAGAGCGCCTGCAGCGCCCAGGCCCGACCTCGCCCTCACCACTCCATCTTCGCGCGCGGCTCCGGCAGCGGCAGCTCGTCGAGCTTGCCGGCATCCTTGACCACCTCGTAGGCCGTCCGGAAGTGCAGCTTGGCGAAGTTGCTGAGGGCGCGGGCGCCGAAGCGCTGGATGATCTCGTGGGCCTGCTGCTTCACCAGTGGGCCGGCGCCCTTCTGGAGCTTGGCACCGAATTCTTTCGAGAGCGCGTGCATCTGGCGGACGAACTCCGCGCGCGCCACGACGGAGGCCGCGGCGACGACCGGGTCCTCCTCGGCCTTGGTACGCATCCGGAGCTCGAAGCCCTCGACCTTCTTCTTCGCCAGCTCGCGCTGCACCAGCGGCTGCTCGGTGAACTGGTCGAGCAGACCCCACGGGACGCGCTTCTCGGCGAGCGCCTGGTCGAGCGCCGTGGCATGCTGCCAGGCGAGGAGGCGGTTGAGGTTGGCGCCGGGGCGGGACATCAGCTCGTTGTACTTTGGCATCCCGCAGAAGCAGGTCTTCACTACCGCGCCGTGCGTGCCGCGGATCAGGCCGTCGAGCTTGATGATCTGGCTCTCGGCGATCTTCTTCGAGTCCTGCACCCCGGCCTCGCGCCAGGCCTTGATCATGCTCGGCTGGGCGATGACGGTCGCCGCGATCACCGGTCCGAAGAAGTCGCCCTTGCCGCTCTCGTCGAGTCCGGCGTGCGCCTCGAACCAGTCCGTATGCAGCACCTCGTCGTAGCCTAGCTTGGCCGCGCCGGTGATCTCGGGCTCGAGCACGTCGCGGACGAAGTCCTCCGTGCCCTTGCCGGCGATGACCACCTTGCCGCTGGTGTAGGCGCTGACGTTCACCTTGAGGTGGTCGGCCTTGAACGCGAAGCGCGTGTAGGCCACCTCGAACGGCGCCCAGCCCTTCGCCTCGAGCAGCGCGCCGAGCTTCGTCATCTGCTCGTCGGTCAGCTTGGCGGTGTAGGAGGAAAGCTTCTTCGGCGCGTCGGCGTCCTCGGCGTTCTTCTTGGGCATCGGAGTGATGGCCGCAAAAAGGCGCAAAAAGCGCAAAAAAGAAAACACAGCCGTTCTCCGGGTAATTTCCTTGCGCCTTTTGCACGTCTTTGCGGCCAATCCTTCGCATGCCCCGATCGTCCCTCGTTGCGGCCCGGACTCGATTCCAAGCCGCCCTGCTGGCGTGGTACCGCGCCAACGCCCGGGTGCTGCCGTGGCGCGAGGCCCCCTCGCTCTACAAGACCGTCGTCAGCGAGTTCATGCTGCAGCAGACGCAGGTGAAGACGGTGCTGCCCTACTTTTCCCGCTGGCTGGAGGCGTTCCCGGACTTCGCCGCCCTCGCCGCCGCGCCGGAGTCGCGGGTGCTGCGGCTCTGGGAGGGCCTCGGCTACTATTCGCGGGCCCGCAACCTGCACCGACTGGCGCAAGCGGTGGTCGCGCGCGCGAGCCTACCCTGCACGCCGGAGGCTTGGCGTGAATTGCCCGGTGTCGGGCCTTACACGGCCGCCGCCGTGACCAGCATCGCGTTCGGAGCGCGGACCGCGTGCGTGGACGGCAACGTGGTCCGCATCCTTGCTCGCCTCACCGCTGACGACACCCCTTACCGCGATTCCGTGAGTGCGGCCAAAGCATTCACCGCGCTCGCCAACGAGTTGGTGCCCGGCACGCACCCGGGGGACCACAATCAAGCGATGATGGAACTCGGCGCGACCGTTTGCACCCGCGCGAATCCAAGCTGCCTCACCTGTCCGGTGCGGGACTTTTGCGCCGGCGTGAATGCGGGAGCCCCGGAGCGACTGCCTCG
>OMJT01000018.1 GCA_900299415.1 Opitutales bacterium
GCCGCTGGCATCCATCTCGGTCATGAGGCCGCAGGAGATGCCGGCGACCGGGGCGATGATGGGCACGCCGGCGTCCATGAGGGCGAGGCAGCCGCCGCAGATCGAGGCCATCGAGGTCGAGCCGTTGGAGGCCATGATCTCGGAGACCACGCGGATGGAGTAGGGGAACGCGTCCTCCGGGGGCAGCACCGGCACGAGCGAACGCTCGGCGAGGGCGCCGTGGCCGATCTCGCGGCGGCCCGGGCCGATGAAGCGGCCGGCCTCGCCGACGGAGAAGGGCGGGAAGTTGTAGTGGAGGATGAAGCTCTTCGACTTCGCGCCGCCGGTGAGGCCGTCCATGTCCTGGGCTTCCTTGGTCGGCCCGAGGGTGACGAGGGCGATGTTCTGGGTGTCGCCGCGCTGGAACATGGCGGAGCCGTGCACGCGGGGGAGGACGCCGACCTGGGCGTTGAGGGGGCGGAGCGACTTGGCGTCGCGGTGGTCCGAGCGGACGCCCTTGGCGAGCACGGTGGCGCGGTACGCCTTGTACTGGAGGTCCTCGAAGACGACGTTGAGGTCGACATCGGTGAACTTGCCCTCGCCGAGCTCGGCGAGGAGGGCGGCCTTGGCCTCCTCCTTGAGGGCCTTCACGTTGTTGGAGCGGACGTTCTTCTCGAAGCCGAAGATGGCGGCGGAGACGCGCTCGGCCGGGACGACGCGCTCGATGATGGCGCGGGCCTCGGGGGTGGCACCGACGAGCTTGAAGGTGGCCTTCGGCTTGCCGGCGAGCTTCTGGAGCTCCTGGATCGCGGCGATGATCGGCTGGATGGCCTGGTGGCCGAACGCGAGCGCCTCGACAAACTTTTCCTCGGAGATCTGGTCCGCGGAGCCCTCGATCATCAGCATGTCCTTCGCGTTGCCGACGTAGATCAGGTCGAGCGAGGAGGAGTACATCTGCTCGATCGTCGGGTTGGCGACGAACTTGTCGTCGATCAGCGCGACGCGGACGCAGCCGATCGGCCCGTTCCACGGGATGTCCGAGATGGCGAGGGCGGCACTGGCGCCGTTGACCATCGAGATGTCGGAATCGTTCACGAGGTCGGCCGAGAAGAGCTGGCCGATGATCTGCACCTCATTAAGGAAGCCCTCGGGGAAGAGCGGGCGGCAGGGGCGGTCGCAGAGGCGGGAGATGAGGATCTCGCGCTCGGAGGGGCGGCCCTCCCGCTTGAAGTAGCCACCGGGGAAACGGCCGGCCGCGGCGTACTTGTCGCGGTAGTCGACGGTGAGGGGGAAGAAGTCCTGGCCCGGGCGCATGGTTTGAGCGGCGCAGGCGGTGACGAAGACGTTGGTCTCGCCCACGCAGACGTTGACGGCGCCGCCGGCGAGCTGGGCGATCGAGCCGGTGGAGAAGGTCATCCCAAGGCCGGGGACGGTGACGGAGTGTTTCTGATTCATGTACTTTCTGGATTTCGTTTCGGACAATGTGCCGCCGGATGGAATGGGCCGGGGCTGCGGCACGCGCCCTGGGGTCCGGGTCTTCCCTTTGCGGGAAGGGCGGCGGGCCAAAAGGCCGCACCGCGGTTGGGTTGTGGTTCTGGGAACCGCCCTGTCATCCTCGCTCAGACGCGAGAGATTTCGGTTTGTCGCCCATCCCGCCTTTGGCGGGGGAAACAAGCGGAAATGTCCCGGTCTGGATTCGAGTGTCGGAAAGACAACGGGCGATCCGCGGATCGGATCGCCCGTGCAACAAAGCGTTATTTGCGGAGGCTGAGCTTCTGGAGGAGCTCGGAATACTTGGGAAGGTCCTGCTTCTTTAGGTAGTCCAGCAGCTTGCGACGGCGGCTGGCCATCTGCAGGAGGCCGCGGCGGGAGTGGAAGTCCTTGCGGTGCGTGCGCAGGTGCTCGGTCAGGTGATTGATCCGGGCGGTGAGCAGCGCGATCTGGACCTCGCTGGAGCCGGTGTCCTTCTCGTGGGTTTTGTACTGGGCGATGATCTCGGGCTTAACGACTGTGGTGGACATGGTTTAATGTTTGGGTTGCACGACTGTAGGGGCCCTTGGGAGGCCCGTGGAACCCGCCTCAACCCCCCCGAAAGGGGGCCTCAGCCGGTCCCACCGTTCCAATCCCGCCGGGTGGCGGGACCAGTCATGGTGGAAGTCCACAACCGATGGACTTTCACTAACGCAAGCAGCCAGCTTCTGGACGGCCGCCGGAGCGCGCAAGCGTAATTTTCAGGGGAGAATCGCCGTTTCTGCCGGGCCGGTCCGGCTCATCCGGCCCGCAGCTGGATAAGCTTTATCCCCGCGCAGCCCGGGAGCTTGCGCACCCGTTGCAGGAGGGTCTCGCGATGAAAAAACAGCTCGTTGCGGACGACGGCATGGGCGGCGAGGACGACGAGCTTGCGACCGTCCTGTTCCAGCCGGGCGGCGTGGGAGTAGGCGGCGTTGGCGGGGCCGACCAGTTCCGCCCAATGGTCCCGGATGACCTGGTCGGGCGACTCCCGGCCGATCTGGTGCTTGGTCACCAACTCATCGATCAAGCCGGCCAGCTCGCGGGTGGGGCGGAGTTTCTGGCGCACCGGATCCGTGTCGGGCACGCCGCGCAGGTCGGCGATCAGTTTCTCGGCCGTCCGGCTGAAATGAGGGGGCTCCTCAGGCATGCGGCTCCTTTCGGTGCTCGGCCTCGTACAGCCGGCTGTAGCGCACGAACGCACCGAAGGCCGTGGCCCACGCGATGTAGAAGCCGGGATACCCGTCGAGGAAGCCCCGGCGCAGCACGTAGGCGCGGAAGAACCGCCAGAACGGTCGCAGCACTGCGGCGCCGGCCGAGAAGCGCCCGCCCCTGGCCTGCTGCTGCTGCACGAAGAGGTCGGCGAACGGGTTGATCTTCGCCACGTGGCTCGCGAGCGTGGGAAACGAGAAATGATGCAGGTCGCCGTGAAGGGTCGCGACCGGCCCGGCGCACTCGACCTTCTCGTGCACGAAGGCGTCACCGCCCCAGCGGGCGCGGTCGCGGTGGAAAAGCCGCAGACTCAGGTCGGGATACCAGTCGCCGTGGGTGATCCAGCGGTCGATGAACCAGACCTTGCGCGGGAAGCGTGCACCCGCGAACCGGTCCGGGGTGCCCGCGAAGAATCCGTGCAACGCCTCGCGCAGTGCCGGCGAGACTTCCTCGTCGGCGTCGAGCGCAAGGATCCACGGCTGCGTCGCGAGGGCGGCCGCCGCGTTTTTCGTGTCGCGGAAACCCTGCCACGGACGGTGATGCACGACGGCGCCGGCGGCGCGGGCAGCGGCCTCGCTGCCATCGGTCGTGTCGTTCAGCACGACCACGGTCTCCGCGGTCCAGCCGCGCCCGCTCGCGAGGCAGCGGGGCAGGTTCCGCTCCTCGTTGCGGGCGACGATGACGACGGAGATCGGGAGGGGGGCGGACACGGCTGGGATGAAAACTAAATCCTTCCCGCGAGCGAGCGTGGGATCTGGTAGAGGTAGCCGCAGGAGCGCCAGGCGCGGACGAGCGCCTTGCGGGCCTCGCCACCGCGACCGGCGACGGCGTTGAGCCCCGCGGCGAGCGTGAAGCCGAGCGCCTTGCCAAGGTTGCCGGCAAAGCGCGACAGCAGGTAGCCGGTGCTGCCCCGGCCCTCGCTGACGCGGTCGATGACCCGCGAGCGGGCCGAGTCGAAGGCATGGCGTCTCACGTAGGCGAAGGTGGTGCGGCCGGCCGGCATCTGGTGCTGCACCACCGCGGCGGGCGCGAACCAGATCTCTCGGCCCGCGGCGCGCAGCTTTCGCGTCAGGACGTTCTCGTCGCTGCTGAACTGCTTGCCCCCCTCGCGCGTCACCGACGTGTCGAACAGGCCCACTCCGGCCAGCGCCTCGCGGCGGAACGCGAGGTTGGCGCTCATCGGCACCTGGCCCTCGCGCGTCGGGCCGGCGTCGGGCCGCAGCGCCTGCGGGCCGTGGAATCCGCGCACCCAGTCGGGACAACCCTCGGGGAAGACCGGCACGACTTCGCCGCCGACCGAGGCCACGCGGCCGGCGGGGTCGGCGACGAAAGGCGCCACCAGCTCGCGCAGCCAGTCCGGCCGGACGAGGATGTCGTCGTCGCCGAAAACGAGGATTTCGCCCGTGCTCTCGTTCACCCCGCGGTTGCGGGCGAAGTTGGCGCCCTGGCGGGTCTCGAGCAGGTAATGCGGGGCCTTTTTCACCGTGGCGAACTCCGCCACGACGGACCGCGTCTCATCGGGCGAGTTGTTGTCGATCACCAGGATCTCGAAGCGGTCCGCCGGGTAATCCTGGGCGACCACCGTCGCCAGCGTCTCCCGCAGCCACCGCGCCCGCCGGAAAGTGGGGATGATGATGGAGACGGTGGGCAGCACGGCGGAATTTGAAATTCGAAATCTGAAATTGGAAAGGTCGATCGCGGCGCGTGCCGAGCCATAATCCGTCCCGGGTCCCTGCGGGTTATTTGGTCCTTGGCGTCATGAACTGCAGGAAGCGCCACACCCAGCCGCTCGGCAGCCAGCCGCCGGGGATCCGGCGGAATTTCTCCGCCCGGGCGAGCGTGGCGGGCCGCTCGGGGAAACGCCGGGCATAGGCGCGCGCGTCGCGGCCGGTGTAGAAGCGCGCCAGCCAGAACGCCAGCGGACGCCGGCCGAGTTGCTCGACCGCGACCTTCCGCCGCAGCAGATGGACCTGCCGCAGCATGTTCGGCCAGGTGCGGGCCGTCCATTGATCGGAGCCGGTGCGATAGAACGCGCCGACCTGCCGCACGACCTCGACGGGTCCCGAGCAATTGAGTCGGTACCAGAACTCGTAATCGGCGAGCGGACCGTGGCGGACATCGAAGCCGCCGAGCCTCAGACCGAGTTCACGCGGGAAAAGCACTCCGGGGAACGGTGTGAAGGAACTCTTCAGGAAGTAGAGCGGCAGGTACGGTCGGAAGCTGATCTCGGCTGGTGGCGGCAGCGCGGGCTGGCTCGTGCCCTGGACGACCCGCGTGCAGACCGCGGCCAGGCCGTCGCGCAGGCGGGGCCGGACCGACGCGAGGTACCATGGGTAGAGGGCGTCGTCCTCGTGCAGCACCATCACCCACCGGCCGCGGGCTTGGCGGATGCACTCGTTCCAGTTCGGCACGGGACCGAGGCGTGGCTGATTGTGGAAATAACGGAAGCGGTCCGCCGGGTATTTCGCCACGGCGGCGGCGGTCTCGGGCAGGCCGCCGTCGTCGCATACCACTACCTCAAAGTCCGCCGGCCCCTGCTGCGCGGCAAGGCTCGCCAGGGTCTCGGCCAGCAGCTGCGGCCGGTTGTAGGCCGGGATGCCGAAGGTGATCAGGGGTTGATCGGGCATGGGGGATGGCCGCAAAAAGACGCGAAGGACGCAAAAAGGAATCCGACTGTAGTCCGGGTGACCTCGCCCGGAGTCCGAGTGCCCATTTTCACGAGTGACGGGATTTGCCTGATAGTTTCTCCCGCACCGCCGCGACCACCCGGTCGACCGTGATGTTGCGCACGCAGAGATTCCGGTACGAGTCGCCCGGCACGCACTGGCCCGGCGCGACGCACGCAGTGCAGGGCAGGGGCGGCTGGAGGAGCGTGTGGCCGGGCCCGGCCGGGGCGAAGACCACCGGGTTCTGCGAGCCGAGCAGGGCAACGACCGGCGTGCCGACGGCGGCGGCTACGTGCATCGGACCGCTGTCGTGGCAGAGCATGAGGTCGAACTGTGCGGCGAGGGCCGCGAACTGGGCGAGCCCGAGCGCGGTGTTGATCGTCACGAGGTGGCTTTTTGCTGCCGCGCGGATCGCGTTGACGGTGTCCTGTTCGCCCGGCCCGCCGAGGACGAACACCTGTGCCCCGAGTTCGTCCTGCACGCGGTCGCACACTGCGGCGAAGTTCGCGGCGGGCCACATCCGGAACGCGCTGCGGCTGCCGGGGTGGAGCAGGATCTTCCTCCCGGCGTTACGCACGAGCAGGCGGGCCGAGACGAGGTCGGCCTCGCGCGGCACGAGGCGCACCTCGCGGCTCGTGACCGGCACGCCGGCGGGGCCAAGGGCGGAGAGGTAGTACTCGATGATCGAGCGGCGCTCGTGCTCCGCGGGCTGGGACTGGAGCGCTGCGGTGTAGACCCACGGCCAGGCGTGGCGGACATACCAGATTGCGACGCGGCAGGGGGCGCCGGTCGCCCGGGTGATCAGGGCGGTGCGCTCGGTGTTGTCGAGATCGAGCACATGGGTGAAGCCCGCCCGGCGCAGGCGGAGCAGGAAACCCGGCCAATCCCCAAGGCGACGCGGAAGCACCAGGGTCTCGTTCACGTCGGGGTTGAGCGCCAGGAGCGGTGCGAACGCGGGTTCGGCCACGGCCGCGAGGTGGGCGCCGGGCCAATGCAACCGCAGGTTCCGGAACACCGGCCCGAGCAGGACGATGTCCCCGAGATAGCGGCGGCGGATGACGAGGACGCGCGGAGCGGAAGTCATTTCAGAATCAGATTAGCCGCAAAAAGGCGCAGAAGGCGCAAAACAGAAGTGTGAAGTGTAATTGTCCGGTCCGGCACTCTAACTTTCGACCCCTCACTCACTTTCCACTTTCACTTTCACTCTCCCGCCCGCACGGTGGCGGCATGAAATACGTCGAGCCCGCCTGGCTGCCGCCGATCGAGCAGCGTCGCACCGACTACTACGCGCATCTTCGGCAGGAAGTCATCGAGGCCGTGCCCGAGGGCTGCGCCGTGATCCTCGATGTCGGCTGCGGCAAGGGCACGCTCGGCCGCTGGTTCAAGGAAAACGGCGTGAAGACCGTCTGGGGCGTCGAGCTGATGCACGGCCCGGGTGAGGCCGCGAAGCAGTGGCTCGATCAGGTGGTCGTCGGAAACGTCGAGCAGACGGCCCTGCCGTTTCCGCCGGGCTCGGTCGACTGCATCATTTGCGCCGACCTGCTCGAGCACACGGCCGACCCGTGGATCGTGGTGGCCAACCTGAAGAAGTTGCTCAAGCCCACCGGCTGCATCATCGCGAGCATTCCCAACGTCGGTTTCCACCGGAACATCCGCCGGATGATCCGCGGCAAGTGGCTCTACACCGACGAAGGCCTGCTCGACCGCACCCACCTGCGGTTCTTCACCTTCGAGACGATCGAGGAGATGTTCGCCCGCAACGGCATGGCGATCGAGGCGGTCTTCAAGAAGGTCGACGCCGGCGTGAACATCCGCGTGCTCAACGCGCTCCTCCTCGGCTACCTCCGGCACACTCTGTACCTCCAGTACATCGTCCGGGCGCGGATCAAGTCCTGAGGTGGGTTAGGCGGCGCTCCCATGACGCGCCCTGCACTTGCCAAGCGGCGGCGCGGCGCGCCACCCTGCTCTTTCGCATGTCCTCGATCGTTCCGCTCCCCCTCGGCCAGCGCATCCCGCCGCGGCTGCATGCCGTGTCGTGCAGCCTGCCGACCATGCACGCGGTCCGCGGTTACGAGGAGAAAAACCCGGAGGTCACGAAACACCTTACGTCGGGTTACCCGCGCTTCGTGGTGCACCCGCTGCTCAAGGAGCTGGGTGAGCACGTGGCCCGCACGGGCGGCTTGCCGGACCACACGGTGTGGCTGACGTCGTCCGTCCGCACGGCGCGGGCGCTGGCGGCGTCCTTGTCGGGCGTGCCGGGCCTGGAGGTGTTTGACGGCGAGATTCCCGCGGTGGCGCATCCGGCGGACGCCAATGTCTGGGGCCGGGCCAAGGTCTACCTGCAGAACGTGGGCGGGTTCATGTCGTCGCGCTGTGCCGAGGACCACCTCGTGCGCCTCGGTGTGCGCGCCGCGGCCGAGCCGGAGACGCTCTTCAAGGGCGATGCCGTGGCGGAGATCCACCGCGTGCTGCGCCCGGCGTTCGCCGGCTGTGGTCCGCAGGACCTGCATCTGACGACCTGCGGCATGAGTGCCGTGCAGGGCGCCTTCCAAGCGGCCGCCGCCCTGCAGGCCGCGCGGGGCCGTACGCTCTGGGTGCAGCTCGGGTGGCTCTATCTCGACACCATCGCGATTCTGAAACGGTTCACGTCCACGCCGCGCGACTACGTCTACCTGCCAAACGTCTTCGACACGGCGGCCATCGAGCGGCTGTTCGCCGAGCACGGGTCGCGGATTGCGGGCATCGTGACGGAGATCCCGACCAACCCGCTCGTGCAGACCCCGGATGTGCCGCACCTCACGGCCCTGGCGCGGAAGCACGGGGCGATGCTGCTGCTCGATCCCTCGGTGAACTCGGCCTTCAACCTCGACGTGCTGCCCCACGCCGACGCGGTCCTCTGCAGCCTGACGAAGTACACCGCGAGCGAGGGCGACCTCACCGCCGGCCTGATCGCGATCAACCCCGCCGGGCCGCATGCCGCTGACTTGCGCCGTGAGACCCCGCCCCGCCTCCACCCGGTTTACCCGCGCGACCGTGCCCGGCTGGCCGCACAGATCGGCGAGACCCCCCGGGTCCTCGCGAAGATCAACGAGAGCACGGTGCGCGTGGTTGATTTCCTCTCCGCCCAGCCGGCCGTGAAGGAGGTGTACTGGGCGCTGCGCGGCGAGTCCTGCGGCAATTATTACCGCCTCGCGCGTTCGCCGCAGTCGGTCGGCGGCATGATCTCCTTCACGCTGCGCACGCCGCTGGAGCGTTTCTACGACCGGCTGCGCCTCGCGAAGGGCCCGAGCTTCGGGATGAAGACCACGCTGATCTGTCCTTTCATGTACCTCGCGCACTACGACCTCGTGACGACGCCCGCCGGTCGCGCGGAGCTGGCGGCGAGCGGGATCGAGCCCGACCTCCTGCGCCTGTGCGTCGGTACCGAGCCGGTCGAGGAGATCATCGCCGCCCTCGCCGAGGCGCTGCGATAAGCGCAAAGGCGCGAAGGTAGCGAAGATTCGCCAAGGAGCCCAAGGTGCTCGCTGCGCTTCAATGAATGATTGCACCCTGGATGTTCGGGTCATCCCCAACGCCCCGCGCAGCGAGGTGGTGGGATGGCACGGCGGCGCACTCAAGGTCAAGGTGCACGCCCCGGCCTTGGAGGGCAGGGCCAACGAGGAACTCTGTGAATTCCTCGCGGGCGAGCTCGGGCTCCCGAAGCGGGACGTCACCCTCATGCGCGGAGCGAAGTCGCGGCAGAAGGTGCTGCGGATCGCGGGCCTGGCGAGCGAGGACGTGCGGCGTCGATTCGACGGATGAGATTGCGCGCGAGTCATCCAATCGTCGCGCGACCGTTGGAGACTCGTGGCCAGGACGTAACCGGTACGCCGTGGGACTGTAACATGGGCTCCATAGAGTGTCGGGGTGATGAACCAAATACCGCACTCCAGCAGACCCCTGAAGCTCGCCGCCTTGACTGCGGCGGTGCTCACATCCGGCCTCTTCGCCCAGTCGACGACGCCTTCGGCCAACAGCCGTCTTGAGGACAACACGATCCGCCTCTCCGAGGTCGAGGTCGTCTCGCCCCGTGATTCGGCCATCGTGGCGGCGCCCACCATCGCCTCCCTCGATCTCCTGCAGCCGTCCTCCTCGATCAGCCTGGATTTCATCCAGAACAGCAATGCGCCGACTGCCGACTATGCGACGCTGGTCGAGATCGCGCCGAGCGTCTCCAACGTCGAGACCAACGGTCCCGGACTGAGCGAAGCCAAGCACACCACGCTCCGCGGCATCGATGACGGCGGCTACAATGTCACCTTCGACGGCATCCCGTTCGGGGACTACAACACCTTCACCCACCACACCACCAGCTACTTCCCGGCCAAGCTGATCGGCGAGGTCGTCGTCGATCGCGGTCCGGGCACGGCCAGCACCATCGGCAACGCCACCTTCGGCGGCACGATGGCGCTGCTCTCCAAGGATCCGAGCGCGAAGGGCGGCTTCATCCCGACGCTCAGCACCGGCAGCTGGGGCACCAAGCTCGGTCACTTCGAGTTCAACACCGGCGTGCTGGATCCGATGGGCAAGGCCTCCGCGATCGCCAGCTACCAGCGCATGGAAACCGACGGCTATCGCACGGGCGCGGACATGAAACGCGATACCTACTACTTCAAGTACCTGCAGCCCGTCAGCGCGAACACCACCCTCACGTTCCTGAGCAGCGTGAACAGGATTTCCTTCGGCAACCCGGGCACCGTGACGCAGACCCAGATCGACACGCTGGGCCGCAACTTCGGCCTCACCGCCAATGTGCCTGCCAATGCGCTCGATCTCCTGAACCGCCGCTACAACTACCAGGACAAGAAGGCCGACTTCGAATACCTGGGCCTCAACTCGCGTCTCGGCGGCGGCTGGTCCTTGGAGAACAAGGTCTACACCTACTCGTACAACAACAACAGCCACGAGAAACCCAAGGTCGGCACGGGCGACGCCGCCGGCCAGATGCTCGGTTCGGTGAAGCTCAACGAATATCGCACCTACGGCGACAGCCTGGCGCTTCGGTTCGCCGGCCCGTCCGGTATTTTCAAGACCGGCTTCTGGGTCGATTCGACCATCAACCACCGTCACACCTACGGCGTCAACTACGACACCACCGGTGCGGACCAGATCGACCTGAGCTCGACAGCGCTCTTCAAGGCCGCCGCTCCCGGCGGCAATCCCGACACGCTCCCCGGCGCCTCCTCGTACAATTACAAGTACCGGCTCGTGGACCATGACACGACCTTCCAGCCCTTTGCCGAGTACGAGTGGCACCCCGCCCCGGCCTTGGTGGTCAACGGCGGAATCCAGTACACGCGCTTCACCCGCGACTTCGACGCCAAGGTCAACCAGACCTCCGGTCGCCAGGCCCTGAAGTCGAACCGCAAGGATGTCTTTGCCGCCCCCAAGCTCTCGGCCAACCTGCAGCTCAGCCCCGCGACCGCCGTCTATGGACAGGTGGCGCGCGGGTTCCAGTCGTTGAGCGAGGCCAATTCGTTCTACACCGACAGCTCCAATGTCTCGAAGATCGCCGTCAAGCCGCAGGTCTCCACGAACTATCAGGCGGGCGCCGTTTACCGGTCCGATCGCTTCACCGGCGACGTCGACGCCTATTACATCGACTTCAAGAACTACGCCTACAACGGCCCGACCGACGCGACCGGCGATCCGACCTACTACGGCACGGCCGAGGGCGCGCACTACAGCGGCGCCGAGGCCCAGGGCACGTTTTTCCTCGGTCGAGGGTTGAGCTTCTATGCGAACGCCTCGCTTAATCAGGCGAAGTTCAAGGGGTCGGGCCTCAAGGTCCCGACGGTTCCCGACTCGACCGGCGTCGTCGGTCTCGTCTACGGCAACAAGAGCGGATTCTTTGGCTCCTTCACGCAGAAGTTCGTCGGGGAGTGGACGGTTTACGACAAGATCAGCAATCCCGACATCGCCGGCGGCGGGGCGACCCGGTCGGCCCAGAGCAACACCTACTCGCTCGGCAATCTTTCGGTCGGCTACAACCTGAAGACCGCGTCGCGCGTGCTCCGGAGCGTCAAGGTCCGCCTCCAGGTCTCCAACCTTTTCAACAAGAAGGTCCAGATCCTGGACGGCATCGACGCCAATCCGGCGAATGCCTACGCGAAGGACACCTTCAACGTGCTGCCGGTCCGCAACTACTTCCTCACGGTTTCAGGGGAGTTCTGAGATGGTCAACCGCCGGGGCGGGTTTTGGACCCGCCCCCGGCCCAATTTTTTCCATGCATCGCTTCGCCCTCGCCTTCGTCGCCCTCTCCACGGCCGCCCTGCCGGCTGCCCGCGCCGCCGCTGCCCCCGAGCCCGCCCACCGCGTGGTGGTCCTGACCTGGGACGGCATGCGCCCGGATTTCATCTCGGAGGCCAACACGCCCAATCTCTGGAAACTCCGCGAGGAGGGCGTGACGTTCTCCCGGCATCATCCGGTTTTCCTCAGTTCGACCGAGGTGAACGGCACCGCGCTCGCCACGGGTTCGTACCCGGCGCGCAGCGGCGTGATCGCCAACAACGAGTTCCGCCCGGCGATCGATCCGCTCAAGCCGATCGAGATCCAGAAGATCGAAACCATCCGCATGGGTGACGAGATTGAGGGAGGCCGCTATCTCCACGCCAAGACCTTGGCGGAGATCCTGCAGGCGCACGGCCAGTCGACCGTGATCGCCGGCACGAAGGATGTCGTCTACCTGCTTGACCGGGCGATCCGGCAGGCCGGTTCCGGGATTTCCCCGGTGCTCGCCGCCGGCGTCACCCTGCCGGAGTCCGCCGCCGCCCCGATCATCGCGGGGCTCGGCGAGTTCCCGGTGATCGGGACCGACGACAACAAGCTGGCGCGCGACACCTGGACAACCCAGGCGCTGGTCCGCTACCTGTGGCGCGACGGGCTCCCGGCGTATACGCACCTCTGGCTCGCTGAGCCCGACGCGCTGCAGCACTCGTATGGTCCGGGCACGCCGCTCGCGCTGGCCGGTGTGCGCAACAGTGACCGCAACCTCGGCCTCGTGCTCGCCGAACTCGACCGGCGCGGGCTGCGGGCCACGACGGATGTGCTCGTGGTTTCCGACCACGGCTTCTCGACCATCAGCCGCAAGGTCGACGTGGCCGTCGAGCTCTCGAAGCTGAAGTTTGAAATGAAGCGCGCCACGCCCACGCCCCTGCTGAAGGGCGAGGTGCTCGCGGTCAGCAACGGCGGGTCGACGCTCCTCTACGTCGGCGAGCACGATCCCGAGGTCAGCGCGAAGCTCGTCACCACCCTGCAGGCCCAGGATTGGACGGGCGTGATCTTCGCCCGCAACCCGGTCGAGGGCACGTTCCCGCTCTCCGAGGTGCATGTCGACTCGGCGACCGCCCCGGATTTTGTGGTCTCGCTGCGCTGGTCCGACGGCGGGCCGACCGGCGCGCCGGGATCGCAGATTTCGGATCTGGGCGACACCTCGCCCAAGAAGGGCAACCACGCGTCGCTCAGCCCCTACGACATGCGCAATACGCTGGTCGCCGCCGGTCCGGACTTCCGGAAAGGCATCACGGATCCGCTGCCGTCTTCGAGCATGGATGTCGCCCCGACGATCCTTTGGATCCTCGGTTACGGCGATGAGGCCGCCTACATGGACGGCCGGGTGCTCGGCGAGGCCCTCACCGGCGAAGCCCCGGCGCTGCGCTCCCTGAACATGCAGCGGCTCACCGTCAGGCGCGGACTCTGGAGCCAGTACCTCGAGGTGTCGGAGGTGAACGGCGTCCGCTACCTTGAGGGCGGCAACGGCGGTATCGTCGGTAACTAAGGCCCACGCGGCTTCGCTACCTCCGTGACGCGATCCACTGTGTGACCGCATCCGGCACCGCCCGGATGTTGTCGACCGCGAAGAACCGTTTGCTGGCCTCGGGGTGGGTGTCGGCGCGGTCGAGTTCCCACTGGAGGTGGTAGGGGACGTGTACGCCGGCGCCGCCGAGGGCGAGAACGGGGAGGATGTCGGACTTCACCGAGTTGCCGACCATGAGAAAATGCTCGGGCTTCACGCCGTGGCGCTTGAGCAGGGCGGCGTAGGTTGCCTGGTCTTTCTCCGCCACGACCTCGACTGCCTGGAAGTGCCGCTGCAGGCCTGATTTCTCGACCTTGCGCTGCTGGTCGCGCAGGTCGCCCTTGGTGATGACGACGAGGCGGTGTTGTCCGGCCAAGGCAGCGAGGGTCTCGGCCACGCCGTCGAGGAGCTCGACCGGGTGGGCCAGCATTTCCTGGCCGAGGGCGATGAGCTCGCGGATCTCGGCGGCGCTGATTTTTCCGTGGGTCAGCCCGATGGCGGTCTCGATGGCGGAGAGGGTGTAGCTCTTGATGCCGTACCCGTAGAGCTCGAGGTTGCGCCGCTCGGTCTCGAGCAGGGCGCGGTCGACGGTGGCGGCATCGTGGTGGCTGGCGAGCAGGGCGCGGTACCGCTCATGGACACGAGCATAGAGCGTCTCGTTGTGCCATAGCGTGTCGTCCGCGTCGAAACCGATCAGATGCATCCCATCACGCTATAGCTAGCGGGATGGAGATTTGAAATTTCAAACTGCGGAAAAACCCGAAGGTTACTTTAACTCCGGCAGGTGGCGGACGTCCTTGCCGTGCGCGAGGTAGATCATCTCCTCGGCGATGTTGGTGGCGTGGTCGGCGATGCGCTCGAGGGACTTGGAGATGAACATGAGCTCGAGGGCGCGGGAGATGTTGGCGGGGTTCTCGACCATGAAGCCGGCGAGCTCGCGGTAGAGCTGCTTGTTGAGCTGGTCGACCTCGGAGTCGCGCTTGCAGACGGCGACGGCCCTGGCGGTGTCGCCGCTGTGAAAGCAGTCGAGGGCTTCCTGCAGCATCTGCTCCGCGATCACGGCCATGCGGGGCAGGTCGATGTAGGGCTTGAGCGGCGGCTCGTTGGCGAGTCGGGCGGCGCGCTTGGCAATGCTGGTGGCTTCGTCGCCGACGCGCTCAAGGTCGTGACTGGCTTTCATGCCGACGACGAGCAGACGGAGGTCGCCGGCGACCGGGGCGCGGAGGCTGATGTACTGGGTGGCTTCTTCGTCGATCTTGATCTCGAGGTCGTCGAGTTCGTCGTCGCCGGCGATGACCTGCTTGGCGAGGGCGACGTCGCTGTCGACGAGGGCCTTCATCGCGAACCGCACCTGGCCGATGGCGATTAGGCCCATCCGCATGAGGTGGGTGCGCAGGGTCTCGAGCTCGGCGTCGGAGAAACGTCGGATGGTGGTGGGCGCAGGGAGGGTTTCCTCGGTCATAGCGGGAGCGGGTTCAGCCAAACCGGCCCGAGACATAAGCCTCGGTCTGCGGGTTGGCGGGGTTCATGAAGATGGTGCGGGTGTCGGCGTACTCGACGAGGCGGCCGAGGTAGAAGAACGCGGTGCGGTCGGAGCAGCGGGCGGCCTGCTGCATGTTGTGCGTCACGATCACGATGGTATATTTCGTGCGCAACTCATGGATGAGTTCCTCGACCTTGGTGGTGGCGATGGGGTCGAGGGCCGAGCAGGGCTCGTCCATCAGGATGATCTCGGGTTCGACGGCGATCGCGCGGGCGATGCAAAGCCGCTGCTGCTGGCCGCCGGAGAGGCCGAGACCGCTGGCATGGAGGCGGTCCTTGACCTCGTCCCAGAGCGCGGCGCCGCGGAGGGACTTCTCGACGATCTCGTCGAGCCGGGTCTTGTCGCGCAGGCCTTGGAGCCGGAGGCCGTAGGTAATGTTCTCGTAGATCGACTTCGGGAAGGGGTTGGACTTCTGGAAGACCATGCCGACGCGTTTCCGGAGCTCGATCACGTCCACATCGGGCCGGTGGATGTCGACCCCGTGGATGCGGATCGACCCGGCGGACACGCGGGCGCCATCGACCAGGTCGTTCATCCGGTTGATGCAGCGGAGGAGGGTGGACTTGCCGCAGCCGGAAGGACCGATGAAGGCGGTGACTTTGTTGGCCTCAAGCTGAAGCGAGATGCCGTGGAGGGCCTGGGTGGCGCCGTAGTGGAAGTCGACGCGGTCGATGTCGATTAGGATGTCGCGGCCGGCGTCCGGCACGGCGGCCGGCGCGGCGGGGGCGGGGGCGGGCGCCGCGGGGATGGGCGGGGTCGAGTCGATGGAAGGAGCGGGAAGCGTGGTCACCATTTGTAGCGGTTGCGCAGACGGTTGCGGAGGATGATCGACACCGAGGCGATGACGGCGACGATCAGGAGAAAGACGAAGGTGGTGCCGTACTGGACTCTCGCGGTGTACGCGTTCTGCGGGATCTTCGAGCTGACGACGTAGATGTGGTACGGCAGGGCCATCACGCCCTGGAAGGGCATGTCGGTCAGGTGATCGACCTGCCACGGCAGCTTGTCGCTGACGACAAAGGCGGCAGTGAACATGATCGGCGCGGTTTCGCCGGCGACGCGGGCGATGCCGAGGATGGAGGAGGTGAGGATGCCGGGCAGCGCGTAGGGCAGGACGTTCTTGCGGATGGTCTGCCAGCGGGTGGCCCCGAGGGCGAGGGAGCCCTCGCGGAAGCCCTTGGGCACGGCCTTGAGCGACTCCTCGCTGGCCGTGATGATCACGGGCAGGACCATGAAGGCCAGGGTGAACCAGCCCGCCATCAGCGAGGTGTTCCAGCCGAAGAACTGGATGCCGAAGACCTTGAAGCCGACGACAAACATGCTGGCGCCGAACAGGCCGAAGACGATCGAGGGCACGCCGGCGAGGTTCATGATCGACAGCCGGACAAAGCGGATGAATTTCCCGTCGCGGGCGTACTCGTTGAGAAAGATCGCGGCGCAGACCCCGAGCAACAGGGCGATGGTCATCGAGCCGACCACGAGCAGCAGCGTGCCGACGATGGCCGGAAAGATCCCTCCGGCGGAGTAGATGTACGTCTCGGGGTTGAGCTTGGCGGCGGGATGCGCGGCCTTGAACTCCTGGAACTCGCGGAAGCCCATCTGGCGGTGCACACCCTCGAAATCGAAGACGTACAGGCTCTCGGGCGCCTGCGTGAAGAAGGCGGTGTTGACGAATGGCGCCTCTTTTTGGAGCACAGTGCCGGCGCCGCGGAGAAAAATGGTCAGAAACACCGCGACCCCGCAGCCGACCACGAGGTAGGTCGCGACCCGAAACAGCAGGAACACGGTGCGCTCCCGCCGGGCGGCGGCCGTGGCTGAGGTGCGGAAGCGGTGCATGGTGTCGTCCATGGGATCAGCCGATCGAGATCCGGTAGCGGCGCACGATGGTCTGGGCGCCGTAGTTGATGAGCAGCGAGAGGATAAAGAGCATCAGGCCGATCACGAACAGCGCCCGGTAGTGGATGCTGCCGACGGCCACCTCGCCCATTTCCTGCGCAATGATGCCGGTCATGGTGTGCGTCGGCTGCGTGACGACCCCGAGGCCGGCGGTGAAATCCGGGATGGCGATGCGGTTGCCGGCGCAGAGCAGCACCACCATCGTCTCGCCGATCACCCGGCCGAACCCGAGGAGCACGGCGGAGATGATGCCGGACAGGGCCGCCGGCACGGTGATCCGGAGGATGGTTTGGAGGCGGTTGGCTCCGAGGGCGAACGAGGCCTCCCGGAACGCGCGCGGCACGTTGTTCAGCGCATCCTCGGACAGCGTGAAGATCGTCGGCACGGAGATCAGCGCGAGCAGGCAGCCGGCGGTGAGGATGTTGAGCCGCTCGCTGAACGGGAAACCCGGCACCCAGTCCAGCCAAGTGACTCCCGACAGCTTGCGGAGCAGCTCGCCGAGGACAGCGATGCCGAAGAAGCCGAGCACCACGGAGGGGATGGCGGAAATGAACTCAATCGCGGGCTTCACCCAGCGCTGCTCGCGCGGGCTCGCGACCTGGTTGATGTAGATCGCGGCGCCGACGCCGAAGGGCACCGCGATGACCAGCGCGACGAGCGAGACCATGAGCGAGCCGACAAAAAGCGGGATGATGCCGTACCAGTCCTGCCACAGGCTGGCGGTGAGCCATTGGGTGCCGAAGAGGAAGGACGTGAAGGCCTGGCGGAAGGCGACGGGTTGGTTGAAATCCCAGGCCGCGATTTTTTGGACGGTCGCCGGGAAGCCGGCGAGATAGGTGTGCACGTCTGCCTGGAATTTCCCGAAATCGCCGGCGGGGGGCTTGGCCGCCAGGGCGGTCAGGCTGGCGGACAGCTCGCGGCTCGCGGGCTCGAATGCCGGACGGGCCGCGAGCAGGGGCTGCAGTTCCTTTTCGAAGTCGACCTCGTCGATCCGGACCTGGGCGGCCGCCTCCGTCTTCCCGGCCGCGATGAGCTGCTGCCGCTCGACGCGTTTGTCGGCGGCCACGAGAAACTTGGTCTTGATGGCGGTGGCCCCGGCATCCCCGTCGGGGCCGGAGGTCAGCTCCGAGACCAGTTGCCGGAGGGGTACGATCGCGTCGCTGAACTTGTCGGAAAAGGCATCGAAGTCCTTCAGGGAGGCATTGGCGGCTTCCGTCGTCTGCCCCGCCGCCATGGCTTGCTGCAGTTGCGCGAGACGCAGGGCTGACAGTTCACGGGTGAGGGCAGTGTGCCCGTCGACCTGGGTCCGCATGTAATCGACGTACTCCAGCCCGGCCTGGCGGTAGATCCGCAGGTTTTCCTGATTCTGCCCGAAGAATCCGGCGCCCTCGCGGAGGAGAAAGATGGTGATCAGGGCGAGGACGATGATGGCGACGGTGGCGTTGCCCCCGAAAAAGACCCGGATCAGATCCTCGGCCGTCAGCCCCAGGAAACGGAAACGGCGGCGGGTGGTGAGGACACCCTGCGTGAAGGTGCTGGCAGTTTTGGTGGCGGCGGGCTCCATCCGGATTGAATGAGGACGCCGGCGGGCAGGCAAACGGTCAAGCGGCCTAGGTTACGATTGGGTGAAGGGTAGGTTCCGGAAAGGTGACGGGCCGGCGGGGCTCCCTGCCGGCCGGACACCCCGGCAGAGGTCTGCCGGGGCTACATCCGATCATCCAAAATTAAAAGCGCGCCGGCCCGAAGAGGCCGGCGCGCTTGCAGCTAAACCCTGACCAAAGGTTACTTGTTGATCGTGGCAAAGCCGACGCGGTCGACGATCGCCTGGCCCTCGGCGCTGAGCGTGTAGGCGAGGAACTTGGCTGCTTCGCCCGTGGGCTCGCCGTTGGTGTAGTAAAACGTCGGGCGGGAGTAGGGATAAGTGCCGGCCCGCACGCTGTCCTTGGTGGGCATGAGACCGTCGATCGGCAGCGCCTTCACCCCGGAGTCGTTGATGTAGGCGAGACCGACGTAACCGATGCCGTTCGGGTTCTTGGAGACCTCAGCCGCGATCTGCTCGTTGCCGGCCATCTTCTGGGAGGAGCCGGCGTAGTCGCGCATGTTCATGGCGAGGGTCTTGAAGTCCGAGTACGTGCCAGACGCAGTGTTGCGGGTGTAGACCGAAATCTTGCCCGGGGAACCGCCGACGGCGGACCAGTCGGTGATGTCGCCCGCGAAGATCTGCTCGACCTGCCGCTTGGTGAGGCCCTTTACCCCGTTGGCGCCGTTCACGATCACGCCGATGCCGTCATAGGCGACGATCGTGGCTTTGAGGTTCACGCCCTTGGCTTGGGCGGCGGAGACTTCGGTGGGCTTGGCGCGGCGCGAGGACATGCCGATCTGGGCGGTGCTGTCGATGATGGCGGTCAGGCCGGTGGTCGAGCCCTCGGCGGCGATCTCGAAGGAGACGCCGGAGTTCTTCGCCTTGTATTGCTCGGCGAGAGTGGGGACGAGCTTGGCGCCGAGGGTGTCGGAACCCTTGATCACCAGCTTTTGGGCCTGGGCGGAGGAAGCCGCGGCGAGGGCGGCGAGGAGGAAGAGGAATTTTTTCATCGGAAGGGTCTTGGGTTTGGCGGTTGCGTTCAGAACTTCACCACGAGGTCGACCTGGAGCTCCCGGGTGTGGTCACGCGCGGCGATGGTCGCCTGGTTGAGCGTGTCCTGGATGTCCCGCGTGTGGAAGTAGGTGAGGTTGAGGTTGGTGAAGTCGGTCAGATTGTAGGAGAAGGCCGCCTTCCAGCCCTGCTGGTTGAGGTGGCTGAAGCCGAAGTCGGAGTCGTTGATGTTCGGGTCGATCGAGCCGATGCCGATGCGGCGGTAGTCGACCTTCAGGCTGTACTCGCCCTGCACCTTGCCGGTGCCGAGGGCGTAGCCGGCGCCAGCGAGCCAGGCGTTGGCGTCGTTGGAGAATTCCTGGGCGGGCGTGAAGCCGTAGACCTGGAGCACGCGGTTGGCGGCCTCGAAGTTGTGGGAGTAGTCCCAGTAGAGTTTCCAGGAAGTGCCCTTGCCGGCCTTGTTGACGAAGTTGATCTCGCCGGGGAGGACGAAGTTCGTGAGGTAGCGGGTGGTGCCGTTGAAGTTCGCCTCGCCGGTCAGGCCGTCGAGCGTCGAGCCGTTGTACTTCATGAAGCCGGGGGCGATGATGAAGCTGCTGGTGAGGTTCCCGATCTCGTCCTTGCCGAACCAGTGGGTGTAGACAGCCTGCTGCGCGAACAGCCACGCGTCACGGCCGGCCGGGCCGGCGATGCTCTCGTTGCGGTCGTCCATGATGTATTGCCCGGCGCGGACCTCGAGAGTGTCCTTCGCGCCGATGAACTTGGTGTAGTTCTCGGAGAAACCCTGTGGGTTGATGTCGCCGTCCCAGACGAGGTCCGTCGTGTAGAGGATGTTCTTCTGTTTCCCGAGCAGGAAGCTCCAGTTCAGGTTCGGCTTCCAGCCGACGTAGGCGCGAGCGAGGAACGGGGTGTAGTCGTCCATGCCATCCTGCAGGGTCTGGTTGCCGGAGTCGGTCGCGGCGGCGGTCTCGAGCGCGAAACCCGCGCTCCAGCCCTTCTGCAGGCCGACATCGCCATTGAGGCGGAAGCGGATGCGGTTGCGGAAACGCTCGTTGGTGACGTTGGCCGGATTCACCTGCGGGGCCTGCGTTTCGTACTGCTCGCGGATGCGCATGTCGCCCGAGAGCTTAAAGTCCGAGACGGCGGAGCTGAGGTTGAGTTTTCCCGCCGAGGTGTTGGCGGTGAAATCCTTCATCAGCTGCACGCGCAGGTCCTCGGCCTCCTGGTTGGAGACGATGCCCTTCTTCACGAGCAAATCGAGAAGCGCGCCGCCGTCCTGGGCCCGGGCCGGCGCGGCGGCGAGCAGCATGAGGCCGGCCAGCGCGGCGAGGTTCAGTTTCATTTGGGACATGATGTTTCTGGTTGGGTTTGTGTGTTAACGGGACGGCCCCACGCTAAACCCCGATTGTTACAACCAGACGGCGCCCATGTGACGTTTGGGCAAATTGCCCCGGGGGACGTGACCCGCTTGTCACCGGCGGGACGCGGAACGGTAACGCTCCCCGGGCCCGGTGCGGAATTGATGGCGTCGCCCGCGAGGGCGGCGGACCTCTGGCTCTGCTCAGCCGAACCGGTCCTCCGTCCAGGGGTCCGCGGTGTTTGAGTAGCCGCGCACTTCCCAGAAGCCGGGCTTGTCCTCTTCGAGGAAGGTGATGCCCTTGACGAACTTTGCGCCCTTCCAGGCGTAGAGCTTGGGAATGATCACGCGGGCCCGGCCGCCGTGCTCGAGCGTGATGGGCGCGCCGTCGAACGACGTGGCCACCAGCACGTCGGCGTCGAGGCACGCGGCGAGGCTGACGTTCGTCGAGTAGCCGTCGTAGCCGGTGAAGTAGACATGCCTGGCGTGCGGCTTGGGCCGGGCCAGTTCATACAGCGTGGTGAAGGCGACGCCGCCCCAGCGGCAGTCGTAGCGGCTCCAGGTGGTCACACAGTGGAAGTCACTCATGTCCTCCACCTGCGGCAGGGCGTTGAAGGCCTTCCAGTCCAGCGTGACCGGTTTTTCTACCAGTCCGTCAAGGGTGAGGCGCCAGTCGGCCTCGGGAATCTCCGGATGGATGCCGAGGTCGAGCACGGGAAAGCCGGTGGTGAGCTTCTGCCCCGGCGGCAGGCGCTCGGCGCGCGGTTCGGACCGCGGCACCACACCCTTGGCCTTCTGTTTCTCGGCCCACTGCTGTTTCGCTGCGATGTAGCGTTCCTTGGACATGCCGGCACTCTTCCTCAGACGGGGCGATTCGCAAGCCCGAGTGCCGCGGTGACGGCTGGCCGCTGGCGGCGGTAACGCAGGGCGAGGCTGCCCTGGAAGATGAAGAACAGGACGGCCGCGATCATGTAGGAGGTCGTGTAGACGGCACGCATGTCGTGCAGCACGTCGCCCTCGGTCAGGCCGGCGGCGGAGAGGATTGGCCGCGCGAAGCCCGACCGCAGCAGAGGTACCGCGTAGCGGCGCACCAGCTCCGGGTCGTAGCTTTGCAGCCGCCAGAGAAAGTACGACTGCGCCACGGCGAGCAACCAGACCTGGCTGCCGATCAGCCAGTCGACGCCCCGGGTCTGCCCGGCCGTCAGCAGCGCCCGCCCGCGCAGCTCAATGACCCCGGCGCCGCAGATAAGCAGGCCGATGCCTGCCTCGGTCCAGTCCCGGTCCGCGAGCGACCAAAGCGTGAAGACGCCGCTGACCACGAGCACCGAGAGGCCGTCGATCCGTGCCGTGCGTAGCACGCGGCGCAGGGTCTCCTCCGGAGTCAGGGGTGGTTCACGGGTCGCCATCGGCGCGGGGATTGTCCCTGAGTCCGGCCGCGGCGCCAGTCGAATAGCGCCGCCCTGCCGGCCGAGAAATGCCATTGTCTCCGCCGGGTGACCTCCTATGGTCCTGGCACCCCGATCCCCATGAACACCCCCGTGTCCGTCCTCCTGGCCCGGAAGGGGCACAGTGTGCAGACCATCGCGTCGTCCGCCACCGTGGCCGATGCCGTCCGCGTGATGAATGAAAAGCGCATCGGCTCGATCCTCGTGATGGAGCAGGGCCTGCTCGCCGGCATCTTCACGGAGCGCGACGTCCTCACCCGCATTGTCGGCGCCGGTCGCGACCCGATGCGCACCGTGGTGGCGGAAGTGATGTCGGCCCACCCGCACACGATCACCCCGATGACCACGACGGCGGAGGCCATGGCCATTTTCACGAACGAGCGCTGCCGCCATCTGCCGGTTCTAGGCGAAGGCCGCCTCGAGGGGCTGATCTCGATCGGTGACGTCTCGCGCTGGCTGACCGACTCCCACCGGAACGAGGCCGAACAGCTCCGGCAGTACATTACCGGCGGTTACCCGACGCAGTAAGAAGCTGCTGAAAAACGAGGCGCCGACCGCGCCGACCCCGCGGGCTCTTGCCAAGGCGCGGTGAATTCCTCTGCTTGGGGCATGGACCTCGCCACGGCGCGCACCCACATCCAGCAGCACCTCGAGCGCATGAGCGCCGCCTGCCGGCGCCCGCTGTTCGACGAATGGGCCGTGCTCTCCGTCGGCGAGGACACGCGTGGCGTGCCAGCGTACTCCGGCCCGCGGCCCGATGTCTTCCGTGGCACGTTGCTTTCCGATACCGTGCCGCTCCGTGCGGTCGCTGCCGGTCGGAAGTTCGCCAACGGCGACTTCGAATTCGCCGTCGACGGCCACGGCACCCGCTATGACGCGCTGATGATGCTCGGGCCGACCAGTTATCTTGTATGCAGCCACACGGAGAAGAGCCTCGGCGAAATCCGGGCCGACCCGAACTGGCTCAAGGCCCAGGCTATCTTTTTCGAGCTCGGCGAAAAATTCCGGAACGACCCGCTGTCGGGTTGAGGGCTTGGCCCGACTTCCCGGAATGGGAAAGCCTCCCCATCAATCCCCGACGGGCTCGATCCGGATGCCGATGCCGTCGGGATCGGTAAGGTCCGCGGGCGCGGTGCCCCGCTTGGCAAAGACCGCGTTGGCGAGCCCGAGGGCGCCGGGCGGGCGCGGGAGGCGCGGCTGGCCCCAGGTGTTCAGGCCGAGGTGATGGTGGTAGCCGTCGGCCGCAAGGAAGCGTGCCCCGGGGAAAGAGCGCTGCATAGTCTCCATCCCGAGGGTTGCCCGGTAGAAGGCTTCGCTGCGGTCGAGGTCGGTGACCCGCAGGTGAAGATGACCCCAACGGGCCCCCGACAGGGGCGCATTCGTGATCCCGGTGCCTTCGGCGACGAGTTTGCGCAGATCGAGGGTACGGGTGTGCATGGCCAGTTCGCCATCGGCGGCGCGCGGCCAGGTCTCGCGCGGACGGTCGGCATAGAACTCGAGCCCGTTGCCGTCGGGGTCGGCGAGATAGAGTGCATCACTCACGCCGTGGTCCGCGAAGCCGTCGAACTCAACGCCCGCCTCGGCCGCGCGGCTGAGCCAGGCCCCGAGCGCTGCGCGGTTGGGCAGCAGCAGAGCGGCGTGGAACAATCCCGCATTGTCGCCCGACGCGGGGGCCGCAGGACGGTCCTCCTCAAGGACCACCCCAGCCGGGCCGCCGGGATCGGCGGCGAGCTCCACCCGGACCGTGGAATGCGATTGCACCGTGAAGCCCAGCCGATCGGCATAAAACCCGAGGCTGCGTGCAAGGTCGGGGACGCGAAGCGTGATGGAGCGGAGCTGAAGGCCGGTGGACATGCCGGACAATGAAGTGGGAGGTCCGTAAAAAGCGAATGATCGATTCCAGGCTAGCGGTCCACTCCGGCGACATATCGTGAAAATCGATCTGGCGCCGGCAGGCTTCTACGGACGACGGCTAATCTCCGGGATTGCAAACGGGGGTGTTTCGGCGACTTTGGCCGTTCCCCTATACGTTATGCTGAAGAAAATCCTGGCGAAGCTGCGCAGCACGATCGCGCCGGCCCGCGCCGAGAAGGCCGGCTCTGCCCACGGCGGCAAGGCGGCTTCGACCCACTCCCATCCCCATTCTTCCTCCAGCCCCCGGGGCCACGATGAACGCAGCGAACGCGGTGACCGCGGTCGCGCCCACGGCCGGCGCCCGCACCGCGAGTCCGGCGGCCAGGGCCACGAGGGCCGCGGTTCCGGGCACGAATCACGCGGCCCCCAGTCGGGTTCCGGCGGCCACGGTTCCTCCCAAGGCGCGCCCGGCGGTTCCCACCACGGCAGGGCCGAGGGCGGTGGGCAGGTCCGGTCCGGCGCACGCGGTTCCTTTGGCGGCCGTGGCCGCAGCGGCGACGGTCCCGCCAAGCGCGAGCGGCCGACGATCGACAAGACCTTCGACCATCCGCGCCGCGAGCCGGTGAAGCCCGTCGAGCCGGTGGACATCCCGAAGATGGACACCGCATTCACTGCACTCGGCATGTCCGATGCGCTCGCCTACGGCGTGCAGCAGATGGGCTACGTCGAGCCCACGCCGATCCAGAAGCAGGCGATCCCGCAGGTGCTGGCCGGCCGCGACGTGATTGGCTCGGCCCAGACGGGCACGGGCAAGACCGCGGCCTTCGCGCTCCCGATCATCCAGCGGCTGGGTACGCATGGCCAGCTCCGCTGCCTCATCCTCGAGCCGACCCGCGAGCTCGCACTCCAGGTCGAGGAGGCCTTCCAGAAATTCGCCAAATTCACCGACCTGCGCGTGACAATCGTCTACGGCGGCGTCGGCTATGGGAAGCAGACCGAGGACCTGAAGCGCGGCATGGACATCCTCGCCGCGACCCCGGGCCGCCTGCTCGACCACCTCGAGCAGCGCAACTGCTCCCTCGAGAAGATCGACATCCTCGTGCTCGACGAGGTCGACCGGATGCTCGACATGGGCTTCCTGCCCGACGTGAAGCGCATCGTGGCGAAGTGCCCGAAGGACCGGCAGACGCTGTTCTTCACCGCCACACTCCCGGCCGAGCTCGAGCAGCTCGCGAGCTGGGCGCTGCGCGACCCGGTGAAGGTCGAGATCGGCCGCAACCGCTCGCCCGCCGAGACGGTGGCCCACGCCTTCTACCCGGTGGTGGCGACCCAGAAGTTCGAGCTGCTCCAGCTGCTGCTCGACCAGACCGACTTCAAGAGCGTGCTGATCTTTTGTCGTACCCGCATGGGCGCGGACCGCATCGCCGCCCGCCTCCAGCAGAAGGGTCACACCGTCGGCGTCATGCACTCCGACCGCAACCAGCGCGAGCGCATCGAGGCGCTCGACGGCTTCAAAACCGGCCGCTATGAGGTGCTCGTGGCGACCGACATCGCGGCCCGCGGCCTCGACATCGCCGGCGTTAGCCACGTGATCAACTACGACGTGCCGGAGAACGCCGAGGACTACGTCCACCGCATCGGCCGCACCGGCCGCGCGCAGAACACCGGCGATGCCTTCACCCTCGTGACCGAGGAGGACGTGCGCGACGCCCGGAGCATCGAGCGCTACATGGGCGTGGCCGTGGAGCGGAAAAAGATCGACGGCTTCCCGTACATCTACTCCGCGCTCTTCGACGAGAAGGCCCTGGCCGAGGTCGCCGCGGCGGCGGTCAAGCCGGTCAGCCGCCTGCACCGCGGGGCGCGGCGGTGATCAGTCCTTCCCGTTGACGTAGAGGTAGACCAGGGCCGCCACCGCGCCGCCGGCGAGGTCGGCGGCGAAGTAGATGGCGAGCTGCTTGGCCGACTCCATGCCCATGGCGTAGACCGCGAGGCCGACCGCCGGGTTGAAGGCGCCACCGGAGACAGCCCCGACCGAGATCGCGCCGGCGAGCACGGTGAAGCCGATCGCGAGGCCGTAGAACCAATTGCCCGCCGTGCCCTTGGCCGTGGCGACGTTGAGGATCACCCAGCATAGCGCAAAGGTGAACAGGAACTCCACCACCGCGGACGGGATCGTCGCACGCAGCGCCGGGGCCGCGACCTCGCCGGCGATCCAGCAGGTCAGTGCGGCCGCGCTGATCGCCGCGAGGAACTGGGCGACGAGGTAGGGGAGGATGTCACCCTTTGGGCATTTTCCGCGGAGGAACGCTGCCAGCGTCACCGCCGGATTGAAATGGGCGCCGGATACGTGCCCGCCGGCGTAGATCACCGCGATCAGTCCGGCCGCGATCGCGACGGGGGCCAGCGACGAGCCGCTGCGGACGGCCATGCCGATGGTGAAGACAAGGAAGAAGGTGCCGATGAACTCAACGAGGGCTTTTTTCATGGGAGGGAAGGAGCGAGGGCCGGGTCGGACGAGCAACGACCATGGGAGGGCCGTGACGATCCGGCAACGGCGGAAACGCCAGCTTGCGAATATTCTTTAATAGGCATATGAATCGTGCATGGAGCTGGTCAAGATCCATGAGTGCCTTTGCGACCGCACCCGGCTGCGGTTGCTACACGTACTGCTGCAGGGGCCGCTGTGCGTGTGCCATTTCCAGGACGTCCTGCGCGAGCCGCAGGTGAAGATCTCCAAACACCTTGCCTACCTGAGGACCCGTGGGCTCGTGACCTGCTCCCGGGAAGGCAACTGGATGGTGTACCGCCTGGAGGCGAAACCCACCTCCGTCCTCCGGGCCAATCTCGCCTGCCTGCAGGATTGCGCGCGGGAGGAGCCCGTGTTCCGACGCGACCTGGCCCGGCTCCACCGTTTGGCTCCCGTGATCGCCAGCACGGGCCCCTGCGGCTGCGGCCCGGCGGCCTGCTAGCGCCTCTCCTTCACCATGCCCACCACTCCCTACAAGGTCCTGATCCTCTGCACTGGAAATTCCGCCCGCTCCATCCTCGGCGAGTACCTGCTTCGCGCCAAGGGCCGGGGGCGCTTCGAGGTGCACAGCGCTGGCTCGCATCCGACCGGCCGGGTCAATCCACTCGCCGTGCGGACACTGCGCGAGAAGTACGGCCTCGATGCCTCCGCGGCGCGCTCGAAGTCGTGGGATGAGTTCAAGAGCGTGAAATTCGATTTGGTGATCACCGTCTGCGACAATGCCAAGGAAGCCTGCCCAGTCTGGCCCGGCCAGCCCGTGATCGCCCACTGGGGCTCGCCCGACCCCGCCGGAGCCACCGGTACCGAGGAGGAGAAATTCCGCTGCTTCGTCGACGTGGCCTCCCAGATCGCCCGCCGGGTCGATCGCTTCTGCGCCTTCCCCGACGAGGAATTGCGCGACCTTGCCGCCGTCCGCGCGGTCGGCGACCAGTTCAAGCTCGCGAACGAAAAGGAGATGAAGCGTTAGGACCGGATCCCTCTTATGAAACTGCACGAACTCAAAGCCCACCTCCGGGCCCACCCGGATCATGCCCTCAACTTCATCCTGCCCGACGGCCGCCGGCTGCCCGCCCATGTGCACGTGACCGAGGCCGGGCACGTGACCAAGCGCTGCGTGGACTGTGGCGGCACGTTCCGTACCGAGGAGAGCTGCGTGCTCCAGGCCTGGACCGGCCGCGAGCATGACGACGGGCATCGCCTGCCGGCCGGCAAGCTGGCCAAGATCTTGGAGATCGCGGCGCCGATCCTGCCGTCCGGCGAATTGCCGGTGGAAATCGAGTTCGAGACCGGGGTGGTGTCGCAGTACCCGGTCGAATCCGTCGCCGCCGGCCCGACGGAACTGGCTCTCCAGCTCGGCACCAAGCACACCGATTGCCTCGCCAAAGAAAAATGCGGGGTCGGTCCCGAGACCGTGGTGGAGCCGGCCGGGGAATCCTGCTGCGCGGGATCCGGCTGCTGTGGCTGACGGGTAGGCCGCCCGGCCCCACCTTCTGCTTGCCATGTCCGGCGATTCGCCGTGACGTGCGCCCTTCATGCATCTCGACATCCCGCCCGGGGCGTTTGCCGGGTACATCTTCGACCTCGATGGCACGCTGGTGGACACCATGCCGCTGCACTATCGCGCCTGGGATCAGGCGATGCGGCAGTCCGGGCTGACGGTCCAGCTGGACGAGAACCTGTTTTATTCGCTCGGAGGCGTCCCGACGCTGAAGGTCGCGGAACGGATCGCGGCACACTACGGCATCACGGTCGATCCATATCGCGTCTATGACGTCAAGGAGGCGCTCTTTGCCGGCATCATGGGCGATGCGCAGCTGATCCGGCCGGTGGTGGACTTTGCCCGCGTCGTTGCCGAGCATCACCCGGTGGCGATCGCCTCAGGTGGGCCGCGCCCGGTTGTGCGCCGCTCACTGGAGATCACCGGGCTCGCGCCGCTGTTTCCGGTGGTGGTCACGCCGGAGGACGTGACCCACGGCAAACCGTCGCCGGACATGTTCCTGCTCGCCGCGCAGCGGATGGGCGTGCCACCGCAGGAATGCCTCGTGTTCGAGGATGCGGTGCCCGGCATGCAGGCCGCCGTTGCCGCCGGGATGAAGTACGTGCGCGTGCCGAGCCGGAAGGTCGGCGGAGGCTAGGCCGCGGACGGCGTGCGGCCAACGGACTACCGCACCGGGTCGTAGGCCCGGAACGTGATCGTGTCGCCGACCTTCAGGTCGGCCGTCCGGGCGGCGTTGTTGTTGTTACGGCCCACCCAAGTGAAGCCATCGGCGCTGCCGAAGGCGACCCATTCGCCCGGGGCGACATTGTCGAAATAGTTGCCGTAGCGGGTGCGGTAGATGCGGTCGCCGACCTTCACCTGGAACCAATCGAGCGACTTGATACCGGCGGCGATAAAGTCATCGGGCTGCACGTTGACGTAAACGTTGCCGTAATTGCCGGTGACCTCGAGGACCCGGGCGTCGAAGCCGCGGCCGTCGCCGTGCATCGTCACTTGGGTGGGTTGGCGTCCGAGATCAATGGAAATATCCACGGCGGTTCCGCCGCGCGACGGGCGAGGTAAGTCATCCCGGCTGGTGTCGAGCCAGCGGTTGAGCATCTGCAGGGCGATGAGGCGCTCCTGCTGGTTGACGTTGACGTGGCCGTCGCGGGAAACGCGCAGGAAGACCGGCTGGCGGTCTGGCGTGGCGGCCCGGGCGTTGGCGGCGTAGCCTTGGGCGGCGGGGAGCTCGCTCTGGTTGGCGACGAGCACAACCGGCACTCCGGGGTGGAGTGAGAGGCTGACGGGGCGGTTGTTCTCCCGCACGGTGGCCGCGGGATCAATCGCGACCACTCCGTCGAACTGGCGCGCGCTCCGCGTCACCGTGTCGGGCTAGCGCTCGGCGAGGAGCAGGGCAATGAGCCCTCCCATGGAATCGCCCTCGACCAGCATTCGAGCCGGCTCGCCGTGCGCCGCGGCGAGTCGGGCCCGAAGGGCGTCGAGGTCGGCAATGGCATCGGCGACGATCACACCGTTGCGACGGTAGCTCGTCTTGGCGACGATCCAGCCCTCCTCGACGAGCGTGCGGTGGGCGAAATGCTCGGGATTGAGGTCGGCCGTGAGCGGCATTTCGGCGTCACGGAGCCCGTGGGCGATGAGCAGCAGGCGGCGGTTCCAGGTGCGCGGCACGAGCGCCGTGTAGAGCGCGCCGTCGATCGTGCCGGTCTCGACC
>OMJT01000019.1 GCA_900299415.1 Opitutales bacterium
ACGCAGCCGAATCGCGTTCAGATCCGCGCGGGTAATCCGACCGAGATCAACGACCCGATGAACTTCCGTCTGACGGCCACCTACTCGTTCGGTGGCGGCCAGCGCGGTCGCTAAGACCGGGTCAGATTAGATTCAAGCAGCGCCCGGAGTGCCTCGCACTCCGGGCGCTTTTGTTTTTGGCCGGGACACAGCGAGGGAATTCAGGAATAGAGTTTTGCCTCCCTCCGCCGGGTAACCAGCATGACCGAGATGTCCGCCCGTCCCCAGGCTCCCTTGCCCGCTGCGCCGCGATCACCCGCGCTCTGGCCGGCGGTAATCATCGGCGCGGCACTGCTGGTGGGCTACCTCAACACCTTCAAGGTCCCCTTCCTGATGGATGACGACGGGGCGGTTCTGAAAAACCCCTCAATCCGGAAGCTGGCGGACCTCGGGGCGGTTTTGTGGCCAGCGGAAAACCTGACCACGGCGGGTCGCCCCCTGCTCAACCTGAGCTTCGCGCTCAATTACGCCTTCAACGAGGAATCAGTCGGCGGCTATCACGCGGTAAACTTGCTCGTGCACGGTTTGGCGAGCCTGTGCCTGTTCGGAATTGTGCTCCGCACCCTGGCCCTCCCCTCAGTGGCGAGGACTCTGCAGGAATCGGCCCAAACCATCGCATTCGTGGCGGCGCTATGGTGGGCGGTACATCCGCTGCAGACGGCCTCGGTGACCTACATCTCCCAGCGGGCCGAAGCCTTGATGGGATTGTGTTACCTTTTCACATTCTATGGCTTCGTCCGTGGGACGACCGGTGAGAGTGGTCAATCCCGCTGGTTGGTGGCGACGGTGGCGGCCTGTGCCGCGGGCATGGCGATCAAGGAGCCCATGGCTACGGTTCCCGTGCTGATCTTCATCTATGACAGGATCTTCGTGAGCGGGTCTTTTCGGGAGGCGTGGCTCCGTCACCGAGCGGTCTATGTCGGCCTTGCGGCCACGTGGGTCCTGCTGGCTGCGTTGATGCTGTCCCACGGCTCCGCCGCCCGCGGAATCGGGCCCACAGCGAGTGTCACGACTTGGATTTATGCCCTGACCGAATTCAAAGTGGTCGTGCGGTACCTAGGTCTGACCCTCTGGCCTCATCCGCTCGTCTTCGATTATGGTCCGGGGGTGCTCGAACCGGGAATCGGAACCGCGTGGCCATGGATGCTGGCCCTTGTCGCACTCCTCTGGGCCATCGCGCTGGTATGGCGCCGGTTCCCTGGCCTTGGATTCCTGGGCGGGGCATTTTTCCTGATCCTGGCCCCAACTTCGACCGTGGTGCCCGTGACCTTCCAGCCCATGGCAGAGAATCGCCTCTATCTGCCGCTGGCGGCGGTATTGGTGGCGCTGGCGCTGGCCGTCCACCGGTTCGCCGGCCGCCGCACCCTGTGGGCCGGGGTCGTCGTGGCGGCGGTCTATCTGGCGCTCACCATTCAGCGGAATGGGGATTACGCGACCGAGCAGCGGATCTGGGAGGACAACCTGACGAAGCAAACGGGCAATTGGCGGGCGCATTACAGCCTCGCCTTGGTGTACTCGAAGACGCCGGGCCACGAGGCCGACGCCACGGAACAGTTTGCCGCCACCGTGAAGCTTCGGCCGGACCATGCCGATGCGCAGAGCAATCTGGCCGGCATGCTGCTGAATCAGCCCGGACAGCTTGCCGAGGCAATCGCCCATGGGGAGGCAGCGCTGCGACTCAACCCGAACCACGTCTATGCCCACGCCAATCTTGGGCTCGCCTTGCTGAACGTGCCGGGGCGCACGAACGACGCGCTCGCTCACTTGACGGCTGCGGTGCAGCTGGCCCCCGACGATGCGGAGGCCCGGATCACGCTGGCGAACGCCCTGTTTAGCGTCCCGGGTCGGTTGAACGATGCCCGCGAGCAATATGAAGCGGCGCTTCGCCTGAGGCCGAACCAACCGGATTTGCACAACAACTATGCCGGCGTCCTTTCCCGGCTTGGCCGCACGGCCGATGCCCGCCGTGAACTGGAAACCGCGTTGCGCCTCGATCCCAATTACGCCGATGCCAAGTCGAACCTCGACCGCTTGAAGGCCAATGCCCCGTAGCCCGGCATGACCGGTTGGCCGCCCGCTTCAGGCCCGTGGTCGCGCTAGGGGCTCCTGTGCTTTCCGGACCAGTTTGAGCGGGCTGAACGGCTTTGTCAGGATCAGGTCTGTACCCATGTCCGGCACGGCTTCGCGGGGATCGGTCTGCCCGGGGGAGTTCTTGATAAACACTGACTGGCTCGTTTGAGGCGGTACGCATGAATCTCGCTTAGAGTTGTGCAGCCGTTCATTCCTGCATCCTGGTGGTCCTCGATGATGAGGCTCACCCGATGACCTCGGTTGTAGCGCCCCTCAGACGCCATCTACGTTTTAAGACCAAGCTGCACGCCGACCCCGCCGTCCTGCGCTAGACTCCTGCGTTTCTCGCGGGGTAGAACTCCGGCGCGGCTTTTCCCGCTTCCTTTTCAGGGGTTTCGTGTTGAATTGCCGCGTGCCTTCCAAGCCCATTCCCGGTTCCAGTGGTGACGTGCTCACCTGCCTGCCGCCGGCATACCTGCCGCATCCGGCCACCGGCCTGCTGCACCTGCCGCGCTTCCTGGCGAAGTGTCGTTATGTGAAGGAGCACGGCGAGCTGCCTCCCAGCTACGCCAAGAACTACAAGCGCGGCATGGATCGTTTCCTCTGCCTGCACCTCGGCATCGATCCGACCGCAGTGGAGAAGATCGTCCTCGAGTCCGCGGATGAGGCTGAGGTCGAGCGCCGCCTGACCGGGTTGCTGCCGGCGGACGTCCGCGCCGCCCGATGGAACCGCGAGTACGTGCAGAAGGGCATGACCCCTGCCGGGCAGGAATTCATCCGTGACGCCCTGACCGCGATGGGCTGCGTGGACCGCGTGGGCGAGATCAAGTGCGTGCCGGACCTCATTGAGTTCGACGAGGGACGGATTGAGTAGTCCACGGAACACTCGGAACCCACGGAGAGCGTAATCGATCATCGCGTTGGTTCCGTGCCGGGTTGCGTTCCGTGTCCTCCGTGTTTTCCGTGGTTATCTCCCAGCATGATCAAGGGCCAGAAAGTCGTCTGCGTGAATGATTCCTTCCCGGAGCTCGTCCGGGCGATCTACAAGGAGCTGCCCGTGAAGGACCGGATCTACACCATCCGCGAGGTGTTCCTCGGCCGGGAAAAGGTGGTGAAGGGCGGCGACACCGCCACGGTTGGCCTGCTGCTTGAGGAGCTGCACAATCCGAAGGACCCCTTCCACAAAGGGGAGCAGGAGCTGGGCTTTTCCTCGGAACGCTTCGCGCCCCTGAATGAGTTGCCCGACGAGCAGGAGGAGGAGGCCGCGGCCGGTGTACTCCAGGGCTCGTGGGCGAACTGAATCACCGGGCACAAGACACAAGACACAAGACACTCCATGGTGATAGGCTTTTGAGGTGACCGCCGAGAATTGATCCGCTGGCGGCGTCAGTCTGGGGCCGATAGAAAGGAACCCAGACGATGAAAGGCAAACGACACACGACCGAGGA
>OMJT01000020.1 GCA_900299415.1 Opitutales bacterium
ATCATGAGGATGATCAGCAGGACCGAGTAGAGGATCATGCGGTTCGAGACGAAGTCCCGCACCGGCGCCGGCAGGCCCTCGAGGTTGGCGAGGGCGCGGAGCAGTTCGGGGAGGATGGTGAGGAGCGCGGCGGCGGCGCAGACGCCGACCATGCTGCCCATGCCGCCGAGGATGACCATGACCACGATGTCGATCGAGCGCATGAAACCGAAGGCCTCGGGGTGGATGAACTGCTTGAAGTGCGCGTAGAGCCCGCCCGCGAGCCCGGCGAAGCAGGCGCCGGTGGCGAAGGCCACGATCTTGTAGCGGGTGGTATCGAGCCCCGACGATTCAGCCGCGATTTCGTCGCCGTGCGTGGCGAGGAACCCGCGGCCATAGGTCGATTGCACGAGGTTGTGCACGACGAGGACCGCGAGCGCCGCGCCGGCGAAGGCCGAGAACAGCCCGGTGTACTGGCCGATCCCGGTCAGCCCGCGCTGGGCGCCGAGCGGCTCCGCGTTCTGCACCGCTCCCTTGATGATCTCGTTGAATCCGAGGGTGACGATCGCGAGGTAGTCGCCGCGCAGCCGCAGCGACGGGACGCCGACCGCGAGCCCGGCGAGGCCGGCGCAGAGGCTCCCGGCCAGCAGCGCCCCGGCAAAAACGACATAGCCCGCGGGTCCGGCCGGCGTGCCGGCGTGCAGGGTCAGCCAGGCCGAGGCGTAGGCGCCGACCGCCATGAAGCCGGCGTGGCCCAGGGAGAATTGGCCTGTGTAGCCGTTGATCAGGTTCAGGCTGACGGCGAGAATCAGGTTGATCGCGATGCCGACGAGGATGTCGAGGATGTAGGGCCCCAGCGCGCCCACCGCCGGGGCGAGGAGGGCCAGTCCGGCGAGGACGAGGAGGAAGACGAGGTTGGGCCCGGGCTTATTCATACCTTCTCGGGTTGCAAACGTCCCAGCAGGCCGGCGGGGCGGAAGAGCAGGATCAGGATGAGCACGCCGAAGACAATCGGGTCGCGGTAGGTCGGCGAGAGGTAGCCCACAACCAGCGCCTCCAGCACGCCGATGAGCAGCCCGCCGACCACGGCGCCGGTGAGACTGCCGATGCCGCCGAGCACGGCGGCCACGAAGGCCTTCAGGCCGGCGGCGATGCCCATGAGCGGATCGATCGAGGGCTGCTGGACGGAGGCGAGGATCCCGGCGGCGCCGGCGAGCGCCGAGCCGAGGCCGAAGGTAAAGGCGATGATGCGGTCGAGGTTCACGCCCATGAGCTGGGCGGCGGTCGGGTTGAGCGAGAGGGCCCGCATCGCAAGTCCGGTCCGGGTGCGACCCACGACCTGGCGCAGCCCAACAAGCAGGAGCAGGGCGACGCCGAGCACGAGCACCTGCGAGACGGTGATCGTGAGCGTGGCCAGCGGGCCGAGCGCGGCGGGCAGGTCGAGGGCGCGGTCGGTGATGAGCTCAGGGAACGAGCGCGGGCGGGCGCCGAAGACGAACTGACCGCCGTTTTCCAGCAGCAGGGAAACGCCGATCGCGGTGATCAGGACGGTGAGGCGCGGCCGGCCGCGCAGGGGTCGGTAGCACAGCCGCTCGATGACCATGCCGGCGAGCGCACAGACGACCATGGCGAGCGGCAACACCACGAGCACGCCGGCGATGGAGGGGTTGTTCCCGGTGAGGCGCAGGGCGGCCGGCCCGACATAGAACCCGGCAAAAGCGCCGAGCATGAAGATGTCCCCGTGCGCGAAATTGATGAACCTCAGCACCCCGTACACCATGGTGTACCCGAGGGCGATCAGCGCATAGATTCCTCCTTGGGCGAGGCCGTTGAGCAGCTGCTGCAGGAATTCGATCATGGTGACCGGCTGAGCAGCCCAACCGCTCACGGAGCCACCGTTTCCTGAAACTTCATCGCGCCCTTGGCGATGGCCATGATCACGGCAGGCTTGGAGGCGTTGCGCTGCGCATCAATGGTGATGGAGCCGGTGACGCCCGGATGGTTCTTGGTCGCAGCGATGGCGTCGCGGAGCTTGGCCCCGTCGGTGGTGCCAGCGCGCTTGATGGCGGCCGCGAGGATCATGGCGCTGTCGTAGCCGAGGGCGGCCATGTCGTTTGGGTCGCCCTGGAAGCGGGCGCGGAATTTCCGGACAAAGTCCTGCACAACGGGATTCTTGTCCTCCATGCTGAAGTGGGCGGAAATGAAGGAGCCGTCGAGAGCGTCGCCCGCGACCTTGAGGAGGGAATCGTCCACCCAGCCGTCCCCGCCGAGCATGGGGACCTTGAGTCCGAGGAGCTTGGCCTGCTTCCCGATGAGGGGGACTTCGCCGTAGTAGCCCGGCACAAACACCGCGTCGGGGTTCGCGCCCTTGATTGAGGTGAGCTGGGCGCGGAACTCCTTGTCGCCGCTGGAGTACTTCTGGTCGCGCACGATGGTGCCGCCGTGGGCGGTGAAATACTTCACGAAGGAATCGGCGAGGCCGACGGAGTAGTCCTGTTTCACGTCCGTGAGCAGGGCGATCTTCTTCCAGCCCCTGCTGAGGGCGAACTTGGCCATGACCGTGCCTTGGAACGGGTCGATGAAGCAGACGCGAAAGATGTAATCGCCCGTCTCCGTCACCTTGGCGTTTGTCGAGGCCGGTGAGATCATCGGGATTTTGTTCCGCTGGGCGATTGGCGCGCCCTCGAGCGACTTGGAGGAGGCCACCTCGCCGAGGAGGGCGACGACCTTATTCTGGGCGATCAGCTTTTGCACCACGGTGGCGGCCTGGCCGGCCTGTGATTGGTCGTCCTCCATGATCAGCTCGAGTTTGCGGCCGAGCACGCCGCCGGCGGCGTTGATCTCGTCGATGGCGAGCTGGGTTCCCTTGTGGGATTGCTGCCCGAATCCGGCGTGTTCGCCCGTCATGGAGGCGAACTCGCCGATCTTGATGGTTTCCTGGGCGCGGGTGGTGGCGGCGGCGCCGGCAAAAGCGAGCAAGATGGCAAGGAGGCGGGTGTTCATGGCGGGGAGGAGTTGGGGTGGGACCTTAGCAGGAGCGGCGCCAGCCAAGGCGACGCGGGCGGGGTTTTCAAGGCGGAGGATTGGGCCGGCAAAGTGTTCCCGAAAAACCGACGGAATCCGATTGGGTTTTGCCAAGGGCCCCGAGGGCGCTTTGATCGGCCGGGTTGAACACCTTTGACCGACACCTGCTGCGCGAGTGGTTCCGGATCCTGGGGATCGTGCTGCTCGCGGTCGTCGGGTTGATGTTCGTGCAGGTGCTGTTCGACGACTTCCAGAAGCTCCGCGACCAGGGGGCGCGCGGGGCCGACCTGTGGATCTACGTGCTCGTGACGCTGCCGAGCTTCCTGGCGTACGTGCTCCCGCTGACCCTGCTGCTCTCGCTGCTCTTCGCCCTCGGCCAGCTGCACCGGGCGAACGAGATCACCGCGATGCGCGCGGCCGGGGTGGGCTTCCTGCGGATCACGCGGCCGGTCTGGGCGGTCGGGCTCCTCGCCTGCGGGGCGATGTGGTGGCTGAATTCGTCGATCGTGCCTTGGTCGGTCGAGCGTTCCCGCCAGCTCAGCGAGGCGATCCAGGACCGGCACGAGGCGAAGGCCGTGCCCGCGGAACGCGTCGGAGCGGTCGGCAGCGTGGGTTTCGACAATTATGAGCAGCGTCGGCTCTGGTTTTTCAACAGTTACAGCCGGGGCGTGGGACGTGGTTATGGGGTGACGGTCACGCTGCTCGACGCCGCGCGGCACGAGCTGAGCCGCATTCGCGCGACCGAGGCCCGCCCGCTCCCAGGGAACGGGGGCTGGGAATTCCTCGACGGCAATATCGTGACCTTTGATCCGATTTCGGGCGTGGTCGACGCGGTGGCACCGTTCGAGCGGCTGGTGCGCGCGGAATTCCACGAGGACCCGAGCCTGATGCTGCTGATCGACCGCCGGGCCGTGGACCTCTCGTTCTTCGAGCTGCGGCGGTTGATGGATTACTTCGAGATCGGCAACAATCCGAAGCAGGCGGCCTACGCGGTGCGGTACTACGGCCTGCTGGCCGACACGCTGAGTCCGCTGATCATCATCGCGATCGCGATCCCCTTTGCCATGACCGGCGTGCGGGTGAACCCCGCGGTGGGCGTGTCGAAGTCGATCGGGCTCTTCTTCGTCTATTACATGCTGAACAACCTCGCCGGCTCGCTCGCGATCAAGGGCCTGCTCGATCCGGACCTCGCGGCCTGGCTGCCCAACGCCTGCCTCGGGGCGCTGGCCGTGTGGTTCCTCGCGCGGATGCGCTGAGCCTCAGGGAACGGCAGGGGCCTTGGGCGCGGCAACCGGGCCGAACGCCCGCTCGAACCAGACGGCGACGCGTTCCGCGATCGGGTCCAGCCGGGCCGCGAGGGTAACGTGATTGCCATTGCCGCGCAGCAGCTGGCTCCCGGGCGGGGCCACGGCCTGGAGGCGTTCGCTGTTCGAGAACGGGATCACGTCATCGTTGATGCCATGGATGAGCAGCAACGGATGCCGCAGCTTGGCCGCGGCCGCCAGCGGGTTCGCCTCAGCCCAGTCGAAGCCCCGGGCGGCGGCTGCGGCCTCGATGGCGGATTGCAGGAACGCTGGGGGCAGGTTCTGCATCGGCGGCGGCAGGAACCGCCGGACCACACCCGCGATTGCCGGCTTCGGGTCGGCGAACGGCGCGAGCGCCACCACGCTTTCGATCCGAGGGTCCTGCGCCGCCCATTGGATGGCGATGGCGCCGCCATAGGAAATACCCAGCACGCCGACCTTGCCGCTGACAAGTTGCCGCTTCGCCAGCTCATCGAGCACTTGGACGAGATCGGACCTTTCCCAGGCGCCGTAGGTGATCTCCGCGCCGGTCGAGGCGCCGTGGCCGCGGAGGTCGACCGACACGGTGCGGTAACCGCGTTCGGCGAGATAGACGCCCCAGTGGAGCATGTCTTCCTGCCCATCCAGGATGCCATGGAGCAGCACGATGGTCCCCTTGGGCACGGGGACCGGCGGCGTGGCATCGAGGGGCGTGGCGCTGAGCCGGAAGTCGCCGTTGCCGCCCTCCTTCAGGTCGTACTGGAGGTGGTAATTGCCCGGCTCGAGCACCGCCACGGCGAGTTCGGCGGGATGAGGGGAGACCGCGACCTTGAATTGGGTGGCGTAGAGCTTCGGGGCCAGCTGGCGCAACTCCACCGCCGAGGGGCTGCGGCTCCACTCGAGCTGGTTGGGCGCCTGGACAATCAGGTCTGCAACCCCGGCCGCCGGACACGCGCAGGTGAGCAGGGTGGCACCGGTGGCGAGGACGCGGGTGAGGAACCGGCTGACGTCACCGGCTTGAGCGGATCGCGTGCGCGGGGTCATAGGATGAACCAGGTCAGGCTACCGCCAGTTATAGTTGAAGCTGATGCTGATCCGCTCGGATGCGACGCGGTTGGCGGCGACCTCGTGGCGGAGCCAGCTCTCGAAGAGGATGACGTTGCCGGCCTTGGCCGGGTAGGTGATGTGCGGGCGGTGGCCCGGGCGGGCATCGAGGCGGCGGGGCGGGGCGGCCATGAAGCGCTCAAGGCGCGGGTCCTCGAACTTCAAGCCGGGGCAGCCGCGCGGGGTTACGACGTAGTAGGTGCCACTAATGAAGGAGAGCGGGTGGATGTGACCGGAGTGGGCCGCGGTTTCCGGCATGATGTTGACCCAGAGGTCGGTCAGGCCGATCTCGCGGCCCTTCAGGTCGAATTCCAGCTGCCCGGCAAAGGTGCGGACATGGCGGTTCAGCTGCCGCTCGAGCCCGGCAAAGGTACTGGAGAACCGGTGCAGCTCGTTCATCGAGGCGTAGCTAGTGTAGCCGCCCTGGTAGTTCTTCGCGGACCAGCGCCGGCCGGCGTCGTCGTAGTCGCGCAGGCGGCGGCATTCGTCGGCGAGCCCGACGTTGAAGCGGGCGGCGCTCCCGGGGCGCAGCGGCTCTGAATAGATGAAGGTGGGGAACCAGGCGCGGGTTGGCATGGGGAGCGGGGTCGGGGAACGCTCAACGCTCAACTTTCAACGTTCAACGCTCAAGTGGGACCGGCAACGGTGGGTGTTACCTTCGGGTGGGTCCGGGACTTGCCTCCTCACGACGTTGTGGCCATGCCTGATACAGGTTGAACCCCGCCCTCCGTTCCGTCCGTGGCTTGCCGCTCCTTTTGCTGCTCTCCTTCACGGGCTGCCAGACCAGCGAGAAGCTCACTTTGGATGCCACTAGCCGGCCGGCGAAAGACAGGGTCGCTTCGTATAGCCTGATCGTGATGGACCCCGCCATCGAGAAGGACTCCCTCCGTCACCAGGAAGCCGAGCGTCTCGTGAAGGCCGCGCTCGCCGGCAACGGGTACTACGAGGCGCCGGACGCCGCTCACGCCGACATGTTGATCGAGGTCGATTACGGTATAGACCAAGGGCACTCCGAGACGATCCAGGTCTCGAGTCCGATTTGGAGGATGGAAAAGGGCTCCACCTCCACGATCACTGTCGGGACGGGAATCATGAATGCCCAAGGCCAGGAAATCATGACCTCGGTAACGGTAACCGAACCCGGCAATATCGTTTACGGCGGTGAACGCCTCTCCAACGTGCGCCAGACGATCTACACGAAGCGCCTGGTGCTGGAGGCGCGGCGCGCGAAAGGCGATCTGCCCGGCGTTGCGCCGGAGGATGTGTTCCTGATGGAGGTGCAGAGCACGGGTGAGAGCCACGACCTGCGGAAGACCCTGCCGGTTCTGGCCGCGGTGGCGCTCGAGCACATGGGCGAGGAGACCAACGGGCCGAAATCAGTCAAACTGACCGATGCGGAGGCGATCGCCTTCGTGAAGAACCCGGCCAATGCGCCCCAGTAGGCGGCGCGGCTCAGGGACCGACCCGTTCCTGGAAGGGGTGCTTCGAAGCGCCGGCGCTGGGCTCGTGCTTGGTCCAGTCGAGCGTGGCCGGGCTTCGCAGCACATGCAGCTGCCAGAAGCCGAAGACCAGTCCAAAGGCGTAGGTGAGCACGGTGAAGACCACACGCTCCGTGCCGGGCGGCTCGTCGCCGGGCCGAAGGATCCAGAGCAGGGTGCCGCCGCCCATGATGAGGCAGGCGACAATGCAGAAATAGCCCCAGACGATGCCCGCACGGCGAGCGATCTCGCAGCGGAGGATCAGGCCCAGGCCGATGCCGACCATGATGATGTCCCATACTAGCGGCACGAGCAGCCCGAACGGTTCGGTGCGCTCGCCGAGTCCGTAGACAGCACGCACGCCAAAGGCCACGAAGAGCACACCTGCGCTCAGGGTACAGAGGGGTAATGTCTTCATCAGAGGGTACTGACGGAAGGGGGGTGCCGGTGACGTTGGGGTCCGGCCGGGGACTGTCGAGCCTGCTTTCGCGAAAATAATTTTGAACGCGCGGCTGAGTCCGCCACGGTGCGGCCATGCGGCCGCCCGACGTCCTTTGGATCCTGACCACGCAATGGCGCGGGACGGCCGGCGGCTGGTCCGGCGATCCCAATGCACGGACGCCGCACCTCGACCGGCTGGCCGCAGCCGGAACCTGGTTTCGGCAGGCGGTGACGCCGCATCCTTTCGGACCGTTCGCCCGGGCGGCGCTGCTCACGGGCATGCCTTCGCCGGCCAACGGGGTGAGGGATTACTTCGACCCGCTGCCGCCGGACGCGCGCACGGTGGCCCACCGGATGGAGGCGGCGGGCTATGCGACGGCTTGGTTCGGCAAATGGCACCTCGCCCGGCGTGATCCGTTGTCGCCCCTGGTGGGGGAGGCACACGCTCGGATCGTGGTGCCGCCGGAATCCCGCGGCGGCTTCGGCCACTGGGAGGGATTCGAGAGCGGATTCCTGCTCAACGATCCGTGGCTGCACGGCACGGCCCTGCCGGAGCCCGTGCGGTTCCTGGGCTACCAAAGCGACGTGGTCGCCGGTCGCGCGCTTGCCTGGTGGCGGCGGAGCCTCGATCGACCGCGATTTGCCGTGGTGAGTCTTGAGGCGCCGCATCCGCCGTATGACGCCCCGGTGCCGGAGGGTATCGACCGGCCCAATCCCACGGCACTCGTCCTGCCGGCAACAGTGCCGCGCGGTGGGGGGGCCGAGACCCGGGCCCGAAGGGAACTTGCCGGTTATTATGCTCACATCGCCGCCACCGACCGTGCGGTCGGTCGGCTGGTGGACGCGCTGCCGTCGGGAACGGTGGTGGCATTCACCAGCGTGCACGGCGACATGCATGGTTCGCATGGCCTGTTCCGCAAGGGCTGGCCGCACGAGGAATCGGTGCGAGTGCCGCTGCTCATCGTCGGCGGGCGGAACGCGGAGCAAGGCGGCAGAATCGACGACCGGGCCGTATCGTTGCTTGAATTGGAGGGACTGACCTTGGCAGCGGCGGGATTGCGGGAAAACGGACCGGAGCCGTCGGCCGCGGCGATCTCGATGCCATCGGTCGTGCGGCTTCCGGATCAGTGCGACCGTATCTGGCACGGTGTGCGGACTCGCACACGCAAGCTGGTGCTCAACGGCGACGGCTCGCCCTGGCTCTACTACGACCTGGAGCGGGATCCGGGGGAAACCGAGAATCTCGTGGGGGAGGCGCCCCGCGCAGGAGAGATGGCGGACCTCGAGGCGCTTAGCCGATCAATTCGATCTGCTTCGGTTCCTTCGGAAAGAGGCGCCGAATCGAGTTCTCAAGCTCGTTCAACTTCATCGGCTTCGTGATGTAGTCATCCATGCCAGCAGAGAGGCAGAGCTCGCGGTCGCCGACGAGGGCGTTGGCCGTGAGAGCCACGATGCGCGGCTGCTTTTCTTTAGCGATACGCTGGCGGATCTGACGGGTTGCCTCAAGGCCGTCCATTTCTGGCATCTGGAGATCCATGAGGACGAGTTCGTACGTGCGCTGTTCCACCGCGGCAACCGCCTCCAGGCCGTTTGCGACGGCATCGGCCCGGTAACCGAGGCGCTCCAGGAAGCGGAGGGCGACTTTCTGGTTCACCATGTTGTCCTCGGCGAGCAGTACGCGGAGCGGATACGATTCGGCGAACAACCCGGCGGCGGCGGCAGGCGTCGCTGGGGTCGCCGCCGGAGCAGAGCTGAATAATGCGCTCAGGGTTTGCGTGAGGGCCGCGGTCTTGACGGGCTTGGCGATGGAAGCAGCGGGTTTGCCGCCGGGAGCCTGGCCCGGCAGGTTCTGACCGAACGGCAGAAGGAACAGGCGCGGCGCATCGGTGCGGTCGAGCAGGCCGCGGAAGATCTCAGTCTCGTTGGCGAGGCGGTCCGCCACCACAAGGGCCAACGGCATACCGGACTTGGCTGCGATGGCGACCGCGGACTCGCCGTCGACGGCCGCGAGGCAGGTGGCGCCGCGGGAGGCAAAGAAGGTATGCAGGCGGCGTTGTGTGACGGGGTGGGGCTCAACCACGAGGACGAGCCCGGAGCGCAGTGCCGTTGGCAGTTGGTAGGGAGCGCCTGCGGGGGTCGCGGGCGCCGCGACGGTCTCGATGGAGAAGATGATTGCGGTGCCGCGGCCGACGTTGCTTTCGGCGCGAATCTCGCCCCCAATCAGGGCGCAAAGACGCTGGCAGATCGCGAGGCCGAGGCCCGTGCCGCCGTATTTGCGTGTGGTCGAGGAATCCACCTGAGAGGGACGCCGGAACTGATCCACTCATGATGTCAGTCGGAGACGTTGGTTGATGTGGTGGGTTGTGCGGTCGTTGGCAATCCCAGGCGGAGGGA
>OMJT01000021.1 GCA_900299415.1 Opitutales bacterium
CCCCCCGCCCCGACCGGCAAGGCCGGCATTTTTGGGTGCCGTATGTAGAATTCCGCAGATTACGCCGGAATCTCGACCCCGGAAAACACAAGAGCCGCCCCATATATCGGGGCGGCCCGTGTGACCTAACACCAAGCAAACCGTAAGAACTGAACTACACCGAGTCAGACGCGGCTCCGGGCAAAACGCTCAAAATTCGCGAAGAAAAATTGAGCGAGGAATGGATGATTTTTAAGATACTGTTTAACAGCATCTTAAGGCAATCGCTGCTGACCCGGCGGGTCGACCCTAACTTCGGACTTAGTGGACGACGATCGACTGCACACCCGGCGCAAGCGGGCTCGGCGCGGCGGGATCGGGTTTCGGGGCGGCCTTCAGCGGATAAACAAACCGGTCGCCCTCGTAATTCCGGAAGGTTACCGCCTCGTCGGTGATCGACTCCACGTAGTCGGGGTTGACGGGCACCTTCCCGCCGCCGCCGGGGGCGTCGATCACGTACTGCGGCACGGCGTAGCCGGTGGTATGGCCGCGGAGGGCGCGGATGATTTCGAGGCCGTTGCGGACATCCACCTTGAAGTGGGAGCCGCCGGTGATGAGGTCCATCTGGTAGAGGTAGTACGGCCGCACGCGCATGCGGAGCAGGCGGTGCACGAGGGCCTTCATCACCTCGGCGTCGTCGTTCACGCCGCGGAGGAGCACGCTCTGGTTGCCGAGCGGAACACCGGCGAAGGCGAGGCGCTCGCACGCGGCCTTCAGCTCGGCGGTGCACTCCTTCGGGTGGTTGACGTGGATGCTCATCCAGATCGGCCCATATTTTTTAAAAATCTCCGTGAGCGCCGGCGTGATGCGCTGCGGCAGGAACACCGGGATACGCGAGCCGATGCGGATGAACTCGACGTGCGGTATCGCGCGGAGGCGACTGAGCAGGTGCTCGAGCTTCTTGTCCGAGAGCAACAGCGGATCGCCGCCCGAGAGCAGCACATCGCGGACCTCGGGGTGCGAGTCGATGTACCGCAGGGCGCGCTCGTGCTCGGGGTGGAAGTTGTAGTCCTGCGCGTTCGAAACGAGCCGGCTGCGCGTGCAGTAGCGACAGTAGGCGGCGCAGCGGTCGGTGACGAGGAAGAGGACGCGGTCCGGGTAACGGTGCACCAGCCCAGGCACGGGGGAATGGCCGTCCTCATTGAGGGAGTCGTCCATCTCGCCCTCCGAGACCACCATCTCGCCGGCGCGCGGGATCAGCTGCTTGCGGATCGGGCAGTCCGGGTCGTTCCGGTCGATGAGGTTGAAAAAGTAGGGCGTGATCGCGAGCGCGAGCTTCTGGTTGGCAAACGCGCAGCCGGCCTTCTCGTCAGCCGTGAGGGTCAGGTACTGCTCGAGCTGCTCGACCGTCGTGATCCGGCTCTTCAGCTGCCAGGCCCAGTCCTGCCAGTCGGACGCCGGGACGTGCTGCCAATGCCCCTGGCCCTCGAACCAAGTGGCGCGATCTTCAGAGTACGACATGGAAGGACGTCACGGTTGGAGGTAAGCTTGGGGGTGTCAAACGGCAGAACATGTTTCGCTCACGGCTTTTTCCACCGTTAGGTCCGATGGATTTCTACCCGGGCTGAGCGGTAATGGTGCCCCCGCCCCGAATTGAACGGGGATCCGCGGTTTAGGAAACCGCTGCTCTATCCATTTGAGCTACGGGGACGAAGAGCAGGCACACTCAGCTTCCGGACTCGTTCCGGGTCAATTCCGGAGCCGGCTCTCAGTTGCCCGCTGCGGCGGCGGCCGCCCCGCGCGCCCCGGTCCGGCCGGTGGCATTGCCCCGGGCGCCGGTGGGCGGACTGGTGCGGATGGTCGTGGTTCTCGCCTGGCCGGTGGTTGGGTCGACCGCGGCGGCGCCCGGGAGGAATGCAGGGGTCGGGGTGCGGCTTGGCGTGGCCGGACCCGTCGGGATTTGCAGAGCCACCGTCTCGCCGGGCGTTTCCGCGACGTCCGCGGGGTCCGCCACCCAGGGGACATAGAGCAGGCTGAACCCCTGCCCGACCGGGCCGATGATCTCGGTGCTGCGGCCGGCATCCACGACGGATTGCCGCATGGCCGCCCAGATTTCGTCCGCGGTGGATCCAGGGAACTTGCCCAGCGCCGCCGCCATGGCCGCCCCAACCGCCGTGGCGCTCGCGGGGCCCGTGTCGATCCGCACCCACAGGGTTGCCAGGTCGGGACCCGGCACCGTCGGCACAACAATCGGCGGCGCCCGGACAATCCGGGCCGTGGAACCGTCCGCATTGATGGGGGCGGCCATGTCGTCGACCGCCGTCACCGGGATCACACCCGGGACCACCGCCGGCCAGCTGGGCTTGAGGTCTTCCAACCGGGCCGCCACGACCGCCACCCTCGGCTTGGTCCGCGCGTAGTTTACGGCGCGGTTCAGCACGAGCGCTGGATAAGGACTGGTGGGGCTGACGACGACAACGCTCGCGCCGGCGTTGACCGAATCGACGATGGCTTGAGCCACCGAGAACACATCACTGAAGCCGTCCGCCGCGGTCACGCGCACCCCCAGCACTCCGATGGCCGAGCTGATTCCCTTGTAGCCGCGTGCGAGGTCGAAGGTGCCGGCCGCCATGACCGCCAGGGCGCTGCCGTTCCGGTCATCCGGCCGGATGCCCCAGCCGACGTCGAGGGATGCGAACCGGCCCCGCAGCGGCGCGGTGTTCTCCTCCACGCCCGTGTCGAGGAGGGCCAGGGTCATGCCGGCGCCCGGATCGGCGTTGGTCTCGCCCCAGCCTGTTTCCGGAGAAACCGGGTACAGGCGGGTGATCCCGATGATCTCGCGCACATCGTAGAACCGCGCCGAGGTAGAGCCGGTCGCGCTGAGCGACTGGACCAGCGGCATCTTCCAGTTCAGGTCCGCGTTGAAAAGCGCGAGTTCGGGCTGCGGGAACGCCGTGTCGATCATCACGTCGATCTCCTGGGCCGTGGCCGCGCGCACGCGCAGCGCGAAGATTTCCGGAATCTTGCCGGTGACCGCGAACCCGGCGTGCTCGAGAAAGCTTTGATAAGCGTCAGCCGTGTAAAAAAGCAGAACGGCCTCGTTAAAATGCACCGCCTCCGAGTCGAGGCCCACGCGGAGCCGCGAGGCAGGCTCCGCCGCCGCCAGCTCGGCCACGGGCAACGGCCCGACCTCGTCCACCGCTGCAGTCGCCACGCCCAACCCGGACCGCGCGGCCGCAGCCCCGGTCGTATCCATCGAAGTCTCGGGTGCGGTGGAAGGTTTCACGGCGTCCTCGGGGACTATTGCAGCCGATGCGCCGACGCGCGGCTCGACCTGCACCGGGGAGATCCAATCCCAGGAAAACTTCACGCCAACGGCCAGTAGGAGCAAGACAACGGCCACGACAGCCAGCCGGCGGGATTCCTTATTCATAGCGGACGGCGGGTTGCTGGGTAGCGCTGGCTGGCGCGCCAAAGATGCCAAGGCAAGGAACCTCGTCAATGTCGCTGGCTCCAAGCTCCCGTGATCCGGCTTGTGGAATCACCCAGAGCCAAGCCAACCCAGGCGCACCAGGAAATCCCTTAAACCTACCTGCTCCGCTCGGCCCGCCGCGCGCCGCTGCGACCTTGCCAAGTCCGGCCCAAGGTCTAGCGTCGACCGGTCAGTCTCCGGTTGCACCCCAGCCTTACCCTACCGGCCGCCGTTCCGGTGCAGCTCAACTTCCAACGTACCCAGTCAGCATTCCCTGCATGAAAACCCGACATCTGTTCGTTGCTACCGCGGTCCTCGCCCTCCTCTCCGCCGGGCAAGTGAGCCTCGCCCAAGCACCCGCCCCGGCCCCGGCAGCCCCCGCGGCCGCCCCCGCCGCCAATCCGAACCACGGCCCGGTCATGACCGCCCTTCGCGCCCAATGGGCGAGCGTCCGGGACAAGGTCATCGCCATCTGCGACATCGTCCCGGAGGACAAGCTCGGCTACAAGGCGACCCCGGAAGTGCGCTCGTTTGAGGAGCTGATCGAGCATATCACGGGCGAGGGCTACACGTTCCTGCGGACGGTCGGCAGCGTCCCGGGCGTCACGCCCCCCACCAATCAGGAAATCGCCGCCCTGACCGGGAAGGCCGCCCTGATGAAGGCCCTCCGCGACAGCTTCGAGTGGCAGGGCAAGGTGATCGATAGCCTTACCGAGGCCCAAGCCACCGAGATGGTGGCCGGCCGTGGCGGCGCCATGAGCCCCCGCTGGAACGGCATCGTCAGCCTGCTGGTCGACAACATGGACCATTATGGCAACCTTGTGACCTATGTCCGCATCAACGGCATGATCCCGCCTGCTTC
>OMJT01000022.1 GCA_900299415.1 Opitutales bacterium
ATCTTTTCCTCGGTCGTGTGTCGTTTGCCTTTCATCGTCTGGGTTCCTTTCTATCGGCCCCAGACTGACGCCGCCAGCGGATCAATTCTCGGCGGTCACTTCAGGTTAAACTTTAAGCGTTTTCGGACCAACGTTCGCTCCGCGGTTTTTTAAGGTGCTTTCTGCATCACCTCCAACGCCGCGCGGGCCGCCGCTTCCTCGGCGAGCTTCTTTGAGGTGCCGCGGCCGCTTCCGAGGCGGCGGTCGAGCAGGAAGACGGCGACCTCGTAGGTGCGGGCGTGGTCTTCCCCCTCGGCTCTGACGAGCTCGTAGCGCAGTGCAAAGTTGCCGTGGGCGGGCTGTACGATCTCCTGCAGGCGGCCTTTCGGGTTGTCGCCGGGTTCACTCGCGAGAATGCGGGCCTGGAGGTCCCCGTAGAGCCGCTGCACCACGGCCTGTGCGACGGCGAACCCGCCGTCGAGGTAAACCGCGCCGATGACCGCCTCGAAGGCGTCCTCCAGCGAGGAGGTGCGGTTGCGTCCGCCGGTATTCTCCTCGCTAGTCCCAAGCCGCAGGCAATCGGCAATGCCGGCCTCGCGGGCGAGGGCCGCGAGGAAGGCGCCGTTCGCGAGCACGGCCCGGCGCCGGCTCAGGCCGCCCTCGCGCTCCGTCGGGAAGAGCTGGAAAAGCTCGTGGGAGAGCGCGAGCTGCAGGACGGCGTCCCCCAGAAACTCGAGGCGCTGGTTGTTGCCGTCGAACCCAGGGGTGTCCTGCAGGATGGACGGATGAGTGAGGGCCCGCTCGAGCAGGCGCACGTCACGGAACGCGTGTCCGAGCCGGTCTTGCAGCGCGGCGAGGGTTTCGCTCATGACGAGGCTGACGCGTAGCGCCGCAGGCCGCGGTGGAAGGTCCAGACCGCGACGGTGAACCAGACGGCAGCGGAGCCGGCCAGCCAGAGCGTGAGCGTGGGGTTGAACCCGTGGAGGAGGCTGGACGCCGGCGTGTTACTGACCACGACGACCGGGAGGGCGTAGACGAAGAGAGTGCGGGCCACGACGCCACGGAAGGCCTGGCGCGGCAGGCGCGAGAATTCCGTCATGGAGAAGTACCCGCCCTCGACGCCCTGTGCGCTGGAAAGCCAAAAGACCATGGAGATCGAGAGCACGAGCACGCTGTAGTGGATGACGATCCCGCAGAGCACGAAGAAGGCGTATAGGGCGACATCGGCCGGGCCCGGGTGCAGCCCGAGCTGGCGGACCGAGTAGATCACGACGCCGGCGGCGATGGCCGAGTTCATCAGGCCGTCGAGGTCGAGCTTGCGGGTCGAAGCCATGAACAGGACGTTCCCGGGCTGGGCGAGGGTAAAGTCGAAGTTGCCGGTGCGCACGTTGCGCCCCATCTCGAAGAGGCTGCTCCAGAAGAAGCCCATGAGGAAGCGCTGGATCAGCATCGAGGTGCCGACGAGCAGCATCATCTCATGCTTCGACCAGCCCGCGACGGAGTCGGTGTGACGGTAGATGACGTCGATCGTGAGCAGGTTCACGCCCATCCAGAAGAGCTCGACGAGCGACCAGACGAGGAGGTCACCGCGGAACATCATCGCCCGTGTGATCGAGTAGCGGGCCGATGCGGCCCAGACCCGGAGATAGTAGGTCATGGTTCAGCCTCCCACCGCGGTGTGGCGGCGCAGGCCGCGGACCCAGAGGGCTTTGTTGACGGCGAGCAGGATCGCGACCCAGATGAGCTGGATCACGAAACCCTGTGCGATCTGGGCTGGATCGCTGAGGCGCCCCGTGAAAATCGCGGCCGGGAAATACATCTGGTAGTAAAACGGGAGGTATTGCGCCGTCGCGTAGGCCCAGGAGGGGAGCAGGTCGAGGGGAAACATCTGCCCACCGAGTACGGACTCGACCGCCATCGAGAGGATGACGAAGCCCTGGATGTCGAGGAACCAGAACGTCAGCAGCCCGAAGCAATACGCGATGCTGAACTGCACCATGGCGGAAAGCGCCATCGCCGGCAGGCCGACCGCGAGTCGCCACGGCTCGGCGGGGAATGCGAGATGGCCCCAGAGGAAGGGCAGGGCGACGAGCAGTGGCACGAGCACGAGCGAACCCGAGACGAGCCGGGCAGCGACGAAGATGCTGAAGCGGTAGCCGAAGTAGTTGATCGGCTTGAGGAGGAACTGGTTGATCAGGCCGTTCCGGATGTCCTCGCTGATCTGGTAGTCCTCGTTGAACGCGCTGATGAAGAACTGCAGCAGGAGCAGCGTGACGAAGTAGGTGAGCGTCTGGTTGAGCGTGAACCCGCCGAGCCGCTCGGTGCCGCCGAAGGCCGCGCCCCAGAGGATGAACACGACCGTGAGATGGAAGAGGGAGAAGAAGCCCCGCACCGCAAAGTTCCATCGGTAAATGAGGTTGCCCTGCAGCCCGATCAGGAAGGCGTGGCGGTACTTGTCGAGAGCGCGTAACATGGGCGGTCCCTCAGAATGGGTACTGCGGCAGGTGAGTTGGCAACTGTTCTGCTCGATTCTTAGATGTCCGTGAAACGCGAAATAACGAATCGGCGCGCGGCGCCGCATTCGCCTGGCTCAGGTGCCATATTCGGTCCGCTGGATCGGCAGCCTGCCGTCAGTCTTTCAGCCCGAATCGCTTGATCACCTCGGTGGTGAGTGCCGTGTAGGCCTCGGCGCCGAGGCTGTCGGGGTCATAGGCAAAAATCGGCTTCCCGAAGCTCGGGGCCTCGCTGAGACGGACGGTGCGCGGGATGACGGTGTGGAAGACCTTGTCGGGGAGGTGTTGCTTCACCTCGTCGACGACCTGCTTGGAGAGGTTGGTGCGGCCGTCGTACATCGTCATGATTACGCCGCCGAGCTCGAGGGCGGGGTTGACGTTGGCGGACTTGAGGCGCTCAACGTTCCGCAGGATCTGGCCGAGGCCCTCGAGGGCCATGTACTCGCATTGGAGCGTGATCAGCAGCTGGTCGGCGGCGGCGAGGCTGTTCATCGAGAGCATGCCGAGCGCGGGCGGGCAGTCGATGATGATGGCGCGGAAGCCGGCGGACTGGCGGATCGGGTCGATCACGCCGCGCAGGCGGGCGAGGTAGTTCTCGGTCTGGGCGAGTTCGATCTCGGCGGCCGCGAGGTCCTCCTCGCTCGGGATGAGTGCGAGGTGCTCGTAGGCCGTCGGCGTGATCATGCTGAAGGCCAACCCCTCGCCGCGCAGTGGGCCGTAGAGGCTCTTCCCCTCCTGCTTCTCGATGCCGACGGCACTCGTCGCGTTCGCCTGCGGGTCGAGGTCGATGAGCAGGGTGTGGACCTTCCTGGCCGCAAGGCCGGCCGCGAGGTTGACGGCAGTGGTGGTTTTGCCGACGCCGCCCTTCTGGTTGGCGATGGTGAAGACGGTGGTGGCCATGGGGCGCACCAATCAGGAGGGCCACCGGCCCAATGACCAACGAAAAAAGGCGCGGCTACCGCGCGGCCGGTGGTGCCGCGGGCGGGGTCACGGGCTGGAACATGCGGTGATTTGGATTGCCGCCCGAGATGAGGAACGCGAGCAGGTCCGCCACCTCCTCCTCCTTGAGGTCATCGATCAGGCCGGGGGGCATGGGCGAGTCGTGCTCGGCGTCCTCGACCGAGACGATGTCCTCGGGCTTGATCCGGACCTCGTTGCCGCCGACCCAGGTGAAGGTGTTCGTGGAGGGGTCGAGCGTATAGTTCAGGACGAGCAGGACGCCGTTCGTGTCGTTCTCCATCCGGCGGCCTACGACGGTCTCTCCGTCCTTCTTGGTCACGATCTTCTTGCCGAACAAATCGCTGACATTCTCGCTCGGGCGGAGGATCTCGGTCAGTAGACCGTCGACTCCCATGCGGCCGCCGACGCCGGAGATGTCGGGCCCGATGCCGCCCGGGCCCTCGCCGAAGCGGTGGCAGAACGGGCAGGCATGAGTCTCGAAGATGGTCTTGCCGCGCTCGTAATTCCGTCCCCCCCGGAGCGCGCGGTTCATGATGGGCAGCAACTCGATGAGCTCGTAATCGCTGGGCTTGCGCGAAACCGCGGGAAAGGAAAACGGCTGCGGAACCGCCGGCGCGGCGGCGACGGCCGGGGCGGCGGGAGCAGCAGCCGGGGCGGTGCCCGACGAGGCCGAGGAGCACGAGGACAGGACTAGCCCGAGCAGGAGCCCGGACGACGCCGTGGCGGCCCAGAGGACCGGAGAACGGGACGAGAAGAGGGTGGGGGGCATGACCGGGAACGGAACGGTACATGGTTAGACGATCCAACCTTCCAAGTGTTGCGAGATTATACGGCACTCCCTGCGAAATTACACGCCTGATTGATACTCGGCGGGCCTGGTATGCCCGACTTGAGCGTTGAATGTTGAACCCGGAGCGTTCCCATTTTGGTTTCCTCATGGCCGCCGAACCAGTTCGCGTTGACCCATCGCCGCCTTCCTTCTGGCGGAGCGTCGGGCAGGCGCTGCGCGGGGAGCACCACGACTATACGTCCGAGGCGCTGCCGCGGTCGGTGCTGCTGCTCGCGGTGCCGATGGTGTTGGAGATGGTCATGGAGTCCCTCTTTGCCGTGGCCGACGTGTACTGGGTCTCGAGCCTCGGCCGCGGGGCGGTGGCGGTGGTGGGCCTGAACGAGTCGATCATGACCCTGATCTACGCCCTCGCGATCGGTATCTCGATTGCGGGCGCCGCGATGGTGGCGCGCCGGATCGGCGAGAAGAACCCGGAGGAGGCGGCCCATGCCGCGGCTCAGCTGCTGGTGCTCGGACTGGGGATCTCGCTCGTGCTTGGGGCGGTGCTGGGCAGCGTCGCGCCTCAGTTGCTGCGGCTAATGGGCGCGGAGCCGGACATCGTGGCGCAAGGGACGAACTTCAGCCGCATCATGCTGGGCGGCAATGCCACGGTTTTCCTGATTTTCCTGATCAACGCGGTGTTCCGCGGCGCGGGTGACGCCGTGATCGCAATGCGCACGCTCTGGCTCGCCAACGGTCTCAATATAGTGCTCGGGCCATGCTTCATCTTCGGGTGGGGACCTTTCCCGGAGCTCGGTTTGGACGGCGCGGCGGTTGCCACCAACCTCGGGCGCGGTTGCGGCGTTATTTACCAGCTCTGGCACCTCGCCGGGCACCACATTAGAATCAAGGTGCGGCCGTCGCATTTCGTGCCCGACCGGGTGATGCTCGCCACGATCCTGCGGGCCTCGGGCAGTGGCATTGCCCAGATGCTCATCGCCATGACCAGCTGGATCGGCCTGTTCAAGATCCTCGCTCTTTTTGGCAGCGCGGCACTCGCGGGCTACACGATCGCGGTCCGGGTCATCATCTTCGCCCTGATGCCCGCCTGGGGTCTGAGCAATGCCGGCGCCACGCTCGTCGGGCAGAACCTCGGGGCGGGCCGACCGGATCGCTCCGAGGAGGCGGTACGGATTGCCGCCCGCTACAACATGATCTTTCTCGGCATCGTGGGGCTGGTTTTCGTGGTGCTGGCCGGCCCGATCGCCCGGCTTTTTCACCCCGACCCCGAGGTCTACGCCTACGCCCGGCGCGCGCTCTGGGTGATCAGCCTCGCATTCCCACTCTACGCCGCGGGCATGTGCTACGGCGGTGCGTTCAACGGTGCGGGCGACACCTGGACCCCAACCCGGCTGAATTTCTTTTGCTTTTGGCTCTGCGAGATCCCCCTTGCCTGGGTGCTGGCCGGACCCGCCGGCCTCGGTCCGACCGGCGTCTTCATCGCCATCCCGGCGTCCTTCTCGGTCTACGCGCTCTGGACGATGGCCCTTTTCCGCAAGGGGGCGTGGAAGGCGAAAAAAATATGAGTCTGTGAGTTCCCAACCCCACGATGAGTGATCTTTCCCCTCTTCCGACCGATCCCCGGCCCGGCCGCTACCGGCATTACAAGGGCAACGAGTACCGCGTGCTTGGGCTGGCCCGGCACTCGGAGACCCTTGAGGTGCTCGTGGTCTACGAGGCCCTCTATGGCGAGCGCGGCTGCTGGGTCCGACCCGCGGCGATGTTCATCGAAACGATCGAAGCGAAGGGGCGCCGCGTGCCGAGGTTCGAGCGCATCGGTGACTGATCGGTTTTCCCTAAAGACAAGGCCGGGTCGGCGGCCCAGCCCGACCATGGGGATAGGGTCCCCCTGCTTGGGCGTTGAGCGTTAGGCGTTGAACGTTGAGTGTTTCCCGTTTGTTCCCATGGCCGAAGGTTTCACCAGAATCATCTCCGACCTGCACTACGGGGACCGCGCCAGCCGCGTGAAGCGGCTACGGCAGATCGCGCCGTTGCTCGATGGGCCGGCGCGGCTCGTCGTGAACGGCGATGCGCTCGACACCCGCCTCGGCGCCCACCCGGCGCGCACGATGGCGCTGCGCGACGAGGTGCTGGACTTCTTCGCCCGGGAATCGCCGCCGGCGCAGTTGCTCACGGGCAACCACGACAATGACATCTCGTCGCTCCATGCCCTGGACCTGGCGGGCGGCACCGTGTTTGTGACCCACGGCGACGTGCTCTTCGACGAGATCGTGCCGTGGGGACGCGATGTGCCGATGATCCGCCGGCTCATGGCGGAGGCCTGGGCCCGCCGGCCGGCCGACCAACGTGATTCGCTGGAGCATCGCCTGCAGGTCATGCGCAGCGTCGCGTCGCGGTTGCCCCAACGTCACCAGGTCGAACCCAATTTGTGGAAATACATCGGCAGTTACCTGTCTGACACCCTCTGGCCGCCCGACCGATTCCTGCGCATCCTCCGAACCTGGCGCGCGGCCCCGGCGCGGGCCGCGGCGCTGCTGCAGGCGCACCGGCCGGGGGCGCGCTTCGCCGTGCTCGGTCATCTGCATCATCCCGGGGTCTGGACCCAGCCCGATGGTTGCGTTGTGATCAACACCGGCTCCTTCTGTCCGCCGCTCGGTGGTGCGGTGGTCGACGTGTATTCCGACCGCCTGGTCGTGCGGCGCTTCCGCGAGGTGCGGGGCGAGTTTCGGCCTGAGGCCGTGCGGGCGGAGTTTGCGCTGGCGGCGCCTTGAACTTCCGCCACAAGGAACCGTCATGGGCATGGATTTTGGCTGGTGGAACAAGGACCCCGAGGAGGGGAAATACCAGGTGCACGCACGGTTCCACGGCGGCAACATAGAGTGGCAGCGGAAAAAGGGTCACCACACACCCTGGATCGAACACTCACCGTCCGACGAGGACTGGGATCAGCTGCTTTACGAGGCCGGAAAGCGCGTTCCCCGCCGGCTGATGTCGCCGAAGCAGTTCGACGAGTTGAAGGCCCTTCGCCCCTAGTCCCGGGACCGCCGTTTGATCGACGGTAGGGGCGACCAGCTGGGCCGGCCGGGACCGGAGCTTTGCGGCGGAAGCCCCCAGGCATCGCGCAAGTCCTGCAGGCCCGTGGCCGGCGGACCGGGCTGGCGCGGTTCCCTTGGCGGGAGAATCATTCCGCCTTTGCCAGCTCGGCGCTGGCCATGAGCCACACCAGACGGAAGGAGATCGCGAACGTGCGGGGTTGGGATTTCAGGCGGGCGTTCAGCTCCTCCAGGGTGATCCAGGCGCCGGCCTCGATCTCCTCGGGATGCAGCGTGAACGGTCCATCGTGCTGCAGGCGATATACCCAGCAGAACTCCCAGCCGGTCTCCGCGCAGGGCTTGATGCGGAACCAGCGCGCCGGGGGAGCTGGCAGGAAGATGCCCAGCTCCTCGCCCAGTTCGCGCTGAGCCGCGGGATCGTAGGTCTCACCGGAGTCCACGTGTCCCGAGCACGAAGTCGACCACATGCCGGGCTCGGCATCCTTGGTCATCGATCGCTTCTGCAGGAAAAGTCGCCCCTGCCGGTCAAAGACCAGGATATGTACCGCCCGGTGCAAAAGCCGCTTCGCGTGCACCTCGGCCCGCGGCGCCCGCCCGATGACTACGTCGCGGTCGTTGACGATGTCGAAGTATTCGATGGAAGGAGCGGCCATGGCCGAACGCTCAGGGTTCAACGCTCAACTCTCAACGCTCAAGTAGGACCGGGGCACCGGCCTCCGCGGTAGGGCTGGGTCGATGCCCCGGTCGGGATGGGCGAGCCAGCCCGTCCCGTGAGGTGATCGCCACGGACTTGAACGTTGAGAGTTGAGCGTTGAACGTTGAGCGTTCTCCAATCTGCCTTTTTCCCCTCGCTCTCCTTCCCATGGCCAAAATTGATGTCAACAAAGTCGCCGAGATCCTGAAGAAAAACCAACTCGACCCGTCCTTGCTGCGTCGGGTGATCGAAGAAATGAATCTGGCGGTGCAGCCCGAGCCAGGCGAGGAGGAGAAGCCGCCCCCAGTGAAGAAGCAGTTTGCCGTCCTCCTGAGTGACCCGGAGGGCCGGATGCCGAAGGCCGAGTTTGTCGCCTGGGTGCTGCAGCTCCCGGAGAGCGAGAGCGTGGCGAGCGTGACCGAACGGGTCTGCCGCGGTGCTTACGACTACAACACCACGAAAAAGGGCCGCCTCTATCCCGCCAAGACCATCGGTGAGGCGATCGAGAACGTGCCGGCCAAGTTCTTCAAGGAAGCCGACCTCTGGGTGAAGACCAAGACGCCGGTGCTTGTGCTCAAGACCGACAACGAGATCCCGAAGGAGTAGGGCAGGCTACGATGCGTACCGAGTGAACGTGGAGCGTGTCTTCACGTTTGTTTTCCCGACTCCGGCACCAGCCAGCGCACATCAGCCCGAGCGCCCGCATCCAGCGCCAGAGTGCCTGCCAGCCATTCGAGCACAGGCCGGGCCTCGTGTTCGAACTGCCATGGCGGGTTGAGAATGACCAAACCGCAGCCGCGCAGGCGCAGGCCGGAGGATTCACCGGCTACGGCTAGTTCCGCGACGAGCGTGGGCGGTGGCAGCAGGTTCAGCAACTCGGGCGCAAAGGCATCGAGCCGGGCGCGCTCGGTCAGCGGGTACCAGATCGCGTAGACTCCCGCGGGGAAACGCCGGAGTGCTTCGCTGAGTCCCGACACCAGCCGGGCCCACTCGTCCTGCGCCTCGTAGGGCGGGTCGATCAGTACCAACGCGCGCTTTTCGGGCGGCGGGAGCATCGCCCGCAGGGCGGTGTAACCGTCGAGCTCATGGACTGAGGCCCGGGCCTCGCCGGCGAACCCCGCCCGCAGTGCGAGGCTTTCCTCCGGGTGAAGCTCACAGAGCGCCAGCCGGTCCTGCGCCCGGGCCAGGGACCGGGCGATCCAGGGCGACCCGGGATAAAAGCGCAGGGCGTCCCCGAGGTTGCCTCGAGCCCGGTCAAAAGCGCGCACGGTCGCGAGGTACTCGGCAATCGGTGCCGGCATCTCCGATGCGTGGCTGCCCTTTGTCGTCGGCCCTCGGCCTGCCGCCATCAGCCGGCCGATCCCTCCGGGGTGTTCTGGCGCACGCTGCAAAGTCTGCCCCGTGGCCGCGGCGGCGAGATCGTAGCTTCCGCGGCCGGCGTGCGTGTCAAGGATGAGAACCCCCTTGTCCTTCCGGTGCAGCGCCCGGATCAGTTGGCCGAGCAGGACATGCTTCATCACGTCGGCGAAATTACCGGCGTGGAATTGGTGGCGGTAGTTCACTGCAGTGCGATTGGGACCTTCACGACCACCTTGCGGACCAGGCCCGGTTTGCCGATGGCGATGCATCCCAGGTGCGCGTCCGGCGGAAAGTAGATCGCCGCGAGCCCGGGCTTGAGGCGCAACACGGAGCCTTCGTCGAACGGCTGGTAGAAGATCACGTCCCGGCCCGGGGTGAGATCCTCCTGCACGACCAGGCGCTCCCGGTCGGCGACCTCCATGAGCTCCTCGCCCTCGAGCACCGCCTGTAGGTCGATGTAGGCCCGGTGGGTTTCCCAACGTCCCTCCGTGCGGCCGCGGCTGACGTAGGCCTGCGGCAAGGCAAAGGCGCCGCCCGTGAGTTCGACGCGCCCGGTCTCGCCGGCCGGCAGGCCCGCCAACAGCCGGTGGGCCTCGGTACCGGCCCGACGGGCCTCGGCAACGTAGGCAAACGCCGCGGCAAAATGCGCGGCCTGGGCGACCTGGAGCGGCAGAACATCAAGGGAACCGTAGAGGGCCATCGCGATGAACGGGAAACGCTCACTGCTCGACGATCAACGTTTAACGCTCAGGTCGGATGCGACCACTCCGGTCCCACTTGCCACTTGCCCGGCGCGGGAGGCGCCGGTGAAGTGGCCGGATGCCCGCGCCGTTCAACCTCGCGATCAGCCTCGATGCCTCCCTGCAGGCCGCCGCCACCGCGGCGGGCCTGGAGACGCCATTCGCCGCCGAGGTGCGCGGGGCTGATCCGCGGCACGGTGATTTCCAGGCCAATGGCGTCCTCGGCTACGCCAAGGCGCGCAAGCTCAACCCCCGCGCGGTTGCCCAGCAGCTCGTTGGCGCCCTGCCGGCGGAGGTCACGGCGGCCTACGAGGTCGCCATCGCCGGCCCGGGCTTTATCAATTTCACCCTCAAGCCCGCTGGCCTGCTCGGCTGGCTGCAGGCGCACGCCCGGGCCGAGCAGCTCGCCGCCGGGGCGGCCCAGTCCCGCACCGGCGAGGCGTGGATCCTCGACTACAGCTCGCCCAACACCGCCAAGCAGATGCACGTCGGTCACCTGCGCTCGGCGGTGATCGGGGAGGCCGTGGCACGGCTGCTGGCCTACAGCGGAGCGAAGGTGACGCGTGACAACCATATCGGCGACTGGGGCACCCAGTTCGGCAAGCTGATCTGGGCCTACAAGCGCCATGTCGACCAAGCCGCCCTGGCCCGCGACCCGATTGAGGAGTTCGAGCGGCTCTACAAGCTGGGCAACAACGCCGCCGATGCCGACGTGGCGGTCATGGACGAGGCCCGGGCCGAGCTCGTGCAGCTCCAGGCCGGCAAGCCGGCCAGCCTCGAGGTCTGGCGCCAGATCAACGAGGCTAGCCTGCGGGCGTTCCAACAGGTTTACGATCAGCTTGGGATCCGCTTCGACCTCACGCTCGGCGAGAGCTTCTACAACGACAAGGTCGCCCGCGTTTACGAGGAACTGGCCAAGCTCGGACTCGCCCAGGAGAGCCAGCGCGCGCTGGTCGTATTCCATCCGGAGCATCCGCGCTTCAAGGAGCAGCCTTTCATCATCCGCAAGAGCGACGGCGCCGCCAACTACGCCTCGACCGACCTCGCCACCATCCTGTATCGCTGCGAGGTGCTTAAGGCCACGGGCATGCTGTACGTCGTGGACAAGCGCCAGTCCGACCACTTCGAGCAATTGTTCCTTACCGCGCGCAAGTGGTTCGCCGCCACCAACCGTCCGGAGCCCAGGATGGAGCACGTCGACTTCGGCACCGTGCTTGGCGAGAACAACAAGCCGCTCAAGACCCGCAGTGGAGAGAACATTAAGCTCAAGGACCTCCTCCTCGAGGCCTCCGACCGCGCCTATGCCTTGGTCTGCACCAAGAATCCCGACCTTCCCGAGGCGGAGAAACGCGTCATTGCGGAGGTTGTCGGCACGGGCTCCGTGCAGTATGCCGACCTCGCCCAGAACCGCTCCAGCGACTACGTGTTTGCCTGGGACCGGATGATCTCGCTCGAGGGCAACACCGCCGCGTATCTGCTCTACGCCGTGGCCCGCCTCCGCTCGATCTTCCGCAAGCTCGGTGCCGTGCCCGGCGACACCGCCGGCGAGGCGGCGGCCAGCGGGCTCGAAACAGCCACCGAGCTCGCCCTGGCGCGGAAACTGATGAAGTTTCCGGAGGCGATCCTACTCGCCGCAGGTCAAATGCGACCGCATTTCCTCTGCCTCTACCTCTATGAGTTGGCGGGGGAATTCAGCGCCTTCTACAACGCCGACAAGGTTGCCGTCGACGACCCGTCGGTGCGGGCCCGTCGCCTCCTGCTTTGCGCCCGCACGCTCCTGATCCTCGAGACCGGCCTCCATCTGCTTGGTCTGCGGACGCTCGAGCGCATGTAATTGTGGAGATATCGGGTCCTTTGACCGGCGACCTACGAGCCCCGTTAGTGGGTCAATTTCCGGGGCGTTTGCCCGCCCTCGGCCGCGGGTTGCGGACTCTGGCGCGGCAGGCTTCGTATCGCTTGCGCGAAGGGTGAAGACTGGAGGCGCGGGCCGGAATTGAACCGGCGCATAGAGGTTTTGCAGACCTCGGCCTTACCACTTGGCTACCGCGCCTAAATCAGGGGGGCGAACTTGGGCAGCTTGCCGGGGCGGCGCAAGTACTGAAATCGCCCGCCACCGGCCACGCTCAACGGGCGTAGAACGGGTTGTGCAGCTTTTCCTGGGCCAAGGTCGTCAGGGGGCCGTGGCCGCAGGCAATGACAGTGTCTTTTGGAAGGGTGAAGATCTTGCTGCGGTTATTGCCAAGCTGCTCGAGGAAGCCGGTCGGGCTGCTGCCTAGCGAGCAGGAGAAGAGGGAGTCGCCGACCACGGCCAGCGGCCAGCTCAGGCCCTTGACGAAAAAGGTCGTCTGGCCAGGGGAATGCCCGGAGGTGAGGAGCGTCTTGATGGACAGAGCCCCGAGGTGGAAATGCGCGTTCTCCTTGAATGTCTGGGAGCCGGGGCGGGAAATGGGTTCCAGTTCGCTGGCCCAGACAGCGGCACCCGTAGCGTCCGCGAGGCGGTCGAGATCGGCGACGTGGTCCGGGTGCGTGTGGGTGATGAAGATGTGCTGCAGCTTCAGGCCGGCCGTCTCGATCTCGGTCAGCATCCCGGCGCTGTCGGTGCCGGTGTCGAACGCCGCGGCCTGTTTCGTCTTCGAGTCCCAGACCAGGTAGCTGTTCACCGTGATGTCCTGCTTGTACGGGGTGTTGAACATCATGAACCCGCGGGGGAAGTCGGGCTGCACGGGGTACCAGCGCTTGTGGGCCAGTTCCTCGAGGGCGTTCGGGCTCAGCTGGAGGTGGCGGGCGACGCGCCGCAGCACGGCGTCGAGGGGCCGGCCGGTCTGGATCGCGGCCAGGTTCTCCTGCGTGATGCCCGCGCGCGCGGCGAGCTCCTTGTCCGTGATCTTGTGGCCGCGCTGCGCCTTGCGCAGCACGTCGGTGTAATCGTCCTCAATAGGAATGCGAGCCATGGCCGAGCAGAAGGGAGGCAAGGGCTCCGATGCAAGCGCGCTCGGCGAGGAGCGCACGGGGGGCCCGCCCGGACATGGTTGGCCAAGGGGCCGGATCAGGCATGGTTCGTCCTGACGGATATAAATTACATTAACATCACCAGACCGGCCTTGCTGTCCTTATATACTGGCGGCAGCATGTGTCTGCCATGCTAAATGATAAACTAAAGAAACTGGCGGCCGAAAAAGCCCGCCTCGCAAAACTCGAAAAGTCCCTGGAAGCCGAAACCCGTCGCGAACTGGCTGGGCTCCCGGCCCGGTACGGCTTTGACAACGTCAATACCTTCATCGCGGCCCTCCGTCGGGCGGCGAGGGGCGGCCGGACCCGCACCAAGGCGAAGTCCGCCGCTGCCAAGTCTGGCAAGCGCAAGGCGCGGGTGGAGATTACGGATGCAATCCGCGCCAAGGTGAAGGCGCTCGCCGCCGCCGGGAAAACCGGGGGCGAAATCGCGGCCGCCGTCGGCATCTCCCTGCCGAGCGTGCACAATGTGAAAAAGGCCCTGGGCTTGGTGAAGGCGCGCGGGTAAGGCGCCGGAGACTTCCGTTTCTCCCCGGCCCGTGGCTGGGGAGGATTTGATATCTGCGCTGGGCGGGAAGCGCGCCTTTGGGATTTTGAATCTCAAAGTGGGTCTGGCCTGCCATCCTGTGCGAAGGGATTTGCGCTTGGGGTGCCTGATCGCACAGTCCGCGCATGGCCGCCCACTACATCCAAGCCAACACCAACGGACGCCTGCATCCCGCCGGCGAGGCTTCGGTGAGTCCGGTCAACCGAGGCTTCCTCTACGGTGACGCCATTTACGAGGTCTGGCGCACCTATGAGGGCGTGATCTTCGCATGGGAGGGTCACTGGCGGCGGTTGCTCGCTTCCGCTGAGGCGCTGTTCATGGCGGTGCCATTCACCGAGGAGCGGATCCTTGCGGAGATCCGGCGGACCGTGGCGGCTTTTCGCCAGGCCGTGCCCGGCGCAGGCGAACTCTACGTGCGGCTGCAGATTACCCGAGGCGAGGGATCGATCGGGCTCGATGTTGCCTTGGCCGAGGCACCGGGCTTTGTGGTCCTCATCCAGCCTTGCCCGGTGCTGCCCCCGGCGCAACTGGAGCACGGTCTGCGGCTTTCGGTCGCGCGCAGCCTGCGACGCAACCCCATCCAGGCGCTCAGCCCCGGGTGGAAGACCGGCAACTACCTCAATAACATCCTCTGCCTGCGCGAGGCCCGGCAGCGCGGGGCCGACGAGGTGCTGATTCTCAACCTTGCGGGCGAGTTCACCGAGGCCGCCGTGTCGAACATCGCCTTCATCCGTGACGGTGAGGTCCTGACCCCGCCCGTGGAGGCCGGCATCCTCGCCGGGATCACCCGGGCCCACCTGCTCGAGGCGGTGGCGCCCGCGGCCGGCGTGCGGGTGCGCGAGGGGGCGCTCCGGCCCGAGGAATTGCCGACGATGTCCGAGTGTTTCCTGCTCTCCACCACCAAGGACCTTGTCCCGGTCGGCGCGATCGACGACGTGCGTTTCCGTACCGGGCCCGAAACGCTCACGCGAAAGATCAAGGCTGCGTTCGCCCTGCATGCCGCGGCCTACGCCCGGGCGCATCCGGAGCTGCGGCTGTTTTAGAACGGTTTGTAGGATAGACTGACGGATCGAGGGGAAGCGGATTACCCTCAATCAGCGCCGAACGCGTTAAGAGCTACGCGTTCCACCCGGGTTCGATCCTCAGTACCTTGGCAGCGTCGGGTCGATTCGGTCGGACCACGCGCTGATGCCGCCGGCGATGTTGCTGACGGCGGTGAAGCCCTGGGCGCGCAGGTATTCGCTGACATGCCAGCTGCGGGTACCGACGTGGCAGAGCACAAGGAGATGTCGGTTGCGCGGCAGTTCGGCGAGCCGGGCCGGGATCTGTCGCATGGGAATGAGCTCCGAGCCGGCGATCTGGCAGATCGAGGTCTCGTAAGGCTCGCGCACGTCGAGGATCAGGGCGCCGCCGCTTTGCCAGAGGCGCTGCGCCTCGCCGACATCCACTTCGAGCGGAAAGTCCCCGGCGGGGGCGGCGGCGTCGCCGGTCTCGCCGGCGGGTTGGCAACCCTCGGCATAGCGCGCTGGGTCGAGGGCGGTGATGGTCGGGTTCCGGCCGCACACTGCGCAATCCGGGTCGCGGTTCACGCGTAACGTGCGGAAGGTTTGGTTGAGGGCGTCGTAGGCAAGGAGCCGGCCGACGAGCGGCTCGCCGAAGCCGGCGATGAGTTTCATCGCCTCGAGGGCCTGGAGGCTGCCGATGACGCCGCACAGAGCGCCAAGCACACCGGCCTCGCCGCAATTGGGCACTGAACCGGCTGGCGGTGGCTCGGGAAAAAGGCACCGATAGCACGGCCCGCCGCGGGCGGGATCGAACACGGCGACCTGGCCCTCGAAACGGAAAATGCTGCCGTGAACGAGGGGCTTTTTCGCGAGGACCGCGGCGTCGTTCACGAGGTAGCGCGTGGCGAAGGTGTCGCTGCCATCGACGACCACGTCGTACTGGGCCACCAACTCGGCGGCATTCCCGGCGGTGACCGCGGCCTCGTGCCCGACGGCATGGACATGAGGATTGACCAGGCGCAAGCGGCGGAGGGCGGAGGCGACCTTGGGCTGGCCGACGGCGTCGCTGTCGTGCAGCAACTGGCGCTGGAGGTTGTGCTCCTCGACCCGGTCGAAGTCGGCGATTCCGATCGTGCCGACGCCACCCGCGGCCAAGTAGAGCGCAACCGGGCTGCCCAGGCCACCGGCCCCGATAATCAGGACGCGGCCACCCGCGAGGCGCTGCTGCCCGGCCATCCCGATCTGGTCCAGCATCAGGTGCCGGCTGTAGCGGGCCAGTTCGGCAGGGGAGAGGGCGGGGAGCGGACGGCTCATTGGCCGAAAGAGAGCCGCTTCGCGCCGGCTCGCAATTGAAATTGCGCCTGCCGGGGCCGCCCTCTGAATGCGGGGAATGTCCCGCCAATTCGTGGTTATTCTTGCGGGTGGCAAAGGTGAGCGGTTCTGGCCGCTCAGCCGCCAGTCGCGTCCCAAGCAACTCCTCCCGATCTTGGGTGAAAAGCCCATGCTTGCCCAAACGCTCGACCGGGTGCGGAGGGTGGTGCCCCGGGAAAACATCCTCGTGATCACCAATGCCGTCCAGGCCGCGGCCGTGCGCCGGGCCTGCCCGGGCCTGCCGGCGCGGAACGTCATTGCCGAGCCCGTGGGCCGCGACTCCGCGCCCGCGGTCGGCGTAGCCGCTGCGCTGGTCGAGCGCCAAGACCCGCGCGGGGTGTTCGCGATCCTCGCGGCGGACCACGTGATCCACGACGAGGCGGCGTTCCGGCGCGACCTCAAGACCGCCTTCTCCACCGCCGCGGCGGGACCGGTGATGGTCACCCTGGGGATCGTGCCGACCGAACCGGTGACTGGCTATGGCTACATCAAGGTCGCGCGGAAGGGACGCCAGACCGCGGGGCGGATCCGTCCGGTCGAGCGCTTCGTAGAGAAACCCGACCTCGCCACCGCCCGGCGCTACCTCGCGAGCGGCGACTACCTGTGGAACTCGGGCATGTTTATCTGGAGCGTGCCCGTCGTGCTCGCGGCCTTCGCGGCGCACGCCCCGGCCCTCGCGCGCGGCCTCGCGACGCTGCGGCGCCAGCTCGCCGCCGGCCGTCCGCTCGCCACGGTGTTGAAGCAGGTCTACCCGAAGCTGGAAAAGATCTCCGTCGACTACGCGCTGCTCGAGCACGCGCGCAACGTGGTCGTGCTGCCGGCGTCGTTCGACTGGGATGATGTCGGCGCCTGGCCCGCCGTGGCGCGGCACCGCGCCTGCGACTCCGCAGGCAATGTCCAGCGCGGCAACACGCTCGTCGAGCAGGGCAGCGGCAACATCGTGCTGTCCGAGGGCCGCCACCTTGTGACGGTCCTTGGCGCCGACAATCTCATCGTGGTGCACACCCCGGATGCGACCTTGGTTTGCCCGCGGGACCGCGCCCAGGACATCAAGGCCCTGCTGAAGCGCCTTGCCGCGGACCCTGCCGGCTGCCGCCTGCTCTGAGCGCGGTCCTGGCCATGCGTTGCCTCGGCATCGATTACGGGACGAGGCGGATCGGCCTCAGTTATGGCGACGAGCTGGGCGTGGCGACGCCGTTGCCTGCCCTGATCGAGGCCGATCCGGCCAAGCGCCGCGCCGCCCTGGCCGGGGTAGTGCGGGAACGGCGCGTCACGGATCTTGTGATCGGCCTGCCGTTGAACATGGACGACACCGCCGGGCCCAAGGCCAGGGAGGCCGAGGCGCTCGCCGCCCAGCTCCGCACCGAATTCGGCCTGCCGGTGCACCTCGTGGACGAGCGCCTCACGAGCTACGAGGCCGAGTCGTCGATCCCGAAGCCCCAGCGCCGGGCGGTGCGCGCCAGCGGCGTGATCGACTCGCGCGCGGCGACGCTGATCCTGCAGGATTTCCTCAACCAGCGCTTTCCGTCGGAGTGAGGGCGTCGCGATGAACCCACTCCTGCAGCGCTGGAAGTGCACTTGCGCCTACGATGGCACCAACTTCGCCGGCTGGCAGAGCCAGGCGGGGGGGCGCGCCGTCCAGGATGTGATCGAAGCCCGGCTGCAGCAGATTTTCGGCGGCCCCGTGCGCATCCATGGCAGTGGCCGCACCGACGCTGGGGTGCATGCGAAAGGGCAGGTCTTTCATTTCGACGCGGCGTGGCGCCATGGGCCGGAGAAGCTGCTCGCGGCTTTTCGCACCGGGCTGCCGCCGCAGATCCAAGTGAGTGAGGTCCGGGCGGCGGTGCCGGATTTCCACGCGCGCTTTTCCGCGAAGGGCAAACGCTACGTGTACCGCGTCCACTGCGGCGACCCCGATCCCTTCACGCGGCCCTTTTGCTGGCCGGTGCACCGGACGCTCGACCTCGTGGCCATGCGGGCAGCGGCGAAGGTACTGCAGGGCCGCCACGATTTCCGGGCCTTTACGGCGGTGAACGGCCCGGAACGCGAGGACACTGTGCGGGACCTGACACGGCTCGACGTCACCCGGCGCGGCCGTGAGATTCGCATCACGGGCGAGGCGGCGGGCTTCCTCTACAAGATGATGCGCAGCCTGGCCGGCGTGCTGGTCCAGGCCGGGGAGGGGAAGCTTTCCGCGGCCGACGTGAGGTCGATCCTCGCGGCGAAGACGCGCACGGCCGCCGTGCCGACGGCACCGGCCTCCGGGCTCTTCCTGATGAAGGTGTTCTACCGATGAGCCTGCTCGCCGAGCTTTCCCAAGGGGCCGCCGAGGTGCTGTTTCCGCCTACCTGCGTCGCGTGCCGCGAGCTCGTCGAGCCGGAGGGCGGGTTCCGCCACCTTTGCGCGGCCTGTGCCCGCGGGATCAACTTCGTGCAGGCGCCGCACTGCGACACCTGCGGGCATCCGTTCTATGGCGATGTCGAGGGCGACCGCACCTGCGCGCACTGAGTGGGCCTCGACCCGGCCTTCGACCGCGGTTGCACCGCGGTGCTGTTCAAGGGCGCGGCGCGCGCACTGGTGATCGAGCTGAAGTACCATCAGGGCGTGCATGTCGTCGCGGACATGACCGAGATCCTGCGCCGGTCGCCCACGTTACTGGACCGGGTGCGTGACGCCGTGCTCGTGCCGGTGCCGCTGCACCCGCGCAAGTTGCGGGAGCGCGGCTACAACCAGAGCCGGCTGCTGGCGGAAGGGCTGGCCGCGGCGGCGGGTGGGGCGACCCGCGTGGAGGACCTGCTCGTACGCGAGGTTGACACGGTGACGCAGACCGCGTTCGACCGGGAGAGCCGTCGGGAGAATCTCAAAAATGCCTTTGCACTCGCCAAGGGCGCACCCCTAAATCCGGCCCAGCATTACGTCCTCGTCGATGATGTCTTCACGACCGGTTCCACCCTCAATGGCTGCGCCCGGGTCCTACGCCGGGCGGGCAGCCTGAACCTCGACGTCGTGACCTTCGGCCACGGCTGAAACCCCCACTTTTCGCATGCATTTCGACAAACCGACCTACTCGGTCCGCCGCACCAAGAAGAAGAACATCCCCGAGGGCCTCTGGGTGAAGTGTCCGTCCTCGGGCGAGTCCGTGTTCAAGAAGGAACTCGAGGACAACCAGATGGTCGTGCCCAAGAGCGGCTATCATTTCCCGATCGGCGCCCGCGAGCGCATCGCGTTCCTCGTCGATCCCGGCACCTTCGAGGAGAAGGATGCCAAGGTCCGCTCGGCCGACCCGCTCGGGTTCGTCGATGCCCAGCCGTACACGACGCGCCTCAAGCGCTACGAGAAAGACAGCGGCCTGCCCGAGGCCGTGATCTGCGGCGTGGGCCGCATCCATGGGATCGAGGTCACCCTCGCGGTGATGGATTTCCGCTTCTGCGGCGGCACTCTCGGCTCGGCGACCGGGGAGAAGATCACGCGCGCGATCGAGCTCGCCGTCGAGCGCAAGGCGCCCTGCATCGTTTACAGCACCTCGGGCGGCGCCCGCATGCAGGAGGGCATCCTTTCGCTCATGCAGATGGCCAAGACCAGCGCCGCGCTCGGCCGGCTCGCCGCCGCCGGGCTGCCGTTCATCTCCGTGCTGACAAACCCGACCACGGGCGGCGTCTCCGCCAGCTACGCCACGCTGGGCGACGTGATCCTCGCCGAGCCCGGTGCGCTGATCGGCTTCGCCGGGCCGCGCGTCATAAAGGAAACCACCAAGCAGACTCTGCCGGCCGGATTCCAGAGCGCCGAGTTTCTCCTCAAGCACGGCTTGGTCGACCAAATCGTCAGCCGCCTCGAACAGCGCGACCGCCTCCGCGACATCCTCTCGGCCCTGCACGTCCGCAAGAAGCCGGCCGCCGCCCCGCTGGCGGTGGCCGCGGGGACCTGAGGCAATCCACCCGGTAGGGCCGGCCCGCTGGGTCGGCCGGTTCGGCCAACCGTCATCGCGGCCGGGCCAGTGGCCAAGCCCTACCTGCGATCAGCCATGCCAACGATGTCTGACTACGCCGCCGTCCAGGACTACCTATTCTCGCTCAAGGCGCGTGGGCCGAAATTCGGCATCGACCGCATGCGAGGATTTGCCGCCGCGCTCCGACATCCGGAAAAAGCGGTGCCGGTCATCCATGTCGCCGGGACCAACGGCAAGGGCTCGGTCAGCGCCATGCTCGAGGCGATCCTGCGCGCCGGCGGCCTGCGAACCGGACTCTACACCTCGCCGCATCTCGTGCGCCTCGGCGAGCGCGTGCAGGTCGACCGCCGCCAGCTCACGCCGGACGAGATCGTCACCTACACGGCCGAGCTGCGGCCCGTCGCGGAACGGGTGTCGGCCGAGGCTCCGGAGGATCACCCGAGCTTCTTCGAGTTCATGACGGCGATGGCGTTCCTGCAGTTCGCGCGGCAGAAATGCGATGTCGCGGTCATCGAGGTCGGCATGGGCGGTCGGCTCGACGCGACGAACATCGTCAACCCGGAGGTCGCCGTGATCACCTCGATCGGCCTCGATCACTGCGAGTTCCTTGGTGACACGCTCGCCAAGATCGCCGCGGAGAAGGCGGGCATCATCAAGCCGGGCCGGCCGGTCGTGATTGGACGCCTGCCGGCCGAGGCTGAGGCGGTCATTCGCGATATCGCCGCGGAGCGGGGAGCACCGGTGCACGCCGTGCGCGAGGGTTTCGGTGACGACCTGGCCCGGTGCCCGCTAACCAACCTCGCCGGTGACTACCAGCGTTGGAACGCTGCGACGGCGCTGCTCGTCACGGAGGTGCTCCCGCCGAACCTGCGGCCCCCGACCGAAGTGGCCAAGGTGGGTATGCAGCAGGTAGACTGGCCGGGCCGCTGGCAGAAGTTCATCGTGGGCCAGCGCCGGGTCATCCTCGACGCCTCGCACAATGCCGAGGGTGCGACCGTGCTGGACGAGAATCTGGCAAAGCTGAGGGCGCAGGGCGGACGCCCTCCAGTCATCGTCACCGGTGTCCTGGGCCTGGCTCGCGCTCAGGCGCTGCTGCCCGTGATCGCCCGGCATGCTAGGGAAATCCACCTCGTCGTCCCGCACCAGGAGCGTGCGTGCAGCCACGAGACCCTGCGCGGTATCCTCGCGCCGGCCTTCGCCGGCCCGGTGGCCCCGGCGACGGTTGAGGCGATCTTTCCCTCCCCGGGCCGCTGCACTCTCGGCGACCAAGGCGAGACAATCGTCGTGACTGGCTCGATCTACCTGATCGGCGAGGTCCTCGCTCGCCTGGAGCCGGGCCGCGGAGAGGGCGAGGGACGTCTGCAGGATTTTTGACCGCCAAAGCGGTACCGGCGGATGCTTATTGGGCGAGGTGCGCCAGTCCCGTTCCGGCGGTGAAGGCGGTCAGGCTCTGGGCGCGGTTTTCCACAGGGGCACCGGAAGCAAAGGTCGCGTCGGCCAGCGGGGCGTAGATCTCGAGGCTGGACTGGAGCAGGGTGCCGGACTGCAGCGCGGCGACCTCGTCGTCATTGAGGCCGGAGCGGTAAAGCAGGGCGTCGCGCAGGTCGACTGCCGTGCCGCCGAGGCGGAAGGAATTCGGCTCGAGGCGCTCGGCCGTGCGGCCGGCGAGCTGGCCGTCGACGTAGAAGAGCGTCTCGCCGCGAGCCGTGTAGTGGCTCACCACGAGGTTGTGCCAGTTGCCGTCGGCGCGGACCGAGGAGGCGACCGTGGCACCGTTGGCCGCGGTGTAGGTCCAGACGCCGTTCTTCACGCCAACGGTGGCCGTGAAGTTTGCCGCTGGATTCAGAGCCGTTTCCTCGACCAATCCGCCGCCCGCACCGCCGCCGCGCCCAAAAGTCTGCAGGGAACCGCCGCGGCTGACGGTGGTGACGACCGGGGCCAGTTGGGCCGCGGTGAGACGGTTTGGACCAGACTGGGTGGCGGCGAGGGCCTCGGCCCGGGCAAGCGCGAGTGCGAGTTCGGCGGCGCCGAGCGCGGTTACCTTGGCATTGACGGCGGCGCCATCGGTCAGGGAAGCGCGGGTCAGATCGTTCCGGGCGTTGGTCACCACCTGGCCGCCTTCGGGCAGGCGGGCGTCGAAGGCGTTGATCGCCTCCAATTGCGCGGCGCTGAGCGTGGTCGGCGTCGCAGAGGCGCCGCCGCGTCCGCCGGCTCCGCCGGCCGGGACGAGGTAGTAGGTTGCAGTGGTTAGAGTGGAGCCGGTAATGGCGGCGACGGCGCCGTCGGCCTGGGCCCGGGCGGAGACGCCGAGGGTGAATGGATGCATCTTCTCCACCGGACTGAAGGTCAGGGTGGCGTTATTGCCCGAGGCCCGTGCAAAGGCCGTAGTGGCGACCTTGGCCGGTCGCGGCTTGCCCTTTTCCAGGGCCTCGAACAACGACGGGACGAAGGCTGTCGCCATCTCGATGTGACCGGAGAGATTCGGATGGAGCGCGTCGTGAATGAATCCCTTCGCCCATTTGCCGGTGCCGTCGTCGACCGTGCCGAGGAAATTCACGCTGGGCACGTCCCAGGAGTTGATCAGCAGGTTCATGCGTCGGGTGTAGGCGTACTCCACATCGGTGAAGTCTTGCCGGGTGTAGCAGTTGGCGACGACGGGAACGATGCGGTTCTCCCGGCTGCGCTGGATGAAGCCAAGGACGCCCGTCTCGAACTGCTTGTAGATCATGTCGCGACCGGCGGTGTCGGACTGGTTCTTGATGCCCTCGTTGCCGAGCGAAAGTCCAATGAGCACATAGGCCGGGTTCACCGGGAGCAGGTACTTGGTGTTGGGCTGCGGCTCGCCAACCGGGGCAAACCGGGGGGCGGCGGTCAGGGTGCTGTCTCCACCGCGCGACTGGTTGAGCACTTCCCAGCCCCGGGGAACGAGCATGGTGCGGAGTCGCCCGGCATAACCTTCCGTCCCGGTCTCGTCGCCGGTGCCGCTGGCGACCGAGGAACCGAAGATGGCGATGCGGCGGGATTGCGGCACAGACGTCTGGGCCGGCAACAGGGCGGCGAGGGCGAGAGCGGCAAGTAGGGCGGCAGGACGGAAGAGCGGGCGGAGAGCCGACTGCGCGGGCGAGGGGGAAAGCAGGGTTTTCATGATTCAGGCGATGAATTCAGGGCGGGCCGTTGGGCGGGCCGTGCCGTCGGGGTGACGGACCTATCGCATTCGACTCGGAGGCAGGGTCAAATCCGGACTCCGCCCTGTCTGCAATACGGACACTTAATTGAGGCCGCAGCCGGCTGCGGACTTGAGCCGCGAGGTGTCATTGGGTGTGTTCCCAACGTTACCGCCGCCTGACCGAACCTAGCGATGAGTCCGCTTTCCCTCGATGATCTGCGCCCCTACAAGCAGCGGGCGGTTGCCACCTCCTTCCTCAAGGGACTGCAACTCATGACCCTGCTGGCGCGGAATCCAGGCGGGCTCACCGTGGCCGCGCTGCGGCAGCGACTGAATTTTCCGCGTACCACGATTCTTCGCATGCTCTCGACCCTCGAGCTCTTTGGCCTGGCGGCCAAGCAAGGTGCGCTCTGGCGGGCCACGCCTCGATTCTATGACTGGAGCGGTCGGGACACGCATGCGGAGATCCGCCAGCGCTTCGCGGGCACCCTGCACAAGGCAGTCAAGGCGATCGACGAGATGATCATGCTCGGCGTCGCCGAAGGCGATGGAATCCGTTTTATCGATTACGTCCAGTCGACCAACCGCGTGGTAGTGGCTCCGCCGAAGAATAGTCTCTATCCGCTCTCGAAGTCGGCCTGCGGCAAACTGGTTCTAGGGCACCGTCCCGACCTCTGCGCCGGCATCCGCGACCGCCGCCTGCTGGAGGAGATCGCCCAGGCGCGCCGCACGGGGCTGGCCTGGAACCATGCGGAGACGGATCCCGGTATCGACGCCGTGGCGATGTGGGCGGGAAAACCCTCGGTCGAAACGCCGCTGATTGCCATCATCTGGCCCTCTTACCGTTTTACTCCGGCCAACGCGTCCAAGGCGATTGAGCTGGTGCGGCGGGCTCTGCCGCGCTGACCACCGCACTCAGGTGAAGAGGGCCCGCACCGCGGGCTTCGTGACCTTGCCCATCGCATTGCGGGGCAACTGTTCAACGACCTTCAGGCGCTGCGGAATCTTGTAGGGCGCGAGGCGGGCCTTGCACCACTCGCGCAGGGTCGACAACGCGAGTGCGGACCGGCCCTTGGGGACGACCACGGCAGTGACCGCCTCGCCCCAGACGTCGTCGGGCAGCCCCAGCACGGCACACTCCTGAATGTCCGGGTGCTCGAGCAGGACGGCCTCGATCTCTAAGGCGGAAAGCTTGTAGCCGCCGCTCTTGATGATGTCGACCGAGAGCCGACCCATGATGCGGTAGTAGCCCCGTTCGCGCACCGCCATGTCGCCGGTGCGGAACCAGCCACCGTCAAACGACTCCGCGGTGGCCTCGGGCCGGTTCCAGTACGCGCGGAACACCGCCGGCCCCCGAACCTGGATCTCGCCGGGCTCGTCTTCGCCGGCGACGATCGCCCCGGACTCGGCTTTGAGGCGGAGTTCCACCCCGGGCAACGGTACACCGACGGCGCCGGGCCGACGCTCGCCATGATAGGGGTTGGAGAGGCCCATGCCGATCTCGGTCATGCCATAACGCTCGAGCAGCTTCTGGCTGGTGAGGGCGGTCCATTTTTCGTGAACGCTGGCCGGCAGTGCGGCCGAGCCTGACACCATCAGGCGCAGGCGCCCGAAGGCTGTCACGATCTCCGCGCGCTCGGCCGGCGCGGCCGCCTCAATCGTCTGGATCAGCTTCACGTAGATCGTGGGCACGGCCATGAACACGGTGTAGGCATCGGCCTGGATGCGCGCGAGGATGGCGGCGGCGTCAAAGCGGGCGAAGGGCTCGACCAAGGCGCCGCTCCAGAGGGCGCAGCTCGTGACATTGATGATGCCGTGGATGTGATGCAGCGGCAGGAAGAGCGGGATGCGGTCGGATGCGGACCACTCCCAGGCCTGGACCAGGCTCTCGATCTGGGCCTGGATGTTGGCGTGGGTCGTGACCACGCCCTTCGGTTTGCTGGTGGTGCCGCTGGTGTAGAGGATCATGCCGGCCCGCTCGCTGGTCACGGCCGGCAGCGCCGTCGGTGCGGCGCGGAGATCGATGCGCCCGAGATCCAGCAGCCGCACCCCAAGGCGTGCGCAGAGCGGGGCGAGCTTGGAGGCCGACTCGGAGTCGGCGACCACGACCGTGGCCTGGGAATCGGTCAGGGTATACTCCCACTCGGTCTCAGTGGCGCTCAGGCACAGCGGAACCGTGACCCCGCCGGCCCGCCACGTGGCCCACTGGGCGGCGACGTAGTCGAAACCCGCCGGGGCGAGCAACGCGACGCGGGCCTCGCCGAGGTCGGCCGTGCCCGCCAGCAGCACCGTGGCGAGGCGAGCGGAGGCGTCGAGCAGTTCGCGGTAGCTGCGGGTGCCGTCTAAGGTCCGGAAGGCGACGGCGTCGCCTTGGCCGCGGGCCCGACTAAACAGGGGAAGTTCGGCGGTCATTATGCGAAGATCGCCTTCACGGCGAGAAACAGCACCGACGGCCCCATCAGGCAACCGAGCCCGGTGTGAAAGGTCGCAACCAGCGCGCCGTAGGGCACGAGGCGGCGGTCCGTGGCCGCGAGCCCGGCGGTGACGCCGCTGACCGTGCCTGCGAGGCCGCCGAAGACCATTGCGGAGCGGGGTGTCCGCAGGCGCAGGAACCCGGCGGCGGCCGGCGTGAACACCATAACGAGGATCGCCTTGATCACACCGGTCGCGATGCTAAGCGCCAGCACCTCCGAGCTTGCGCCGATGGCCGTGCCGGTGACGGGGCCGACAATGTAGGTGACCGCGCCGGCCCCAATGGTCGTCAGGCTGACGGGATCGGTGTACCCGAATGCCCGGGCCACCAGAACCCCGACCATGAAGGGCAGGACAGTTCCGATCAGCAGGGAGATGGCGCCGATCCAGCCGGCCCGGCGCGCCTCCGTCGGCTGCACCTCGCAGGCGGTGGCGACAATGGCGAAGTCCCGCAGCATGTTGCCGCCCATCACCCCGATGCCGCTAAAGAAAGCGATGTCGGCCAGTCCCTTGGTTCCACCGGTGATCCGCCCGCCGACATAGGCGAGGGCCAGGCCCATCAGAATCGCAATCGCCGAGCCCTGCACGCGGCCGAAGGTCAGCTTTTTCGAGAGGAATCCCGACAAGAGCATCATCAGGCCGACGACGGCGAAGGCGGTGACGAGGCCGTTGTCCTTGGCGGCTTTTTCGACGATGGGCCACATGGGATTATTTCTCCGGGGAGGGTTCGGCCGTGGGCGCGTCGGCGGGTTCCATCCGATTGATCGCGGCGACGCAGAGATTGCAGCTGATCACGGTCAGCACGGCGGCGAGCAGCGCCATGGGTCCGCCCTTCAGCGCCGATACCACGTTTTGCTGCATGGCCATGGCGACCACGACGGGGATGTACAGCGCGCCCCAGAACAGCTTGCCCTCCTCGGTCTTGGGGTGGAGCCACCCGCGCTTCTGCAACTGAAGGCGGATGGCGATCAGGAGCAGCATCGCCATGCCCACGCCCCCGACATTGGTGGTCATGCCGAGCGCGCGACCGAGGAGGTCGCCCAGCACGATGCCGAGCAGATGGCAGAGGGCGAGGATGGCGGTTCCGTATATGATCATGGGGCGGGTGCTGGAGAGGGCGCTCGATCAAGCCGGTGGCAGGCTGGCGGCGGAGCGTGGGGTAACCTCAGAGTCCCGGGCAAAATCGGCCCGACAAGAAAAACCGAGCCGGTGTCCGTTATCCGGACATCTTAATCACCGGGAGATTTCTGCCTGTTTCCGCCCGGGTGGAACCGGAACACGCTCAGGTCGCAAGGCCGGCGGCGAGGGCGAGGGCGCCTTTCGCGCGGTTCAGGATATAGAGGTGGTAGCCGGGGATGCCGTGGCCAAGCAGGTCGCGGATCTGGGTAATGGCCCAGTCGAGGCCGGCGGCCTCCATGGCCTCGGTATTATCGCCGGCGGACTCGAGCCGCCGGGCCAGGTCGGCGGGCAGGGCGGTGCCGCACATGCCGGTGATGCGCTGGATCTGTTTGAGCGAGAGCGCGGGCATGATGCCGGGCACAATCGGCACGGCGATGCCGGCCTTTCGACAGCGGTTGACGAAGCGGTAGTAGACCTGGTTGTCGAAGAAGAGCTGGGTGGTCACGAACGCCGCACCGGCGTCGACCTTGCGCTTCAGGTTCTGCAGGTCGGCCTCGGCGGAGGGCGCCTCGGGGTGGGTCTCGGGGTAGCCGCCGACGCCGAGGCAGAAGTCGGCATGCCGCGCCTTCAGCAGGGCGACGAGGTCGGTGGCGTAGCGGAGTCCGTCCTGGTACGGCACGAACTCGGTCTGGCCCTTCGGCGGGTCGCCGCGGAGGGTCATGATGTTGCGGAAGCCGCCGGCATGAATGCGATCGGCGATCCCGCCAAGCTCGACGCGGGAATGGCCCACGCAGGTGAGGTGGGGCATGACGGTCAGGCCGAAGTCGCGCCGCAGGAAATCGCAGACCTGGGCGGTGCGCTCTCGGGTACTGCCGCCGGCGCCGTAGGTGACCGAGACGAAATCCGGCGAGATCCGCTGGAGGGCCTTGGCGGTCTGACGGAGGGCGTCGACGCCGGCGTCGTCCCTGGGCGGGAAGAATTCGAGCGAACGGAGCGGTCGGTTCAGCTTGAAGAGGTCGGAGATCGGCCGGTCAGGCGTCATGAGGGGACGACGGAAAGGCAAAGCCCCCGGCCCGTAAAGCGGGGATTTGGCCCATGACACGTGTACGTGTAGGCCGGGCAGACCCTGCCCGGGGATCCCCACGGCCGGGGTCTGCCGGGGCTACAGCTAGGCTCAATTCCCGGGCATCCGGAACGACGCGGGGCCGGTGGTGGGAGCGGAGGGCGCCGGTGTCGCGTTCAGGCTGGGAGGGGGCGGGGGCGGGCGGTCGACGAGGTCATCGATCTTCGCGGGAAGGTTGGTGAAGAGGCTCTCCTGTACGCGGAACGAGCGTTTCTTCATGAGGGTGTTGACCGGGGCGGTCGCGTTCGAATCAACCACGGCGAGGTAAACCGGCTGCGGCGGCGGGACGAATTCGCCCTGGTCGGGGGGGGTCTCGACCTTCGGCGCGAGCTTCTGGGAATAGGTGAGCGTGACGTTCCGGCCGTCGAAGGTGGTGAGCTTGACGGTCCGCGCGCGCGGCTGGGCGGCCTTGGCCCCGGCACTGTCGAGGTCCTCCGTTTCGGAATAGCTGATCGCCGTGTGCAGGTTGATGAGGTTGTTGATCAGTTCCTGCTTCGGGGTGAAGCCATCGGCGGTGAAGGGATCGGCGGCCTTGGCGCGTGTAACGCGCACGGTGCGTCCGTTCTCTTCGGGGAAATTGAGTTCCACGGCGGCGATGGACTCGGTCTTGAGGTCCACGAGCTGGTGGTTGGCCCAATTGCCGGCGTTGGCATCGAGGTAGGCGGTGAAGTTGCCAAGGAAGGCCTTCGCCTCGCCGTTGAACTGGATGAAGGTGCCGCCCTTGTCGGCGAGCTTGCCGAGCTGGAGGTCCCAGATCGTCTTGCCGGCGGAGTCGGACATCGTCAGGCGAGTGTCGCCGAAGCCGAGTCGCGCGAGATAGCTCGGGCTCGTGGTCACGACCCGCTCGAGTTTCGCCTCCTGGAGCGTGTCCACGAGGCGGATGAGCTTCGCCATGTCTGCCGGGAAATCGTAATAGCTGGCGACGTTCCACTGGTCGCCAGTGCCCTTTGTTAGGTTCACGGCGCCGTCGGGCGTCGTGACGACGAGTTTGGCGGCTTTCTGGAGCACGTCGGCCGGCAGGAGCGTCTGGCCGATCCGCGGGTCGCCCGGCGCCTCGGGCGCCGGGCGGCGGGCATACCAGGTGGCCGCGGAAAGGACCGCGAGGACGGCGACGACAACGGCAAGGGTCTTCAGCTTCATCGGGACGGAAACGGGATGGATCAGGCGGGCAGGCGGCGGCGGCGGTGGAACCACAGGCCGAAGGCACAAAGCCCGGCGGGGGCGATCACGAGGTTGGTGAGCAGCAGCTTGTCCTCGAGGGCATCGATGCCCTCGCGGAGGGTGCGGCGGATCTCGCGGACCTGGCTGCGCAGCGTGGCCTGTTCACGGCGGGCCTCGGCGATGGCCTGGGTGGTCTCGGCGGAGGCGACGAGGCGGACGTTGTCCTGGTTCTTGCCAGCGATCTCGTCGAGGCGCGTCTGGATCTCGGTGAGGCGCTTTTCCAGGCCGGCGGCCTTGTCCTGGTATTGCCGGTTGGCCTCGACCTCCATGGCCTGCACGACATCGAAGGGCCGGGCGGAGTTGCCCTTGCCGCGGATGTTGATCAGGTCGGACGAGCCGCCGAGGAACTCCATGACATTGGTGGCGAAGGCGAGATTATCGCCGCGCGGCTGGATGTAGGTCTGGCCGAGAAACGTCTGCTTCTGGACGGCCACCGGATCGAGGAACCAGTCGGTGTCCGCCACGATGAACAGGGTGGAGGTGCCGGAGGATTCCTTGAGGGCCGGCACGGTGAGCGCGGGCTTGGGCGCCGGGTTCGCGGGATCCGCCGGCTCGGCGGGCGCACCGTTGGGGAAGGCCGACGGGAACTTGCCCGTGACGAGGGCGGCGAGGGGCTTCTTGCCGGAGGCCTGCAGGGCGCGGGTGAGGAGTTCGCCGCTGTTGATCATGAGCAGGTCGCTTTTGATCATGCCGCCGGATTCGGTGGACTGGACGACCGGCGTGAAGGTCAGCTTGCTGCCGGCGGTGGGGGCGAGGGCACCGGCTTCGATGAGGCGCACCATGTTTACCGGGCCCGCGGGCTGCACGGCCTTGTTGAAATTAGTGCCGTCGAGCGTGAGCCAGACCGGCGTGCGCACGGGGTTGCCGTTGTTGTCGCGGGTCTGGGTCGCACGGTTCTCGTCGCCGACCACGGAGTCGGCGTCGTACTCGATCCCGTAGGCCTTGAGCAGCTCGGGCAGGTTGCTGGAGGCGTTGGGCGGGGCGCTGCCGATGGAGACGAGCATCCCGGACTGCTGCTTGTAGTACAGCGAGGACGGGTCGACGGCGAGGAAGACGGGGTGCCCCGAGAGCAGGAACTGATCGATCTCGAACTTGAGTGACGCGGTGAGGGCCTGCGGGTGGAGGATAGCGAGGGCATCGAGGCCCTTGGGCAGGGCGACGGCGCTGGTGTCGACGTTCACGAGCTCGAAGGTGTTGCCCCATTCCTGGGCGATGACCTGGCCCGGATCGCCGCGGCCCTGCATCACGAGGGCGCGGTTCTGGGTCTCCATGACCGGCAGCGAGGAGAGGATGCCGAGCTTCTTCCGGTCGAGTTGCTGCACGTTGTAGATCAGCTGCGAGATGTCGTACTCCAGGAACGGCTCGCGCGACGGCGTGAGCGCGGCGATGACCTTCTGCTGGCCGGCCTGGGTGGCGACGAGGCCGATGGAGAGGCGATCGCCCGAGGGCAGGGCCTGGCCCGCGATGCCGGCGAGGCCGGCGCGTTCCTCCTCGGGGGTGTCAGGCCGCGGATCAACGATGTTCAGCCGGAGCTTGCCGCCGGCGTTGCGGGCGTACTGGCGGAGCAGTTCCTGCACGCGGTCGGCGTAGTTTTTCGCGGCGATCGGCAGTCCGGTGGCACTGCGGGTGAAGTAGAAGTCGAGCGTGATCGGCTCCTCTATCTTACCCAGGAGGGACTTGGTCCCGGCGGAAAGCGTGTAGAGCTTGTCACCGGTCAGGTCGAGGCGCCCGGGCAGGGACGAGGCGAGGTAGTTGACGAGGACGAGCCCGACGAAGAGGAGGAGAACGGCGAGGGTGACGCGGCTGGATTTCATGGTCGGTCAGCGGTCAAGGACGACGACGTTGAGGAAGATCGTGAAGCCCATCAGTGAGAGGAAGAACACCACGTCGCGGGCGTCGATCACCCCGCGGGTGAATCCCTCGAAGTGGGTCGAGAAGCTGAAGTTCGCGACGGCATCGGCCGCGGCGACGGGGAGGATGGACTCGAGCGTGGCGGTGAAACCGCTGAACCCGAGGATCAGCAGCGCCGCGCAGGCGATGAGGCCGAGGACGAAGCTGATGACCTGGTTCTTGGTCAGCGCGGACATCAGCGAGCAGACCCCGAGGTAGCCGCCGGCCATGAGGATGCTGCCGGCGTAGGTGCTGAGGACGACGCCCCAGTCGGGCTTGCCGAGATACGCGATGGTGAAGGCCATCGTGAGGCTCGAGAGGATCGCGAGGTTGAGGAACGCCCAGGCGGCGAGAAACTTGCCGATGACGGCCTCGAGGCAGGTGACCGGCAGCGTGAAGAGCAGCTCGATCGTGCCGGTACGGCGCTCCTCGGACCAGAGGCGCATGCCGACGGCGGGCACGAGGAAGAGGAAGAGCCACGGGTAAAACGAGAAGTAGACCCGGAGGCTCGCGTCGTTCGACTCGAAGAACCCGCCGAAGGGCGAGAACGCGAGCGAGACGGAGATGATGACGAAGGCGACGAGGAACACGTAGGCCACCGGGGACCGGAAGTAGCCGAGGAACTCGCGGCGGAAGAGGGGGACGATCTGCGACATGGGCGGCGGGGCTTAGGCGTCGGAGAGGGTGAGCTGGCGGAAGATCTCGTCGAGGCGCGCGCCGGACTTGCGGGCGTGCATCTTCTCGGGGGTCTCGTCGGAGACGATCTTGCCCTGCGAGATGATGATGACCCGGTTGCAGATGGCATCGACCTCCTCGAGGATGTGGGTCGAGAGGATGACGGCCTTCTCGGCGGCCATCCGGCGGATCAGGGTGCGCACCTCGTGCTTCTGGTTCGGGTCGAGGCCGTCGGTGGGTTCGTCGAGCACGAGCACCGGCGGATCATGGAGCAGCGCCTGGGCGAAGCCGACGCGTTGGCGATAGCCTTTGGAAAGTGTCTCGATCGTCTGCCGGCGCACGGACTCGAGGTGGGTGAGTCCGATGGCGCGCTCGACCTGGGCGAGGCGGGTGTCCTTCGCGCGGAAGCCGCGGACATCGGCGATGAAGTTGAGGTACTCGGTCACGGTCATCTCGCCATAGGCCGGCGCACTCTCCGGCAGGTAGCCGATGCGGCGCTTGGTGGCGACGGGGTCCTTGGTCACGTCGATGCCATCGACCGTCACGGAACCCGCGGTGGGCGCGAGGTACCCGGTGATGACCTTCATCGTGGTGGACTTGCCGGCGCCGTTGGGTCCGAGGAAGCCGAGGATGTCGCCGCGACGCACGCTGAACGTGACGCCGTCGACGGCGCGCTTGGTGCCGTAGCTTTTAACGAGACCTTTGACTTCGATCATGAGAGCGGGGAACGGGTGCCGCACGGGCGGCGAGGAGAGAACGGGAAAAGGGAACGGGGAACTGACGGACGGGAACGCGGAAAGCGACGGGGGGAGGCGTATGAAGAGAAAGGATCCGGGCATTCGTCAAGAAACTCGCGCCGATAAATCCTTTCGAGGGAATTACATTTATGAAAGCCGTAGGGGTCTGGATGCCATGCTGTAGCCCGGGTGACCTCACCCGGGCTACAGGGAATATCACCCCGCGGCGCGGGCCTTCTCCGTCTGGAGCCGGAGCTGTCCGCAGGCGGCGGCGATGTCGTGGCCCTTCTCGCGGCGCAGCGTGACGGGCACGCGCGCCTCGCGCAGGATGTCGGCAAAGCGCTCCTGCCTCGTGATCGAAGGGCGTTTCCACGGCAGGCCCTCCACCGTGTTGTACGGGATGAGGTTCACATGGGCGTGCAGGTCGGCCGCGTAGTCCCGGAGGAGCCCGGCCTGCTCGAGCGAGTCGTTCACGTCCTCGATCAGGATGAACTCGAGCGTGACCATGCGCCCATGGCGCTCGGTGAAGGTCTTCACGGCCGGGATGAGCTCGGCGAGCGGGTAGGCCTTGTTCACCGGCATGATCTTCGTCCGCACCTCGTCGGTCACGCCATGCAGGGAGATGGCGAGGCGGAAGCCGAGCGGCTCCTCGGCGAGCTTGAGGATCTTCGGCACCAGTCCGCTGGTGGAAACCGTGATGCGGCGGGCGCCGAAGCCGAGGCCCCAGGGTGCGTTGAGGATGGTGAGGGCGCGGATGAGGGCGTCGTAGTTCGCGAGCGGCTCGCCCATGCCCATGACGACGATGTTGTCGAAGGAGGCGAGTTCGGCCCGGGCGCGCGGCGTGCGGGCGTCCTCACGGCGGCACACTTGGAGCAGCTGGGCGACGATCTCGCCGGCGCTGAGGTCGCGCTTCAACCCGGCTAGGCCGCTGGCGCAGAAGACGCAGCCCATCGCACAGCCGACCTGCGTCGAAATACAGATTGTCTTGCGGGAGTGGTCGAGGCCGACGCCCTCCTGGGGGGCTCGGATGATCACGGTCTCGATCAGCGAGCGGTCGCGCAATTCGAGGAGAAGCTTGTCGGTCACGTCCGCCGACTGCTGGCTGGCGGCGAACTCGGCGGGCATGAGGTCGAACGTCTCGTCGAGCCACGCGCGCAACGCGGCGGGGAGGTCGGTCATCTCCGCCCAGGAGGAGACGCGCTTCTTGTAGAGCCAGTCGAGGATCTGCTTCGCCCGATAGCCCGGCTCGCCGCGTTCGGCGAGCCGGGCCGTGAGGGACTCGAGCGTCTCACCCGTGAGGGGCGCCTTGGCGGGGGTGAATTTCATGTGCGGTCCCGCCGCCCCGGTCACTTGGCCAGCGAGCGGTTGAGCGCGCTGACGATGGCCTTGATCGAGGCGAGCTCGATGTTGGTGTCGATCCCGGCGCCGAAGAGCGTGCGGGTGCCGCCGACCTTCGCCTGGATGTAGCTGACGGCCTTGGCCTGCGCGCCCTGGCCGAGCGAGTGCTCGGCGTAGGAGAGGATCTCGACCTTGGGCAGCGTCGTGGCGGCGAGCGCACGCACGAAGGCATCGATCGGGCCATTGCCCTGGCCGGCGACCTTGAGGCGCTTGCCCCGGAAGGTGAACCCGGCCTCGCACTTCACGAGCTTCTTGGACTCGACGGTCTTGAACTGGGTGAGGGCGAGCGGCGTGGTCCGCTTCAAGTATTCCTTCTGGAACGCGGCGTGGATCTGGCGCGGCGTGAGCTCGGTGCCCTTCTGGTCGGCGAGGTCGTTGATGATCTTGCCGATCTCCTTGTGCATGAGCTTGGGCAGGGTGAAGCCGTACTCGTTCTCGAGCACGTAGGCGACGCCGCCCTTGCCGGACTGGCTGTTGATGCGGATGATCGCCTTGTAGCTGCGGCCGATGTCGGCCGGGTCGACCGGGATGTAGAGCACGTCCCACGGCCGTCCGGGCCGCTGGTGCGGCATGGACTTCTTGATCGCGTCCTGGTGCGAGCCGCTGAACGCGGTGAAGACCAGCTCGCCGGCGTAGGGCAGGCGGGGCGGCACCTCGAGCTTGGTGCAGCGCTCGTAGACGTCGCGGATGCGGTTGATGTCCGAGAAGTCCAGGCCCGGGTGGATGCCGTGCGTGTAGAGGTTCAGGGCGACGGTGACGATGTCGAGGTTGCCCGTGCGCTCGCCGTTGCCGAAGAGCGTGCCCTCGACGCGGTCCGCGCCGGCGAGCAGTGCCAGTTCGGTGGCGGCGACGCCGGTGCCGCGGTCGTTGTGGGTGTGGAGCGAGACGATCGTGCGGTCGCGCCGGGTGAGATGCGTGCACATCCACTCGATCTGGTCGGCGTGGACGTTGGGCGTGGCGTACTCGACGGTCGCGGGCAGGTTGAGGATGATCGGGTCGGCCGCGGTCGGCTGCCAGACGTCCGTCACGGCCTCGCAGATCTCGAGGGAGAACTCGAGCTCCGTGCTCGTGAAGCTCTCGGGCGAGTACTCGAGGCGGACCTTGGTCCCGGCGGCGACGAGCGGGCGCATCTGCGCCTTGAGGAAGCCGACGGCGTGCGTGGCGATGCGGACGATCTCGGACTTGGGCGCGTTGAAGACGTACTCGCGCTGCTTGGGCGAGGTGGAGTTGTACAGGTGGAAGATCACCTGTTTCGCGCCCCGGAGCGCCTCGAGCGAGCGGGTGATCAGGTCCTCACGGCACTGGCAGAGGATCTGGATGGTGACGTCGGCCGGGATGCGCTTCTCTTCGATCAGGCGGCGGCAGAAATCGAACTCGATCTGGGAGGCGCTGGGGAAGCCGACCTCGATTTCCTTGAAACCAATGCGGACGAGCAGGTCGAAGTACTCGAGCTTCTCCTCGACGCTCATCGGCTGGGCGAGGGCCTGGTTGCCGTCGCGGAGGTCGACGCTGCACCAGATCGGGGCGCGGGTCAGGGTGCGGTTGGGCCACTGTCGACCGGGCAGGTCGACCGGGGGAAACGGACGATACTTGGTAACGGGAGCGGATTGCATGACGCGGATGCTAAACTGGTTAGACTAACGAAAGGCGGAAAACGACGGGCAAACGCCGTACGGGACGGCGGCAAAAGTCAGGCCTGCGCTCGACCGGACCGCTGGGCGGCCCGCTCAGAGGTCGTGCGGCTTCGTAAGTCGAAGGGCCTGGATCAGTTTTCGCATCTCGGGGAGGGCACTCAAGCAGTGCCCCGGGGAGTGTCAAGCGGCCTGCTCATCCCGGTAACCAGCCGTTCGCCACCATCGTCTTGCATGTTGTGCCTGAGATTGCCTCCATCACCTATAACCTATGGCCGACGACCAGTCGTTCGATCTGGCTGGCTGTCTCGAGCGCGTCCGCAAACGCGACCAGGCGGCGGCTCGCGAACTTGTGGAACACCTTCACCCGATGGTCATTCGGATCGTGCGGTCGCATTTGCCCCGGCGTGTTTCCGAAGAGGATCTCACCCAGGAAATCTTCCTGAAAATGTTCACCCGCATCGAACAGTACCAGGGCGCCGTCCCGTTCTCCCACTGGGTCTCCCGGATCGCGGTGACGACGTGCATCGACCACCTGCGGGCGCAGAAGCGCCGGCCGGAGTTCCGCTGGGCCGACCTCTCCGAGAACGAGGCAGATATGCTCGACGCGGTCATGACCAACGAGAATGCGGTCGACACCGCCGATGCGCTCGCCGCGCGCGAACTCGTCTACAAGCTCCTCGACCAGCTCCGGCCCGACGACCGGATGGTGATCCAGCTGCTCGACCTCGAGCAGAAGACGATCGCCGAGATCAGCGCCCTGACCGGCTGGACCGGATCCCTCGTCAAAGTTCGGGCTTTCCGGGCCCGGCGTAGACTGCACAAGCTGTTTCAGGAATTGAAGCGAAAGGAAGGCTCATGAACTCCCACGACACCCGCCAGATCTGGACGCGACTCGCCGCCTTGGCCCGCCGCGCCCCCGCCGATTCGCGTGACGACTCGGCCCCGCTGGGCTTTGCGACACGCGTCGCCGCCCTCGCGTTCGAGGAGTCGGAGCGCCGCGTGGCCTCGCTGTTCGAGATGCTCGCCCCGCGCGCCCTGTGGATCGCCGCCGTGCTGGTCGTCGCCAGCGTGCTCGTGAACTATTCGTCCTTCGGCCTCTCCGCCGGTGCGGAGGATGCCGCGCCGACCGTGGATGACCCGGTCGCGATGCTCTTCGGCCAGTCCTGAACCGTATGGGCAACATCTGGAAAGTCGTCGTGGCCTTCGTCGGCGTATTTATCGCCGGCTCGGTGTTCGGCGGCTTTTTTGCCCTGGGTGTCGGCCAGCGCATGATGGAGGGCCGCCGTCCGGTCCAGTTTACCGACCCGGGCCTCCTGCAACGCTATGTCGAGCGCCTGCAGCTCACCGAGGAGCAAAAGACCAAGATCAAGCCGATCCTCGACAAGACCCAGTCGGAAGTGAACGAGATCCGCCGGCAGGCCACGATCGATACGGCCGCGGTCATCAAGCCGATCGTCGAGAAGGCCGAGACCGACCTGAAGGAGATCCTGACGGCCGAGCAAAGCGCCAAGTTGGGCGACCTGCAGAAGAACCGCGATCTCAATCCCGATTTCCAGAGCCGCGGTGGCCGGGGCGGCCCCCCAGGCAATTTCCCGAATCGCGGTGGCGGCTCCGGTGGGCAGGGTTTTGGCGGCGACCGCAGCGGTCGCAGCGGTCCCGGCGGCCAAGGCTTTGGCGGCGGCGAACGTGGCGGTCGCGGGGGTTTCCCGAGCCCCGGTCCGGATCAGCGTCCCACCACCACAAAGGCTGGAGCGCCAGCGGCTCCCGCAGTGCCGGCGCCGGCCGGCAACTGATTGTGTTTGCGCCCCGACCCGGGCGCCGCATGTTCCGCGCCGGCCAGGTGCCATGCATGGGCAGGCGCGTGAACTCCGCCAGGGCCGGAAGGCAGCAACGGTAACGACGTCCTCCCAGTGCCGTGGAGTGCCTGGCCACTTTTTTTCCCGCGAGCGAACCTGAGCGTCGGGACGCGTGACCGGGAGAGATGCCGGCGACCCACGCGGAAAAAACTCTGGATGACATTTTCCCTCTTGTCGCTTCCGCGCACTTTCCCTCTCACTTTCTCCTTCACTTGAGCGCCCCCTACCAAGTCATCGCCCGCAAGTGGCGCCCGCAGGGCTTCGCGGATGTCGTGGGGCAGGATCATGTAGTCCGCACGCTGCGCAATGCCATCGCCCGCGGACGCATCGCCCACGCCTATCTCTTCGTCGGTCCCCGTGGCACGGGAAAAACCTCCACCGCCCGCATCTTCGCCAAGGCCCTGAACTGCACCGGCGGGCCCAAGGCGGACTTCGACCCGCAGGACCCGGCCTGCCAGGCCATTGCTGAAGGCACCCACCTCGATGTCATCGAGATCGACGGCGCCTCAAACAACGGCGTCGACCAGGTCCGCGACCTGCGTGACACCGTGCGATATGCTCCGGCGCAGGGCCGCTTCAAGATCTACATCATCGACGAGGTGCACATGCTCTCGACTGCGGCCTTCAACGCCCTGCTCAAGACGCTGGAGGAACCGCCCGAGCACGTGAAGTTCGTGTTTGCCACGACCGATGTACAGAAGGTGCTCCCGACCATCCTCTCGCGCTGCCAGCGCTTCGACCTGCGGCCGATTCCGTCTGAGCTCATTGCCGGTCGCCTCGCGACCATCGCCAAGGAGGAAAAGATCAAAGCCACCCCCGAGGCGCTCGCCTGCATTGCTCGCCTCGCCGACGGCGGCATGCGTGACGCCCAGTCGATCCTGGACCAGATGATTTCCTTTTGCGGCTCCACAATCTCCGAGCCCGATGTCCTAGATGTCTACGGCCTGGTTTCGGGAGAAAAGGTCGCCGCGCTGGCCGCCGCGCTGGCTGCCGCCGACCACCGTCGCATTGTGGCGATCATTGACGAATGCGATGCCGCGGGCCGCGACCTAGTTCGCCTGCTTAATGATCTCCAGGCTCTGGTGCGGGCGGCGCTGCTCGATTCGATCGCTCGGGCCGGCCGGAGTGCGAACCTCGGCTCCGAGCTGACCACCGAGCAACTCACCCGCCTGCTCGATGCCCTCCGCGAGGGCGAGGGCGGGGTGAAGCTGGGGCTGGCCGAGCGCGTCAATTTCGAAGTCGTCCTGCTCAAGGCGGTTGAGGCCAGCCGGGCCCGTGCCCTCGACAGCCTGATCAAGGAGCTTGCGGCCCTTGCCGACGAAGCCCCGGCCGCGGGGGCCGAAAAAAAAAAGGACTGATTGACCGGTTGGAGGAGCGATTGGCCGGAGCCAATGCGATTGCCCCGGTCATATCTGTCCGCGAAGTGATTGCAGCCGATGACGAATCCACAGTCTGGCCGGAGGGTTCCACCGCGGTCGTGATTGCGGAGGCCCCTGTGGTCATGCCGGCCACTGGGCAGGCGGTATTGAGCGACGTCTCCGGCGGACCGCTGCCGGCGCTCGATCTCATGGTCCGGCGCATCCCGCCTTCGGTGCGTGAAGCGCTCGATGACCTGTTTCGGGTGAAATTTACTGCCGTGACCCGAGTGACGGATCGTGAGCTGAGGAAGTAGCGCCTGGGCACGCTCACCCGGGGTGACGAATCACAGCTTCCAGGTGGACCCAAGCCGCGGGCGGCCCTCGAGGCTGCGGTGGTAGAGGTAAGATTGCGCGCGGTGGCTGGCGAAAGGCGGCTCGAGTTGCACGGCTTCGCGAGTATACAGCCCCTCGGCGAGTCCCTCGAGGCGGTCAAGGTTGCGCAGACAGTCGTCGTCGATTTCCCAAAGCTCTCCGGTCACGCCGGCAGTTACGTCGGCCGCGCGGACCATGCCGGGATACCCAAATAGTCCATAGAGCACATACCCCGGAACAGTCACGGCCTCGCCGAGAAAACGCTGTCCCTCAAGGTGGGCGTTGTTCTTGGCGCCCCGTTTCAAAGTCCCGTAGACAAAGATACGCGTCATGGTTCCGGCGAACCGATTTCTATCACCACTGCAGTGCAGTTGTCACGTCCGGAGCTTCCGACCGCTGCGCGCACGAGATGCTGTGCCACCGAGAGACCTTCGGGGGCGGCGGGCGGGTGGCGGATGAGGTCATCGAGGCCGGCGTCCCACAGGCCGTCATTCAGGCCGTCGGAGCAAATCAGGAACCGGTCGCCCGCCTGGCAGCCGACCGCGCCGATGTGTGGCTCGACGAACTGGTGCTGGGCGCCGAGGGCCTGATTGAGGGAGTTGCGGCCGGGGTGGGACCGCGCCTCGCGCTCGTTGAGCTTGCCCCCGCGGCGCAGCCACCCGACGTAGGTGTGGTCGTGGGTCACCTGCGTAATGCCGCCCGCGGCGGGCAGGTGGTAGATGCGGCTGTCGCCGAGGTGCCCGAAGTAGCACCAGCCGGGCGTGAACCACGCGAGGCTCAACGTGGCGCCCATACCCGAAAGTTCCTCGTAGGAATTGCCGAGCTTGAGCATCTCGCGGTGGATGCTGGCGAACAGTTCCTCGAGCACGTCGTTGAAACCGCGGTCGAGTCCCTGGGCCGCGAACTTGAAGCTCGAGGGAAGCAGGCGGGTGATGCGCGCGACGGTGATCTTGCTCGCGAACTCGCCCGACTTGGCCCCGCCCATGCCATCGCTCACCGCGAAAACGAAGTCCGCTCCGGCCAACGAGGCCTGCCCAGTCTTGCCGAGGTAGCGCACCTCGCGACCGTCGAAGGTCAGGGCGAGGAACGAGTCCTCGTTGTTCTGGCGCACCCGGCCGCGATCAGTTTGTGCCGACCAGGCCAGGGTGCCGGGGAGGAAAGGGGACACCGCGCTCATGCGTCGGGCTTGAGGGAAGGCCGGCCGGGGTCGTCCAGCAAGGTCGCGAACTCAAAGTCGATGATGCAGAAGCGCCCGTCCGCGACCCGGTAGGTGATGTTGCGAAGGTACGGATCCTCTTGGCGCTCGCCATAACGCTCCAATTCTGCAAAAAGCTCCTTCTGCCGGTCCTCGCCCAGGTGCTCGACCCGGGAACCGCAGTTCGAGGTGACCATCCGGAGTTCAGCGGGGTCCGACTCAAAAAGGCGGGGGACAAACGGGCATCCGCGGGCCTCGAGGTGCTTCAGGACGCGCACCTCGTTGTCGAACCGTTCCTTGGCCCGGCTGCCCCGGAAAATCTTGGTCACCCGGCCGTCATAGCCGATGCGGACCAGGGCCCGGACGGTGTCTTTTCCTTCCTGCATGAACGGGACAGAGAGGACGCTGGCTCCGGAAGCAAGCCGAGTTCGGGGGTTTGCCGCATTACAAGTCCGTTTTCTGGAAAAATCCGAATGAATCAAACTTCTGATTGCCTCTGGCATGGCAGGTGCTCAATTCCCACCCGGGTTTTCGTCCGTTCCGGACCCGCTTCGTGCGGGTCCAATAGTGTCAAGACCCCCACTTCACGTCCCAAAACCTCCATCCTATGGCCAAATACAAACTGGAATACATCTGGCTCGACGGCTACCAGCCCCTCGCCAGCCTCCGCAGCAAGACGCAGATCAAGGAGTTCGCCTCCTTCCCGAAGCTCGCCGAACTCCCCGCGTGGGGCTTCGACGGCAGCTCCACCCAGCAGGCGGAGGGCAAGAGTTCGGACGTCGTGCTCAAGCCGGTGGCGGTCTTCCCGGACACCACCCGCAAGAACGGCGTGCTCGTGATGTGCGAGACGTACCTCCACACCGGCGAGGCTCATCCGTCGAACTCCCGCGCCACGATCCCGGATGATCCGGACACCTGGTTCGGCTTCGAGCAGGAATACTTCTTTTATAAGGACGGCGCGCCCCTCGGCTTCCCGAAGGACGGTTTCCCGGCCCCGCAGGGCCCGTACTACACCGGCGTCGGCTACAAGAACGTCGGCTGCGTTGCTCGTGAAATCGTCGAGAAGCACATCGACATCTGCCTCGATGCCGGAATCAACCTTGAGGGCATCAATGCCGAGGTCGCCAAGGGCCAGTGGGAGTTCCAGATCTTCGGCAAGGGTTCCAAGAACGCCGCCGACCAGATGTGGGTCGCCCGCTACATCCTGGCCCGCCTCTGTGAAGGCTACGGCATCGACATCGAATGGCGCTGCAAGCCCATCCTCGGGCCGTTCAACGCGCCGCTCGATTGGAACGGCTCGGGCATGCACTCCAACTTCTCGACCAAGCACATGCGCGAGGTCGGGGGCAAAGCCTACTTCGAAAAGCTCATGGCCGCCTTCAGCAAGAACTGCAACGAGCACATCGCCGTCTACGGCCCGGAGAATCACCTCCGCCTCACCGGCCTGCACGAGACCCAGTCGATCGACAAGTTCAGCTACGGCGTGGCCGATCGCGGCGCATCCGTGCGCGTCCCGCACAGCTTTGTCAACAACGGCTACAAGGGCTACCTTGAGGACCGTCGTCCGAATTCGGCCGCCGACCCGTACTTGGTCGCGGGCCGCATTCTTAAGACGATCCAGTCCGTCCCGACGACCTGAGTCGCCCGCGCGTTGTCAGCTTTCGCGCCAGCCCTTTCCGGGCTGGCGCTTTTTTTTGGGCTCGGAGCCAGCCGCCCGCGCCGCCTAGCGTCGCGTACGTTTCGGCAACCCATGGGAACGACGAGCCCTTCTCCCCGTGTCCCTGTTTGGGAATGGATCCATGCCCTGCTGTTAGCCGCGAGCCTCGCTTGGACCACCCTGTGTCTGGGGGGCTACCGTCCGGAAACGATGACCGTCACGGTTTGGCTCAATGGCCTGCTTTTGGCCTCGGTGCTGCTCTCGGTCGCCTTGCAGGGCGGCCCCGCCATACACCCGGCCGGCTGGTTATTGCTGCCGTTCTTCGCCTATGCGGCGGCCAACGCCGCGTGGCTCACCCCGGTCGGCTGGCTGGGCTGGCATGACTGGCTACTCTGGGCTCAAGCCGGTGTGGTGTTCTGGGTCGTGCTGAATGGTGTGCAGTTGCCAGGGCCGCGGAGCTTCCTGCTCGCCGTTCTTGCCGTGCTCGCGGTGGTGGCCGTGACGCTCGCCGTCTACCAGCGTTTCCTTGACCCGGAGTGGCTGATGCTGGGACGCCGGCAGGTTTTGCAGTTTTTGGGACGTTCCAGCGGCCCGTTCGGAATTCCCAACAGCCTTGCCGCACTGCTCCTGCTGGTGTTTCCCGCCACGCTGGCGGTCGGCCTCGGCCGCGGGGTCTCGATTGGATGGCGGGCGCTGGCGCTCGGGTTGACGGGAACGTTCGGTTTCGGACTTTTCCTCACGATCAGTCGCGGTGCTTGGCTTGGCTTGGCGCTGGCCCTGATTGTGTGGCCGCTGGTTTCGGGCTGGCGAAGCCTGGCCCGACGCCTGGCGGTCTCGACCGGCATTCTTGTCGCGGTGGTCGTGACCGTGGCGACGATTTATGCCGTGGCCCCAGGTCCCCGCCTTCGGTTGGACCAGCTCGTGGAGTTCAGCGGCGAGCGCACGCGACCGATCATGTGGCGGATTGGATGGTCGATCTTCCGGGAACATCCGATCACTGGCGGCGGGGCGGGCAGCTACAACGTGTTGCTTGAATAATTTCGACCAGAGAACTTCCCCGACGATGCCCAGTCGGCGCACAACGACTATCTCAACACGTTGAGCGACTACGGCTTCGTTGGCTTCGCATTGCTTTTTGGCGCAATGGCCGTGATCGGCTGGCGTTGCCGGCGCGATTGCCGGCGGCACGATCGGCAACGGGATCGATCACGAGCGCGGCACGCTCTACCGCTCCGAGGTGGAGGCGACCAGCGATGTTTTCGTTGCCCGGCCGCCGGATCTGCCGCCGCCCCCGCGCGAGGTCGTGGTCGTGCGTCCAGCCCCGGATTATGTCTGGATTACGGGTTACTACAGCTACGTCGGCGTGAACCGCTACGAGTGGGTTCCGGGCCGCTGGGAGGTCCCGCCGCCGAACCGGCGCGCCTTCGTGAGCCCGCACTGGAAACGCACCGGCGGCAGCTACGTGTACATTCGCGGCTACTGGCGCTGAGCGGCGGGCCGCCCTCGATCAGGACCACTTCAGGTCTTGGTCGACCAAGGGCAGGGTGCGGACGCGCTTGCCGGTCGCGGCAAAGATGGCGTTGCACAGCGCGGGCGCCGCTGCCGGCAGGCCCGGCTCGCCGAGTCCCGTGGGGGCGGCGGTTGACTTCACGAAGTGCACCGCCACGGCTGGCGGGGCTTCGTTCATCCGCAGCTGCGGGTATTGCGTGAAATTGGCCTGGGCCGCGCCGCCCTGTTCGATCGTGATCTTCTGGTACCACGCGGCGCTGATGCCATCGAGCATCGCCCCCTGCACCTGGCCCTCAGCCGAGCTAAGGTTGACGATGATGCCGGCATCCACTGCGGCCGTGAGCCGGTTGATCCTGAGTGCGCCCTGCGGACTGACCGTCACTTCTGCGACGATCGCGACATGGGCGTTGTTGGTGTGGGTGATTGCCAGGCCGAGGCCCTGGCCGCGCGGTAGCTTTCGACCCCAGCCGGCCTGCTCGGTCGCGAGCTTCAGCACGGCGGTCATTTTCGCGGGCGAAAATGCGCCGCCGAAGCCCCCGCGGCCGACGCCCGCGCCCGGGGCGGGGATCGTGGCCAGAAGCCCGAGGGTAAACTCCAGGGGATCGCGCCCAGCAGCGTGGGCCAGCTCGTCCACGAACGACTGCGTCGCCCAGGTGTTGCCGTTGTCGCCGGGGGCGCGCCAGTAGCCTGTGGGGATGGTGCCGTTGAGTTTGCTCGACTGTACCCGCGAGCCGGGGATGGCGGTGAAGGGGAAGCCACCGGCGTTCATGTCGCCCGGGCCGCCGAGCATCTTTACGAAGGTGTCCTGCAGATCCGCGACCTTGCCGGTGCCGTCCACGCCGGCCTGGAAATAGTGCCAGCCGTTCGACCGGTACTGGTCGTGCGTGAAGTCGTGCTCGCGCATCCAGGTCAGCTTCACCGGCGTGCCCTCGAGGCGTTTGGCGATCACGGCGGTCTCGAGCGCGAACTCATTGCTGCTGCGGCGGCCGAAGCCGCCGCCGAGGCGCGGGACATGCACGATGACGTCCCGGGCGGCCGGGCCGAGCCCTTGCGTGACCATGCCCTGTGCGCTGCCTGGCATTTGGGTTGGGCTCCACAGTTCCATCACACCGTTCCGGAAAAGCGCGGTGCTGTTCTGCGGCTCGAGAGTGGCGTGGGCGAGGAAGGGGTAGTGATAGACGGACTCGACGACCTTGACGTCCGCCGGCCAGCGCGGAGCCTGCACGGCCTTCGCGAGGGTCTCGGCCTGCTTCGCCATTTCGGCGCTGTTCTGGCCTGCGCCGGGACCGAGGTCCCATTGCACCTTGAGCTGCTCGGCGGCCTTGAAGGCCTGCCAGGTCGACGCGGCCACGATGGCGATGCCGGGCGTGAGGCCGGTGACGCCGTCGAGCAGGAATGCGTCGCGCACGCCGGGCAGCTTTTTCACCTCGTCGAGGTTGGCGCTGACGGGTTTGCCGCCGTAGGTGCGGCACTTCACGTAGGCGGCGTAGACCATGCCGGGAAGCTTCTGATCGATGCCGAAGAGCGGCTGGCCCGTGACGATCTTCTGGCTGTCCACGCCGGGGACGCGGGTGCCCACGAGCTTGAAATCCTTCGGGTCCTTGAGAGCCACGTTGGCCGGGACGGGCAGGGTGGCGGCCTTGGCCGCGAGGGCGCCGTAGCCGAGGCGGCGGTTGGAGGCGGCGTGCAGGACCTCGCCGTTGGCCGTGGTGCACTCGGCCTCGGCCACGCCCCAGGTCTGGGCGGCGGCTGTGACCAGCATGGCCCGCGCCGTCGCGCCGGCTTGGCGCAGGGCGGTGAAGTTGCTGGGGGTGGACTGGCTGCCCACGGCCATCTGGCGGCCATAGGCGGGGTTCAGGTCGCCCTGGGTGACGGTCACACTCGCCCAGGCCACATCCAGTTCCTCCGCGATGATGAGCGGGAGCGCGGTCTTGGCGCCTTGGCCCATTTCGGAGTTGGGGGCGATCAATGAGACGGCCCCGCTCGGGGCGATGCGGATGAAGGCGTTCGGGGAGAAGTCTGGGCCGCCGGGGGCCGTCTGGGCGGAAGCCGTGGCGGCGCCGAAGCGCAGGTAGGTTCCGACGAGCAGGCCGCCGCCAGCGAGGGCGGTGACCTTGAGAAAATCGCGGCGATCGAGGCTAGACAGGGACGAGGGGGCTGGGGTGCTCATGACGGGTCCACTGAGCTTGGGGTAGGATCCCCGGGTTGACCAGTCCGGATCAATCCACCGCGCCGGTGGACCGCCGCCGCAGCTGGCCGCAGGCGGCGTCGATCTCGGGTCCGCGGGAACGCCGGAAATGGGCCACGACCCCACGGTCGTGGAGCACCGCGGCGAAACGCCCGGCCGTGGCGTCCGAGGAGGGATGGTACTCGATCCCACGCAGGCTCAGCCCGGTGGGGTTGTAGCGCAGGAGATTCACGTGCATCCGGCGCCCGGCCAGGAGCTCCGCCAGGTTTTCAGCGTGACCCACGGTGTCGTTCACGCCGGCGAGCAGGCAGTACTGGATCGTCACGGGCCGGCCGCGCCGGGATTGGAAGCGATCGGCGGCCGCGAGGATGTCGGCGATCGGGAACCTCCGCCCCATCGGCAGGAGTTGCGCCCGCGTCGCGTCGTCGGGGGCATGGAGCGAAACCGCCAGGTGCACGCCTAGGCCGGAGTCAGCCAGGGCATCGATGCCCGGGACAATCCCGACCGTGGACACGGTGATCTGGCGCCAGCCAAGGCCACCCAGGTCGTTGTCACCGAGGCGGCGCACAGCGGCGAGGACGGCCTCGAGGTTGAGCATTGGCTCGCCCATGCCCATGAAGACGATGGTCTGGAGGCGCCGGCCAGCGGCATGGGCCTCGCGCCGGAGGGCGAGGAATTGCTCCACCATTTCCCCGGCGGTGAGATTGCGCTCAAAACCGGATTTGGTGGTGGCGCAGAAGTCGCAGCCCATCGCGCACCCCACCTGCGAGGAGACGCATCCGGCGGCGCGATCGGCACGGAAATCAGGCATCAGCACGGATTCGACGGTGCGTCCATCGGCGAGCCGCAAGAGCAGCTTCGTCGTGCCATCCGCTGCTACCTGCCGCCGGGTCAGCGCCGGGCCGGCCCTCCCGCCTTGCAGTCGGGTGGTCAGATTGGCGGGCATGCCCCGGGTGGCGGCCTCGTCCAGCACGCCCGTAGCGTAGTAGCGCCGCAGCAGCCGCGCGGCGTGGCTGGGCTTAAATCCCCACTGCGCGAAGACCCGGCCTAGGTCGGCTGGTTCGAATTCGCTGAGCGGGGGAGTCGGGAGGGACGGTTCCAAGGCGGATGGGTTCCCGCCACGGAAACCGCGGATGCGCCGCGTGGGAAGGTGAATGTGGCAGGGGCGGCCGTGCTCTGCCGTTGACCCGCGCAACGGGCGCAACTCACCTCAGCGCATGAAGACCCCCGCGCTGACTCCGAGCGATGTCGGCTCCCCCCGTCTGGCCGGATCCAACCGGGTGGCCGGTAGCGAGGTCATAGTCGTGGCCGGCGGTCGGGACATCTGGGAGACCAGTGATGAATGTCATTTCGCCCATGCCCGGGTGTCGGGTGATTTTACGCTCACGGCCAATGTGGCCGCGCTGGCGATGGCCGATCTGTACACCAAGGCAGGGCTGATGCTGCGGACCTCACTTGAGGCAGGTGCCGAGCATGTGTTCCTGCTCTCGTTCGGCGACAACCAGGCGCGTAACCGGAACAACGGCGGAATCGAGTTCCAGTTCCGGACCCAGCCCAATGCCGCCTGCACGGGCGTCTATCCGCCGCAGCCCCTGCCGGCCCAGCCGGTTTTCCCCGCGAACTTTCCCCGGGTCTGGCTGCGCCTCAGTCGCCAGGGCGACACATTCGCCGCGAGCCACAGCAGCGACGGTTGGGCCTGGCGCACCCTCACGGTGCATCGGCAGGCGCTCCCGGCCGCGGCGTATATCGGCCTGGCCGTGACGTCCCATAACGTCGACCAAACCGTCCGCGCGGTGTTCCGGCAGGTGGAATTGGTCCAGCCTTGACCGTCCGGAAACTCAGTTCCGGCCGGCGCGCGGGACCTTGCGGGCCTTGGACTCCGCAAACTCGCGCATTACCTGGAGGCGCTGGCGGGCCCGCTCATCGTCGTCGATCTGCTCGCGGGTGCGCTGCGTGTCCTGCTTGGCCATGGCGCGGCGCATCTTGGAAAGGGCGAGGTACTCGAGTTGGCGGATGCGCTCCCGCGTGACGTGGAAGCGCTTACCAACCTCTTCGAGTGTGAGTTCGTCTCGGCCCTCAAAGCCGAAGCGGAGGCGGATAATCTCGGCCTCGCGCTCGTCGAGCGAGTCGACCATGTCCTTCAGGGCCTGGTAGCGGGTGCGCTCATTGAGGCTCTCGTGCGGGTCGACGGCGCTCTCGTCGCCGACGAGGTCGCCGAATGTGCCCGAGTCGGAGTCCTCGCCAACCGGCGCATCAAGGGAGGCCGGGCGGACGGTGACGGACTTCAGGTGGGCGACCTTGCTGGTCGGGATCTGGAGCTCGATCGCCAGCTCCTCATCCGTCGGCTCGCGGCCGAGTTGCTCGGTGAGCGCCATTGCGGTGCGGCGCATCTTCGAGATCTTGTCCACGAGGTGGACGGGCAGGCGGATGGTCTTCGACTGGTTGGCGAGGGCGCGCTTGATGGATTGCTTGATCCACCACGCGGCGTAGGTGGAGAGCTTGCCGCCCTTGCGGGGGTCGAAGCGCTCCACGGCCTTGATCAGGCCGATGTTGCCCTCGCTGATGAGGTCGAGGAG
>OMJT01000023.1 GCA_900299415.1 Opitutales bacterium
GAAGCTCGTCGCCCAGATCTCCAAGCGCTCCGCCGCCAAGATCGCGCTCTACAAGGACAGCATCCCGATCTTCGAGCGCTTCAACATCGAGCGCCAGATTGAGCAGACCTCCCAACGCAAGGTCCCGCTGCCGTCCGGCGGCGAGATCATCATCGACGAGACCGAGGCCCTCATCGCCATCGACGTCAACACCGGCTCCCACCGCAACAAGGGCGGCGACGAGAAGAACGTGATCTACGCCGTCAACCTCGAGGCCGCCACCGAGATCGCCCGCCAGATTCGCCTGCGCAACCTCGGCGGCCTGATCATCATGGACTTCATCGACATGAAGGAGCGCCGGCACCGCAACGCGGTGTACGAGCGGATGGTCGAGCTGATGGCCACGGACAAGGCCAAGAACCACATCCTGCCCATCTCGCAACTCGGCATCATGCAGATGACCCGCCAGCGCCAGCAGGAGTCCCTCTCGTCCAACCTCTACACCGGCTGCCCCTACTGCCGCGGCCGCGGCATGGTGAAGTCCGCCACCACCATGTCGGTCGAACTCCAGCGCAAGCTCTCCTCCGTTGTGCGCCGCCTCCAGCTGCGCAACGACGGCAAGGAGTACTCGCTCCGCGTCCTCGTCCACCCGAGCATCCTTGAGCGCCTCCGCAGCGAGGACGCCGACCTGCTCGTGCGGATGGAAAAGCTCTTCGGCGTGAAGCTCTCCTTCCGCGCCGACTCGAACTACCACGTCGAGAACTACAAGGTCATCAACGCGCTCACCGGCGAGGAATACCGTTAAGTTCCCGCGGCCCGGCGAATACCGCCGGGCCGTTTTTTTGCCGGCCTGAGACGGAAATCCGCATCTTTGAGACTTCGAATCTAGCCCCACCCCGCGATCCCACCTAGGATTCGCGGCCCGGGTACGCCAACCCACCACCTCCCTCCCCACCCCCAACATGAATCGCAAACTTCGCATGGGCATGGTCGGCGGCGGACGCGGCGCCTTCATCGGCTCCGTCCACCGCATGGCCGCCGCGCTCGACGGCCGCATCGAGCTGGTCGCCGGCTGCTTCTCCGCGGACCCGGAGAAATCCCGCCTCTCCGGCGCCGACCTCCTTCTCGACCCGGCCCGGGTCTACGGCACGTTCCAGGAGATGGCGAAGCGCGAGGCCGCGCTGCCGGCGGACCGCCGCATCGACTTTGTCAGCATCGTCACCCGCAACAACACCCACGTCGCGGTCGCCAAGGCCTTCCTTGAGGCGGGCTTTCACGTGATCTGCGACAAGCCCGTCGCCTTCACCCTCGCCGAGGCCCGGAAACTAAAGTCCATGGTGCAAAAGAGCGGGAAGGTTTTTGCCCTCACCCACAATTACACCGGATACCCGATGGTGAAGGAGGCCCGCGAGTGGGTCCGCTCCGGCAAGCTCGGCAAGCTCATGAAGGTCGTGGTCGAGTACCCGCAGGGCTACGCCATCACCGCCCTCGCCGGGGGCGACGGCCGCATCTCCAACTGGCGCATGGACCCGTCCGTCGCCGGCGTCTCCAACTGCATGGCCGACATCGGCAGCCATGCCGCCAACCTCGCGCGCTTCATCACCGGCCTGGAAATCGACCAGCTCTGCGCCGATCTCAACACCTTCATCCCCGGCCGCCCGCTCGACGACGACGGCACCTGCCTGCTGCGCTTCAAGGGCGGCGCGCGTGGACTGCTCTTCGCCTCCCAGGTCTCCAGCGGCGACGAGAACAACCTCAGCATCCGCGTTTGGGGCACCAAGGGCGGCCTCGAGTGGCATCAGGAGTATCCCGACGACCTTGTCTGGAAATCCGTCAACGCGCCACAGGAGGTCCACCGCCGCGGCAACAGCTACCTCTCGCCGATCGCGCAGAAATACTCGCGCACGCCGTTCGGCCACCCCGAGGCCTTCATCGAGGCATTCGCCAACGTCTACCGCGCCGCCGGCGAGGCGATCGCCGGAGCCCAGGCCGGGAAGGCGCTGCCGAAGGATCCCGACTATCCCACCATCGACGCCGGCATCGAGGGCATGGCCTTCATCGAGTCCGTCGTGAAGTCCTCCAAGGCCGGGGCCAAGTGGGTGAAGGTGCCGCAGGTTTGAGGCGATTCACCGCCTGGTTGCGACACCACCGTTCCCGTCGTCCCTCCGCCGGAACTGCAGACGGGTTGAATTCATCAAGGTTCTAGCTGGCCTCGAGCTTTGGCTCCTCGATCCCCGCGAGCGCCAAAAAGAATCGCCCGGATTGTCCAAGACTCGGGCGCGCCAAAGCGCTATTTTGCAGCCACTCCTGCCCGTCCGTCTTTCCCGGCGGCGCGGCTTCCTCTCCCCCTGCCCCTCCGTTTCGCCATGCGCCTCCCTGTCCCGACCGCCCTGCCGCTATTCATCGCCGCCGCCCTCACGCTTCCGGCCTCCGCCTCCGCCCAGCTCGCCACGCCGGTCTATGTCCCGCCCCCCGCCGGCTATGTCGGCAACGGCGGCAACAACGGCAATCCGGGCAACCCCAACCCGCCGCAGACCAAGCCCGAGGACTTCGACCGCCTCGGGGCCGTCAACGCCGAGCAGGCCGCCGCCGCGCTCGCCGCCATCACCGTCCCGGATGAGTTCGAGGTAAAGGTCTTCGCCACCCCGCCGGTGGTAAACTATCCCATCGCCATCGCCGCGGTGCCCGATGGCCGTACCCTCTACGTCGCCGTCGACGGCAACGGCTCCCTCAGCGCCAACGAGCACATGGGCCGCATCCTCCGCGTCCGCGACACCAACGGCGACGGCGTCGCCGACGAGGTGAAGGCCTTCGTGCCCGACATCAACTCCCCGCGCGGCGTCGTCTGGAACCACGACCACCTGATCGTGCTCGCCCCGCCGAACGTCACCGCCTTCTACGACCGCGACGGTGACGGCGTCGCCGACTACTCGAAGATCCTCGTTAGCGGCGTGGGCTTCACCCTCCGCGAGACGCACGTCGACCACGGGCAGAACGGCATCGAGGCCGGCATCGACGGCTGGATCTATTTCGCCTGCGGTGACCAGGGCATGTACGACGCCATCGGCTCCGACGGCCGCCACCTCCAGCTCCACGGCGGCGGCGTCGTGCGCTTCCGCCCAGACGGCAGCGGCCTTGAGCTCTGGGCCAAGAACACCCGCAACATCGGCGCCGTCGCCCTCGGGCCGAAGCTCGAGGGGTTCGCCCGGGACAACACCAACGACGGCGGCGGCTGGGATATCCGCTTCCACTATTTCAGCGGCATGACCGACCACGGTTATCCGTCGCTCTTCCTCAATTCCCCCGACGAGATCATCAAGCCGATCAACGATTTTGGCGGTGGCTCCGGCGTCGGCGCGACCTGGATCGACGAGCCCGGCATCCCCGCGAAGTACAACAACGCCCCCTACACGGCGGACTGGGGCCGCGCCACGGTCTATTACCAGAAGGTCTCGGTCGACGGCGCGAACTACAAACTCGATGTCAACGACCGGGGCAACGAACCCTTCATTTCCGTGGTGAAGCCGATGGACCTCGACGGCGATGCCATGAGCAACCTCTTCCTCGCCACCTGGGCCCCCGCGCAGTTCAACTGGGTCGGGCCGAACAGCGGCATGATCTACCGGATCTCGCCCAAGGGCTACACCGCCCCGGCGCTCCCCAACTACGACACGCTCGACGCCGCCGGCCTCGTCCGCGAACTCCAGGGTCCCAGCGCGCACCGCCGCCTTGAGGCCCAACGCGTCCTCCTCCGCCGGCCCGCCGTGCAAGCCGCGGCCGCGCCGCTCCTCGAGGCGCTCATGGCCGACAAGTCCAAGGACACCGGCCTCCGCGTCGCCGGCCTCTTTACCTACCGCCAGATGCGCGGCAATGCCTCCACGCCCGCCATCAGCCGGTTGATCTCGGACCCGACCATCGCCCCGTGGGCGCTCCGTGCCCTCGGCGACGACCGCGCCCAGGCCAAGACCATCCCCGTGGAACTCGTGCAGAGCGCCCTGAAGTCGGGTGACCCGCGCATCCGCAACGAGGCGATCATCACCCTGACCCGCGCCGAGTCCACCCAGTCGATCCCCGCCATCGCCCCGTTGCTGGCCGATTCCGACTATATCGTGTGGCACACCGCGGTCGAATCCCTCCGCACCCTGAAGGCCGTCGACGTGCCCCTGGCAATCCTCGACTCGCCCGCGTCGTCCGCCGACCTCCGCCGCGGCGCGCTCCAGGTCCTCGAGGCGCAGCACGACGCCAAGGTGGTCAGCGCCCTCGGCGAACGGGCCGCCCGCGAGACCAATCCCGACAACCGCCTCGGCCTGATCGGCGCGCTCGGCCGCCTCGCCAACGTCGAGGCCGAGTGGAACGGAACCTGGTGGACGCCGCGCCCCGTGACCACGGGGCCGTACTACCAGGCCGCCCCGTGGGCGCAGACCGCCAACGCCATCGCCGCCATCAATGCCGCGGTCGAGAAGGCCGGGCCCGAGGAGACGGTGAAGATCGGCCTCGAGCTCCAGCGGCAGGGCGTGCCCGCCGGTGCCGCCGCCGCCAAGTTCGTGGCCTTCGCCGACGCCGAGCCCAAGCTCCTCCCCGCCATCGCCAGCTACTACGCCACCGCCGATTCCGTTCCGGCCAACGCCATCCCCGTCCTCGTGAAGATGGCGAAGGCCACGACCACGACCGCGGCGGACCGCGGCCTCGCCCTCAGCGCGCTGGTCAAGACCGACAGTCGCGACGCCTGGGACGCCGTGATTCCCACCCTGCAGACCCTGCAGGCCGCACCCGCGGGCGCCGCTGCCGGCGA
>OMJT01000024.1 GCA_900299415.1 Opitutales bacterium
CCCTCAGCCTGGCCCTGACCGCGGCGCGGTAGCATGGAGGAACGCTCGTCCAGCTCCTTCCGCCGTCCTTGGCGATGGCTCGCGGGCATCCTCGCGGTGAGCTACGCGCTGCGCGTGATCCTGATCTATCAGGGCGGCTACCGGTTCTGGGCCGACGAATCGCGCTTCGGCTACCCCCTCGAGGCGGTGGCGTGCATCCTCCGACACGAATGGCTGGCGGCGTTGCGGAATGTCATCGGCTCGGCGGATCACCTCGGATTCAAGGTCCTCGGGATCATCCCGGGTTATTTCCAGATCCGTTATCACCTGGGCTATGAGTTCTCGCTGCTGTTCCTGGCGCTCCTGTCGACCTGCAACATCGCCTGGGTCTGGCTGATCTCCCGCCGCCTGGGGGCGGGGGAGCCGGAGGCTCTGGGTTCCGCGCTGGCGATGGCCTGCGCCAATTCCATGTTTTACTGGTCGCGGCATCTGATGCCCTACGATGTCGCCCTGTTCTGGGCCCTGGCCTGCCTCTATGTGGCGTTGAAGCCGGGTGCGCATTGGTACGACTCACTCTGGGCCGGTATCCTGGGCTGCATCGCCTTTGTCACGTATAACGGTTACTGGACCCTCGTTGGCGTGGCTCTCGCGGCCCACGTGTTGCTGGCCTGGCCGCGATTTTGGCTGGGGGTCTGGCGCGCGCTGTGGGCGCTGGGCGGCCTCGTCGGTCCCTATTTCCTGCTGCTCTATGTCGCGCTCTGGACCCTCGACGTGTATCTCCTGCAGTCATATCTGACGTTCTCGGGCTCGATCAACCAAGGCGATTTCAATGACGGCCACCGGGTCATCGCGGAATATTTCTGGCACGCCGAGACCATGATGGTCGTGGTCTGGCTGGCGGCGGTGGCCTGGGTCCTGGTCCGGGCTTTCCGCGGGGGCAACGACCGACGCGCCTGGCTCTATCTTGGAGGGGTGGTGGCGATCATTGCGTCCCTCGTGGTCGGGGCCAACGTCATGGAGAAGTTCGTGGTCTACGGCCGGCTTGCACGGCAAGTGGTGCCGTTCCTCGCGCTGCTCACCGGGTACGTTTTCTTCCACCCCGGCTCGTTCTGGAGTGCCCGCGGGCCGCGGCGCCTGGCGGTCGGGTGCCTAGTGGCGATCGCGACCTGGAACTTCGCCGGACCGCTCCGGCTCTCTTTCCCAGCCCCCTTTGAGGTCGAGGGCTCGAAGGTGATCGCGGCCGTGCAAGCGGAGGCGACCAACGAGGGCCGCCCTGCGGTTCCCCGCGAACGGTTCCGCTTCCTCTATACGACGTTCATCTGGCCGTCCCCCACCGCACTGGATCTGCCGCCGAAATACCGGGTGCTGCTCGCCCGGCCCCACCCGCTGGAATACCAGCCTTACATGTACGAAGGATTCGGCCGGGAGCAGCGTGCAATCTTCCGGCGGTCCGACATCCGAATGCGTTTGATCCAAGTGGAAGATTGATGCGCTCGCACGATTCTGCGCTAGTTCCCTACCTGTGAATCCGCCCCTCCCACCCAACAAGTATCATCCCCTTGCTTGGCTCGCGGGGGAGCCGGTGATCGGGGAGGGAACCTGGATCGGGGCCTTCACGCTGATCGACGCGCTCGGCGGCCTGACGATCGGCCGCGGCTGCAACGTCAGTTCAGGTGCCCAGGTCCTGTCGCACTCGACCGCCCGGCGCTGCGTGACCGAACGCGGCTGGGACCAGCTCGACCGCAGTCCGACTGAAATCGGCGACTTCGTGTTCATCGGAGCGAATGCGGTTGTCCTCATGGGCTGCCGGGTCGGGCATCACTCCATCATTGGGGCGGGGGCTGTCTTGACGGAAGGCATGGAGGTTCCGCCCTACTCGCTGGTGGTCGGCGTCCCGGCACGGGTTGTGCGTTCGATCGAATCTGAAGTGGCCACGTGGCGCGCGGAGGGGGCCGGGTTGGCTGCCAAGGCGGCGACCCTTGCGAACCAGGCCCCGGGGGCAGCCCGATGAAGACCGCCGTCCTCTCCATCGTCACCCCCGCGTTCAACGAGGCGGAGAATCTGCCGCGGTTGTACGAGCGCATCGCCGCGCTTGATTGGGCCGGATTGCGCCTGGACTTCGAATTGTTGGTGGTGGACGACCACTCGACGGATGCGACCCCGGCGGTCCTCGCGGACCTCGTGGCGCGCGACCCGCGGGTCAAGACCCTGCGCTTCTCCCGCAACTTCGGCAGCCATGCGGCCCTCACGGCGGGGCTGGAGCACGCGACCGGCTCCGCCGCGGTGGTCCTGGCGGCCGACTTGCAGGATCCCCCCGAGACGATCCCGGAGCTGGTCGCGGCCTGGCAGGCAGGCGCGGCCACGGTTTGGGCCGTGCGCGGCGGCCGCGAAGGGGAGAGCCTTCAGACGCAGCTCACGGCGCGGCTCTTCTATGCGCTGATCGGCCGCATGACGAAGATGAAGATGCCCCCGCAGGGCGTGGATTTTTTCCTGCTGGACCGCGCCGTGATCGAGGCGCTGCGGCTGGCGCCGGAGCGGAACACCTCGCTCATCGCCCAGATTCAGTGGCTCGGCTTCACCCAGGCGAGCCTGGCCTACATGAAACAGGCCCGCGCGGCCGGCCGGTCTAAGTGGACGCTCTCAAAGCGCATTAAGCTGTCCCTCGACTGGGTGGTGGGGTTTTCGTACTTCCCCATCCGCTTCATGTCCGCGGTGGGCATGCTGTTCGCATTCCTGGGCTTCCTGTACGCGCTGGTCCTGATCGTCCGCCGCTTCGTCTTCGTGATTCCCGTCGAGGGCTGGACCTCGCTGATCAGCGTGGTGCTGATCACCTCGGGTGTGCAGCTGATGATGCTCGGCGTGCTCGGCGAGTATCTCTGGCGATCGTTCGACGCCAGTCGCCAGCGTCCGCGCTACATCATCGAGCGGCGGCAGGGACTTTAGCTCCACCGCCAAATGGGCCTTGCCACCGGGCTTCCCGACTGGGTCATCATTCGGGCGATTCATCCCCATGGCGACCAGCCCCCAGCCAAACGCAGCCGAAAAGACGGTCTCCCGGAATCCGGTGCGGCGTGCGGTGACCGGATTCCTGCTCCTTTTGGCAGCGGGGTTTCTCCTGCGCCTCATCGAGAATGCCTACCATTGGCTGGCCGGACACAGTTCGGCGGCGGCCAACTACAAGGCACTGACCGCGTGGTGCCTGATCTATCTCGTGGTCTGTGGGGGCCTCGCATGGCTGTCCCACCGGTTGCCGGCCGGAGAAGACCGCTCGCCCGAGTAACCAGGCTAGGGCGATCTCCGGACCGGAAAGTGCGAGCTTGTGTTGGTCGCGGCCGACGACGATTACTTGAAAATGAACGATCTTATCAGCCGATTGGGAGTCTTGGCCGGCCTGGTGCTTGTCGGTTTCCTCGGAACCTCCTGCGCCCGCCTGCTGCCGCACCGCACGGGCGAGGTTCGCTCGACCGACATGGTCCTCGACACCCGCCGGGAACCGGCGTTGCCGCTCTCCGGCTGCTTCATTCCTGCGGTGTTTCCGGCTGTGACCCGACTGCCGGTGGAGTTCCTGGATCCCGTCCCGGCCGGAGCCATGTTCCAAAGTGCTAAGGTGGAGGTGATCCTGAAGAATGGGGAAATGAAAGTCCTCGAGGCTGCGATCGAGAACAACAAGGTCTATCTCAAGTTTGCGGTGCCGGCGGCGGATAGCTTCTCGCAATACAACGTGTTCGTCGTGGCGAAGTACACGTACCCCCCCCCCTGAGCGGACGACTGGCGGTCAGGCGACCTGCCTCAGGCGTCGGACTCCCAGCCAGGCGAACGCGAGCCCGCCGAGCGTACTTGTCCAGAAGGCGACGCGTAGGAACCAGGGGCCGGTAAAGGACAGCTCGACCGTGCTCGGTCCCGCGGGCACGGGAACCATGACCAGGGCATCTGGGGACTTGGCGACCTCGGTGGCCACGCCGTTGACCTTCGCCCGGTACCCGAGGATGAACAGCCGCGGTGTCTCGAGGAAGGCCGGGCGGTTGGGATTGACGCGTGCGCGGTAGGGCGTGAGGCCCTCCACAACGACCGGCAGGCTAGCCGGGAAGAACTCCCGGATCTCATAGCTGGCCATCGCCGGCACCGGGTCCGGCACCGGCTTTTCGTTCGGATGCAGCTGGAAGGAGATGCTTTCGGGCACGTCGCCGTCGGTGCGGAGCGTGACGGTGTGGCTCAGGTCGGGCAGGATACCAAACGCCCGCGATGGACTCGTGGTCGCGATGTTGAATCCGGAATGCGGCAGCCAGTAGAGTCGGTACATGCGGGGTCCCGCGAAGATCATGGCGCCGAGCAGGTCGGGGCTGAGGAATTTCAGGCGCAGGGCGTACTCCTTGCCCGGCGCCAGCGTGAAGCCGGCCGGGGGCCCCGGCTGGGTGTGCAACCGGACCATGCCCTCGCCGACGATGGGGCCGGCCAGATTCTCATCGAGGGCGGCTCCGTTCGAAGCGAGTTCGGTGAGCGAGGTGCGGTCGAGCAGTCGGTTGGGCACGCGTGGATCGATGTAACCATGCGAGAAATAGGGGGGGATCTGCTGGAACGGATTGAAGGCGTACCGGGTGAGAATCACGTTCTGGGGTCGCATTTGGTTGCGTGCGGCCGCTGGCTTGCTCTGGCCGGCCAGTGCGTGCTGTTGGAACTTCACGCTTTCGAGTCCCGACCAGCCGGCTCCGGCCAGCAGGATGACAAAGACGCCGGCGGACCACCGCGGGTGCTGCGTCGTAAAAGGGGCCAGCGCGAGGAAGCCGCCGAACGCCACGAGCGCCGCGAGGATCGCATACAGCCGCTGCATCGGCCACATGAAGGTGAGGTCTGCGACCGCCTTGGGCACGCCGAGCCAGAACTTGTCGTAGACCCCGGGAATCGGTTCGAGCACCGCGAGGAGGCCGAGGGTTGCAAGCGCCACGAGCACGGCCGGACGGCGGAACCTCAGGAACGGCAGGCCGACCAGACTCACGCCGAGAACGACCCATAAGGTCCAGCCAAGCTGATAGTCGCCCAGCCCGATTGCGGCCTGGCTGACCGGCTGGAACGAGGCGGGATAGGCGTTCTTCAGGTTCTCGATGAGCACCGGCAGGGCGATCGCCGGGGGGGGAAGCCCAAGCGACAGAACCGAGACGAAACAGTACAGCGTGAGGACCACGAATCCGGTGGCACCGGCGAGCCAGTCCCTCCACAGGGCGCTGCTTCGCCATTCGTGGAGCAGGCGACCGACCTGGAAGAGCGCCGCCACGACCGTGCACCAGAAGGCGATCGGCGGATGGCAGTACCAAAGCGCCGCGCAGCCCGCGACCATCGTTAGGACCGCGCCCCGCCCGCCTCCGTGCAGCGTGCGCCAAGCGCCGTAGAACACGACCGGGATGAACGGCAGCGCCATGATACTCATGTACAAGTCACCCGTGTAGGCCAGAGCCAGCACCCCCGGGCAACTGCAATAGAGGACGCTGAGCAGCCACGCGAACCAAGGGCCGCGTGGATCGATGCGCCGGAGCGCGAGATAACAGGTGGCGCCGCCGGCGGCGTAGGCGGTGAAGAGCGTGAGGTTGACGAGGGCGTTGATCGGCAGCGTACGCAGGGTGACCAGGTCCATCAGGCCCGCGAAATGTTGCAGGGCCGGGGCGAGTCGGATCGGACTAACCGCGCCATTGAAGGCGAAAAGGCTTTGTCCGACGAAGATCGGGAAAATACCGGCGCGGAACTGGGCGACGAAATCCGCCGCCATGATGCGGTACCAATAGGAATCGCCTGCGCCGATTGAACCGGCGGTGAGCAGCGGCCGGTGCAGGAGCAGGAGCGAGACCAACAGGAGCACTAGACGCATGGGCTCAAGAGCCCGGTTGCTCCCCGCCGCGGCCGCGCGGCACCAGCCCAGGTGCCCGGCGGCCTGGGCCAGGGCAAATGCAACGGCCAGGCCGGCGAACGATGGGCGGCTGATGACCGCGGGCCCGAGGTGGCCCCGGCTGGCGGCATACGCCGCGATGGCGATGCCCGTGGCCGCCACCAACCTGAGCAGCAGGCGCCGGCCATCGGACGCCTTTTGGCTGTAAGTGAGCGTAAGGACATTGGCGCCCACGGAAAATGCCGCCAGCGTGCCAAGGGCGGAGAACGTGAGGGTGCGCTCGACCCAGTAGGCGGAACCCAGCGCGTAAACCGCGCCGGCCAACAGGAAGTCGGCCGCGATCCGGATGCCCGAGAACATCCAGAATTCGGTCACGGCGGACGAAACCCTCTGGATCATCCCCAAAAAACGTTGGAGGCGTGAGGGGGTCATTCCGAATCGTCGGGGTTTGGTCTGAAGGACATTCGGAGTGAGACTTCGGTCTCCCGGGCGAGGAGGCAAGTTTCCCCTCCGGTCGGGGTGCGCCGTGCCGGCGGCATCATTCCCCGGGCGGCGCGGAGACCAGGCGCATCAGTTCCCGGTCCCGGTAGGACTGGGCGCCGGGCCGGAGCGATCCGCGGGCGCCCCAGGTTTTCCACCAGTGTTGGGCGAATTCCAGCAGCGTCTGGGCCTGGCCCGTGGCCACGTGGCGAATGACCGGCGTGCCCGCCGGGACGGTGCGGTCGAGCTCGCGCACGAACTCCCGGGCCACATCTTCCACGGGAATGAAATCACGGACTTGAGCTCCCGGCGACATCGGGAAATCTCGCCCGGCGTGGGCGGCCGCCCGGAGCAGGGGCCAGAAACGCGTGGGCTGCTCGCCGGGGCCATAGACCTGGAAAATCCGAAGGATTGAAAGCCGGCTGCCGAGGTCGCGGGCCTGACCGCCGAGGGCCACGCTCGCGGCGGCCTTGGAGATCGGGTAGGACCCGACCGGCTCCAACGGGGTGTCGGGAAAGAGCAACGCGTGGCGCTCTGCGGCGCGGCCATATTCAAAGCACGAGCCGGCGGCGATCTGCCGGGTCACGCCCGCGCGGTGCGCGGCGGCGAACAGGCGCAGGGGCACCGTCACGTTCCAGAGCAGGCACTGCTCCAGGCTGTCGTAGGGATGATTAGCCGTGTGTGCGGCCAGATGCACGAGCACATCGTGGCCGGCGAGGCTCGCCTCCGGGCAGGTGTCGAGTCCCGCCTCCAGCCACCGGAAAGCCGGCGCGGTGATATCCGCCGGCGCCCGGCCGGGCCGGGAAAGCGCCGTGATCTGGTGACCAGCGGCGAGCGCTGCGCCGATAAAATGACGGCCAACGAAACCGGTTCCGCCCGTGACAAGGAGGCGCATGGTCAGAACGGGGAGGAAAAACCGCCGAACGGGGGAAAACTCGCGTCGCGCGGGGAAACGAGCGGTGTTGCCACCGGCCACGCGAAGCCGAAACTGTCCCAACGGACGCCGAGGTCGCATTCGGGCGCGTAAGGTGCCGAGCACCGGTAGTGCACCTCCGTTTCGTCCTCCAGCGCCAAGAAACCGTGGGCTAACCCGGCGGGCAGCAGCAACACCTGGGGCGCCGCGGCGGAGAGCTCGATCGACCAGTGCCGGCCGTAGGTTGGCTCGCCGCGGCGCAGGTCGAGGATCACATCGAGGAGCCGTCCGCGGAGGCAGGTGACCAGCTTGGTCTGCGCCGCCGGCGGCGCCTGGAAGTGCATCCCGCGCAGGACACCGCGACGGGAGACCGAGTGAAAATCCTCGCGGGATACGAAGTCGAAGCCCGCCGCGGCGAACGTCGGTTGGTGGAAGATTTTGAGGAAACTGCCCCGCGCATCCACCGCGGGCGTGGGCTGATACCTGACCAGGCCGCGGAAGGGCCCGGGGATGAAAGCGGCGAGTGCGGCGGCGTTCATTTTCGCAGGACAAAATCGCGCACCGAGTCTACCATGTACTGTCGCATGGATTCGGTGAGGCCCGGGTAGGTGCCGATGAAGAGCGCACGATTCATGATCGCGTCGGCTCCGGCTAGGTCACCCACGACGCGGAACGCGCCCGGCCGGTCCTTCGCGAGCTGGAGAAAGGCGGGCTGCCGGATGAGATTGCCGCCGAAAAGCATTCGGTTGCCGATCTTACGGCTCTCCAGGTGGCGGGCCAGCTCGGTCCGCGAGAACGGCGCTCCCGGCTTCACCAGGAGCATGAAACCGAACCAGGACGGGTCGGAGCGCGCGCCGGTGGCGTCCCATGAAAAGCCGGCCGGCGTCCATCCGGCGGCATGCGTCGGCCGGGAAAACTCGAGGAACTCCCCCAGATCGGCGAGTCCGGCACGGAGTGCGTGCCAGTTGCGCCGCCGCGCAGCGCTGAATGCGGGCAGGCGCCGCAGTTGCTGGCGGCCGATCGCGGCCTGGGGATCGAGCGGCTTCAGGTTGAAGCCGAGGTGGCTGTAGACGTATTTGTGGTCGTACCCGGCCGGCAGTTCTCCAAGGCGCCAGTCGAAGCGCTTGCCGCAGGTGTTGTCCTTCCCCGACTCGCACCAGCAGTCGCGACCCCAGTCGCGGAAGCTCTCGGCATAGGTCTTCAGCGGGGGCCGGGAGACGATGTTGACCGCGCCGCCTTCTCCCATGGTGAGGTGGTGCGGGGGATAGAATGACTGGGTCGAGAGGTCACCCCAGGTGCCCGAGTAGCGGGTGATCCGTCCGGCCTCGGTTCCGGCCGCGCCGGGCGAGGAAACGCCCTGCCCCAGCGCCTGCGCCTGCGCTGCCGGTAGGGAGTAGGTGCTGCCGAGGGCATCGCAGTTGTCTTCGATCAGCCAGAGCTGGTGTCGTTGGCAGAAGGCCAGCACGGCTTGGAGATCGAAGGGATTGCCGAGCGTATGGGCAAACATCACCGCCTTGGTCTTGCCGGGCTTCAGGGCGGCTTCGAGTTCGGCCGTGACCGGATTACCGGTGAGGACATCGCTATCGAGGAACACCGGAATCGCGCCGGCCTGGACGATCGGGGCGACAGTGGTCGGGAAACCCGCGGCGGCGGTGATGATTTCATCGCCCGCGCGGATCCTGCGGTCGGGCGGAAGTTTGGGCGAGGTGAGCGCCGAGACGGCGACGAGATTCGCGGACGAACCCGAGTTGACAAGCAGGCTGTGCTTCACCCCGAGCGCTGCCGCGAGCTCCCGTTCGAACGCGGCCCCTTCGGGACCGAGGGTAAGCCAGAAATCGAGCGTAGCGCCAACCGCGGCCGCCACTTCATCGTCGGTGAAGACCCTCCCGGCATAGGGTACTGGAGTCACCCCTGGCTCGAAGGGCGCGGTGGCCTGGTCCGCGGGCCGGTTGGCCCGGTGGGCGCGGGCAGAATATTCGCGGGTGAGGCGAAGGATCTCCTCCCGGAGCTGGGCGATCGTTTGGGGCACGGTGAAGCGGGGCCGGTTTTTACGTCGTCGCGAGCGGGGCCGGGTTGGCGACGGTGTAGTCCTCGATCTGCCGCCGGGTGAGACTCGGGATCCCGGCCGGGTCCGCCCCCGCGAGCCGGTACCAGGTGATCGTGCGGGCGACGGATTCCCCGAAATTCCACACGGGGGTCCAGCCGAGGAGGCGCCTGGCTTTGGCGGCGGAAAGCTGGAGCAGCCGGGCTTCGTGCGGGGCGGCCGGGTCGGTGCGTGGCTCCCAAGTGCCCGGCCAGTGGAGCAGGACTTCCCGGACGAGGTCCTCCACCGTGCGGTTCGCCTCCGCGGCGGGGCCGAAATTGAACGGCGCGGCGAGCGGCGAATCGGGCCGGTCCGTGCTGAGCATGGCCGCGAGGCGGAGATAGCCGCCGAGCGGATCGAGGACGTGCTGCCACGGGCGCGAGGCATGGGGATGACGGACGATGATCGGCTGGCCCGCGGCGAGTGCCCGCGCACAGTCGGGCACGATGCGGTCCTCGGCCCAGTCACCGCCGCCGATGACGTTGCCGGCCCGGACGCTCGCCACCCGCACGGGAGAACCGGGGGCGGAAAAATAGGAGGCCCGGTAGGCGTGAGTCACGAGCTCCGCTGCCGCCTTGGAGGAGCTGTAGGGATCGCGCCCTCCCAGCGGATCATCCTCCGCGTAGGGCCGGCCGGTCTCGTGGTTTTCGTAGCACTTGTCCGTGGTAACCACGATCGCGGTGCAGGCCCGACCGGCGAGGCGCAGGGCTTCGAGCACGTTTGCGGTCCCGAGGACGTTGGTCGCGTAGGTCTCCAGCGGCTGACTGTAGGACCGGCGCACGAGCGACTGCGCGGCGAGATGGAAGACGAACTCGGGGCGGGTCCGTTCCACGACGGCCCGGATGGCCGCCAAGTCGCCGATGTCGGCCACGACGTGATCAAGCCGGCCGGCGAGCTGCAGCTGTGCGAAGAGGGCGGGCTCGGTCGGGGGCGGCAGGGCGTAACCGGTGACCCGGGCACCCAGCGCCAGCAGCCACTCGGACAGCCAAGCACCCTTGAAGCCGGTGTGGCCGGTCACCAGCACCCGTCGTCCTCGGTAGGTTTCTGCCCAGCCCATGTTACCAGGTTTTCCACGGGGCCTTGCCCGACACCCAGAGCTGCTCAAGCTGGTTTTTTTCCCGCAGCGTATCCATCGGCTGCCAGAAACCATGGTGCTTGAAGGCGGCAATCTGGCCGTCGGCGGCGAGGGATTCCATCGGGCCGCGTTCCCAGACCGTCGCGTCATCCGAAATCCGGTCGATCACCGCCGGCTCGAGCACGAAAAACCCGCCGTTGATCCAAGCCCCGGTGCCGTGGGGCTTCTCGAGAAAACGCACGACTCGGTCGTGGGCATTGAGCTCGAGCGCGCCGTAGCGGCCGGGAGGATCGACCGCGGTCACCGTCGCCAGCCGTCCATGGGCCCGGTGGAAGGCGACTTGCGCGGCGATGTCGACATTTCCCACGCCGTCACCGTAGGTGAAGCAGAAGGTCTCCTTCCCGATGTGCTCTCGGACGCGCCGGAGGCGACCACCGGTCTGGGTCTGCTCGCCGGTGTCGACGATCGTCACGCGCCATGGTTCGGCGAAGCGCTGGTGCACGACCATGCGATTCTCGGCCAGGTCGAAGGTGACGTCCGACATGTGTAGGACGTAGTTCGCGAAGTACTCCTTGATCAGATAGCCCTTGTAACCGACGCAGATCACGAAGTCAGAGATCCCGAATGATGAATAGATCTTCATCACGTGCCAGAGCATCGGCCGTCCGCCGATCTCGACCATGGGCTTCGGCTTCAGCGTGGTTTCCTCGGCGAGCCGGGTGCCGAGGCCCCCGGCCAGAATGACGGCTTTCATGGTGAGCGGTGGAGGAATTCGTAGTCGGCCGGAGTAAACATTTTCTCCGGCGCCCGGGAGGAAAGCGAAATCGAGCGAAACCGGAACATCAAGCGGAGGACGTTAAGGACGTAGTGTGCGCGTTCCGGGCCGGAGAAGGCCACGAAATTCTTGTAGCGCTTGTAAATCGGGATGCCACGCACCCGGGCGTCGAGCACCTTGCCGGCGTAGAGGAGGTGTCCGTCGACATGCGGGGTGTCGGTCAACAGTTGAAGCGGGACCCGCCGCAGGAAGCGGGTGCTGTACATCATGAATCCCGTGTGCCACTCTTTCCGGAACGTCAGGGTGGCGATGCTCTCTAGGATGCTCAGGATCCGGATCATCGCGAAGGTCACGAGGGGCGTTTCCTCCCGGCGCCCGAACCGGATTTTCGACCGGTATCCGTAGGCAATGTCCAGCTGGTCCGCGCGCGCCGTCAGGAACTGGACGGTCAGCTCGGGCGGATACTGACCGTCGCCATGCAGCATGATCACGTGCTCGACGGCCGGGTTGGCGAGGGCGACCTCGTAGGCGAGCTTCTGGGATCCCGCATAACCGAGGTTGCGGCGGGTCCGGATGACGTGGCAGGGCAGGGGGGGCGGCTGCGCGGCCAGGGCGGCGGCCATGACCGGCCCGGTCTGGTCGGGGCTCGCGTTGTCGACCAGAAGAATCTCGGCGCATTCTTGGAATGCGGCTGGGATGGCGCGGAGAACCCCGCCGACGACGCCGGCACAGTTGTAGCAGGGCAGGTAAATGAGGACCGGTCGCCGGAGGACTGGATGTGACATGCGGGGGTTCCAAAATCGATAGACTCAGGGTTCGGCGCATAGCACAAGAGCATCTTTGGCTGCGTCCGGCTGAGGGAGATCGGGACCGATTTGTTGTCTTGCCCCGCCGTGCGGCAACCGATTTTACGCATGCGGCATGACTCCGCCCCGCCCCCCGTCAGTCCCGCCGGCCGCGGCCGCCCGCCGGTGGCGGGAGTGGTTCGGGCTCACCGCGATATTCCTGGGGATTACTTGGTTTTACGCCTATGTCAGCGTCCAGGAGTTCGCCGACTACCGCTTCATGGCCGACAGCGGAGATTATTATCACCAGCTCGTGGACGGTTTCATGGACGGCCAGACGGGTATGAGGCAGGAGCCCCCGGCGACCCTCATGGCTCTGGCAAATCCGTATGACCCGGTGCAGCGGGCGGCGGCCGGCAACGTCGGCTTGCACGACGCGAGTTACTACCGGGGACATTATTATCTGTATTTCGGGGCGGCCCCGGCCCTCGTGTTATTTCTCCCCTTCCGTCTTTTGACGGGGGTGCACTTTTCCCAGCATCTGGCCGTCGTGCTGTTCTGTGCGAGTGGTTTTGCCGCCGGCCTCGCCCTACTGCTTGACCTGCGCCGGCGCTACTTTCCGACCGGCCATACTCGCTGGGTGTGGGCTGCGGCGCTCCTGCTGGGGTTGGGAAATTTTTGCGGTCCGATGCTGTCCCGGAACGGCGTCTGGGAGGTTCCGATCGCTGCGGCTTATTGTTTCTCGTCGCTGGGATTCTGGATGCTCTTTCGCGCCATGGCCACCGATCAGCGCCGCTGGTATCTAGGATCCAGTTTGATGTTCGGTTTGGCGGTCGGATCCCGTCCTCAATTTGTTCTCCTCGGCGTGGCGTTCGGAATCGTGTGGTTGTGGGATCTAATGCGACGCCACCGCCGGGGTGAGGCGCTCGCAGTTCGGGGGGTCGCGGCAGAGTTCGTCGTTCGGTTCTCCCCCCAGGTTGTGTGCATCCTCGCCCTGCTGGTCTACAATCATGCGCGATTCGGCTCTTTCCTTGAGTTCGGCACCAAGTACCAGCTTGCCGGTTACAATCAGTTCGATGCCCAATGGTTTGGATTCCTGTTCCTGCCGGCGAACCTCTACTTTTACCTCCTGGCTCCGGCGCAGCTGTCGCGGTATTTTCCGTTCTTTGAGGTCGTCCGGACTTATCCGGGTACCCTGCCGTCGAATTACGGCGGCATAGAGGACCCATACGGGATCCTTTCCAATCTGCCGTATGTATGGTTAGCCTTGGCCGTCCCCTGGTTCGTCCGCCGATGGCCTGGTGGAGACGCCCTGCTACGGCGTTGGCTCGTTGTGCTTGCGGGAGCCTTCGTGATCCTCTTTTTCGTCACGCTTTGCTTCTCCTGGGCCACCAACCGCTACATGGTGGATTTCCTCCCGCCGCTCCTGTCGCTCGGTGCGGTGGGAGTGCTGCTGGTGGGCAGTGGATCGGTCGGATCTCGGTGGTTCCGCGGGCTCGCCTCAGTCTTGACGGTGCTCGTGGTGCTTTACACGGCGACTTTCAATCTTCTGGTTTCTTTCCAGCATAACGGGCTGTTCAAGGCGCATCGGCCGGAGGATTTTGCCCGGATGGCGGCGATCCTGAACCGGCCGGCCCTCTGGTGGGAAGCCTGGCGCGGGCAGCCTTTTGGTCCGGTGCAGATGAAAGTGCGGTTTCCGGTGGACCGTCCGGGCCGTGCTGAACCGCTGTTGGTTACCGGCGTTTCCTACAAGTCCGACTACATTTACGTTTATTATTATCCCGACCTGAAAGCGGTGCAGCTGGCTTTCACGCTGACCAATCGGACCCATTTGCTTAGCCAGCGGATTCCGCTCGACCTGAGCCAGCCCCACCAGGTCGGCATCGAGTCCGGGGCGCTTTATCCGACCGCGGACCACCCGTACTTTGCCGGCTGGAAGCCCGCGGATATCAAGGCGGCGAAGGAAACTCTTCGCGTTACGCTGGACGGCATAACCTACCTGGACACCAAGGCGGAGTTTTACGAAGGATCTCCGGGTTTTGTCCGGATCGGCGAGAACAAGGTCTCACACTATATCGAACCGAAGTTCACCGGAAAAATCGCCGAGCTGCGACGCGAGCCACTTCCGCCAGCCATCAACGAATTCGCGGGCGGGGCCTTCCTCCGGCTGGGCCTGCGTCTGGCCCCTGGGCCAGCCGGGCGCTCCGAACCGCTCGTCGCTACCCAGAGCGGTTTGGGAAGGACTGACATCCTCTTCCTGGAGACAATCGATGCCACGACGGTGCGCTTTGGTGTCACCGGCGGCGCGACCGCTCCGGTGGTGAGCCCGCCTCTGGCGGTCAATCCCGACGAACTGCAGGTCGTTGAGGCCAGCCTCGGATCGTTTTATCGGAATCCGGCCAATGGCCGCGACCGTGAGTTGCAGGGCCAGATTGTGGTCCGACTCAATGACCGGACCGTCTGGACCGCGGCTCGGGGGTTTGAACCCGCGGATGGACCTCCCGTCATCGGCCGCAATTCTGGGTTACCCGGGGTCGGAGCCGCGTTTTCCGGTCAGGTGGTCAATCAACTCGCCTCGCAACCTTTTCCCTCCGGCCCGCTCACGCAGTTCGCGGTCCAGGCATACTGGATGGAGGCGGGCCCGGCTCCCGCGTACGGCCCGGTCCGGCTGCATTTTACGCTCCCGGCCGGGCGGCTCCCGAAGCTGGAGCCGATGGTCGTGACTGGAGCTGCGCCGGTGCAGGCCGATCACCTGGCCCTAAATTACACGATCGCCGGTCGATTCGGAGTAAATTACGTCCATGCCGGCAATGCGGGCCCCCAGAGTGCCCGGGTGCCGGTCGATGCCTCCGTTCCGCATGTTCTCGAGGTGGACATGCCCTCGCTCTACCCGTCGGAGAACGATCCGTTTTTTGCGTCGGCGTCGCTGGCGCAGATCGCTGCGGCGAAGCGCGGGCGAGCCCGGGTTGCCATCGACGGCCGGCTCCTGTTTGACACCCCGGTCGATTGGTCGCCCTCCCCGGCCGATTGGATCAGCTTCGGTTCGGACCGGGTCAATCCGATCTACGGCCAGCGCTTTTCCGGGCAGATTGATGCGGTTGAGCGTCTGAATTACGGGGTGGTGATGGGCCTCGATGAAAATGCCGGGCCGCTCGAACTTACCCTGCGTTTCCCGGCGAAACCGACGACCGGAGCAGAGGTGATCCTGGCTACGGGTGAGCCGGAGCGGGCCGACACCCTTGTGATCGTGTATGAGTCGGCGCGTCGCGCGCATCTGGAAATCCGGAGCTCCCGGGGGCCGGTCTTCGCCGGTCCAGGATTCGCGCTCGATGCGACGGACCATCTCTTGCGGGTGGATTGGGGCGGATTGCAGCTGGCCGGTGACACGTCGAGTGCCCGCACGGCCAAGGTCTTGCTCGACGGCGCCTCGTCGGTGGAGGGACAGTTCGATTTTGTCCGCGCCCGGCCACTGCAGGAGCTGCGTCTGGGTGCCGGCGACAAGAGCACGGACGGCTTCAGCGGCCGAATAAGGTCGGTCCGGCGTTTACCCTAGATGGAAGCCCGTCGCCTCGGAATCTTGTTTACGGTTGGCTGGCTCGCTCTGGCCGCGGCGGGTCACGAGATTTCCCGCGCGACATTGCATCCTTTGGGCTGGGGCGAGGCCGTCTGGGCCGGGTTCGTGCTGGTGGCGGTTGTCGGGGCCTTGGTCATGGTGCGCCGTTTCCTGCCCGAGGGCCAGACGGCATGGTGGGAATATGCCCGGCTCGGCACTTTGATTTACGCTGCGTGCTGGCTGTTCGGGCCGCTGGCCTCCTCCCGCCTGATCGGGGGAGTCGACGCCCGCTGGTACGGCTATGTCATGATCGACGCGCTGGAACAGGCGCGGACCGGGGTCTGGCCGGTCTTTGTCGGGCAGGGCGAGTTCATGTTCAACGGCGCGATTCATCCGTACCGTACGGCACCTTACTACATCAACTCGGGCATCGTGCTCGACCTTGCGACGTGCCGGATCCTGACGCCGCTGATGGTGCAGCACCTGGTCGTTCTCATCACCACGATCACGGCGGCTCTGGTCAGTTATGCCTGCTTGGTGTCGCTGCTGCCGCGTCTTCGCTGGCTGGCCTGCGGTCTGGCGCTCCTGTACGTGAGCGCCCCGACCTTCGGGGAGTACATCTATGGCTACGAGATGTACATGACGTTCACCACCCTGGCTTGGATGCCTTTGGTGGCTTACGGCAACGTCCGCCTGTTCCGCAATAACGACGCGGTGGGCTGGTGCGCGGTGGTGGCCGGGCTCGCATTGGTGTGGTATGGCCACGCGCCGGTCGGCAGCTGGGCGACCATGTTCACGGCTGGCGCGCAGGGTCTACGGCTGCTGGCCCGCGACGATGACGTTTCTTCCTGGCGGCGGGGCGCCGTTGCCGCTGCATGTTTTGCCGGCTTGGTCGCCTATCTTTTCCTCTCGGTGGGCGAATCGCGGTCCCCCAGTTCCGAGGTGACCCCACATTTCGGACTGTATGTCCTGGCCTTGGGGATGGGCCTGGTTTCCCTGATTCGCCTTTTGGTCTCCGGCCGCGCTGCTTGGTTGGCCGTAATGGTCGCGGCCTGCGCCGCCATGGCCTGGGCTCGCCCGCAGCATGCGGTCTTGCTGGGACTGGCGGTGATCGTCGCACTGGGATATCGTGTCGCCGTGCGGCGGAAGCCGGCTTGGGGCTGGCAGGAATGGTTTCCTCTGTCGCTTGCGCTGATCCTGCTGGCATGCGCCTTGCTCGCCACCGTGCTTTTGCCCGAGCCAGCCGCTTGGCGTGCCAATTTGCACTCCTCGGCAGCGAATTTTGTCCTTCCCCATGCTTCCGCCATGTTTGGCCTGCTCACCGAGAGTCCGCGGATCGGTAACCTTCAGCCAGGGTACTCGGCCCTTGCCTTGCTGGCCGTGGCCTTGGTGGTCGTCGTTTTCAATCGGACGTGGGAACTGTTATTCATGGTGGTGGCCGCCCTGCTCCTCCTGACCATGCTCCTGCCTGTTCCCGGGCTGCATCTCCTGCTCTATTCGCTCGTGCCGGATGCGGTGTATGCCATTGGCACCGGCGGGCTGTGGATGCGTTTCATGCCGTTGCTGGCGGTGCTGCTGCTATTTGCGGGCGCGCTGGCCCTTGGCCAACTCGCCGAGGGCCGGCGGCGCTGGCTCAGGATGGCCACGATCCACGGCCTGATGGGCGCGGCGCTTTTCTGGAACCTGACCGAGATCAGGAAACCGATGAGTCGGGGCGTGCGCTATACGGATTCGGAAAGCGGCACCCAGGCGTTTTATCGGACGGACATGGCGGCCCTGTACTATGCTTACGACGGGCTGCCGCGCCCGACCTACCTGGTGAATGGCATCGTCGACTATCGCTTGGAAAGCCGTCTGCTGGATTCGGAGGACAAGCGAGTGCTGCCCGATCCTCTGCTCGCGGCCGCCGGGGAGAGCGTGTCCATCCTCTCCACCCGGCCGAACCCCGCGGCGCCGAGCGTGTACGAACTCAGGCCGGAGCTCTCGATTCCGCCTGGGGAGCGGGTCTTGGTTCGGTTCGAGTTTTTCGACAAAGTCTACGACGGATACTTGGACGTCAGCGGCGAGGGCTTCCGTCGGATCTATTACCTGCCGGACTCCGGATTCCTCCCTGGGAGTTTTGGAGTGGCGGCAAGTCGGCCGAAGGTCTTGGCGTTCTGGAACACGGCGTCGTCGCCGCTGGCGCTGCACTGGTCCTACAATGCGAGCACCCCTCCGGCCGAGGGAAAGCCTTTCGGTGATTTCGCCCGAGTCAGCTTTCGGCTTTACCGGCCGGATGAGCTGCAAATCAAGCCCCGGGGACTGATTCCTTACCGAGCTGAGGTTTCGCTTGAGAAAGCGGCCTATCTGGAAACACCCCGGGTCTTCATCCCGGGATATCGGGCCACGGTCAACGGCCGCGAGGTGCCGGTGGAGAAATCTCCCGAGCAACTGGCCATGATCAGGTTGGAGCCGGGGCGCAACGACGTCGTTATCGCCTATCGCGGGACTCCACGGCTCTGGACGGGATTCGCAATCAGCCTTGCGACATTCGCGTCCGGTTTGGTCTGGGTTGGGCGCGGCTTGGTGCAAGCGCTGGGCCGGCTGCGCCAACCGGCGGCTGGATAGCCGCGGCTACCACTTCTGGCCGCGGTCCTCGGGGACGATGCGGCGGAGGCAGTAGATGTCCGATTTCAGGGCTTCCCGTTTGGCCTCGAGCGTGCCGTCCTTCCATGGATCCCACTGCGCGCTGAGGAGCTTGCCGGTAATGCCGTTGCTGGCGGCCGAGGCGAGCCAGACGCACAGGCCGGCGCCGAGCTTCGGGTCGACGGCGCCTTCGTCGGACCACTTCTTGTTCTTGGCGAAGAAGGCGTCGCCGGCGCGGGCGGGTCCTGCGGCCAGCACCTGCTCGGTGAGGCGGGTCTTCAGCGCGCCCGGTGCGACGGCGTTCACGTCGATGGAGAACTCCCGGAGTTCCTCGGCGAGGGTCTCGGTCAGCCGCACCACGGCGGCCTTGGTGGCGGCGTAGGAGGCGAAACGCGGCATCGGGTTGGTCGCGCCGCCGCCGGAGATGGTGATGATCTTGCCCTGCTTTCGCGGCTTCATCGCGCGCATGGCCTCGCGGCAGACGTGGAGCGTGCCGTTGAGATTGATCTGCAGGGCCTGGGCCCACTCGGTGAGCGAGATCTCGTCGGTGGGCCCGATCGGACCGTAGACCCCGGCGTTGCTCACGACGGCGCCGAGCGGACCCCAGTCGAGCTTGCGGAACAGGGCCTCGACCTGCGCGGCGTCACCCACGTCGCAGGCCGCGCCGACCAAGCGCTGACCGGGTTTGAGCCCGGGCCGCAGTTCGGCCTCGGTGCGCTGGACATCCGCGAGGTTGCGGGCGCAGAAGACCACATTGGCCCCCTCCGCGAGGAAAGCCTCCACGATGTGGCGGCCAAAGCCCTGGCTGCCGCCGGTGATCACGGTGTTGAGTCCGGGAAGTTTCATGAGGGAGAGCCGACGGAGACGTATTGGACGGCTGGCAGGCCGGAAGGAGACTTCTCCAGAAAACGCGTGGCGTCGAGGATCAGTGCCCGGCGCAGGCGCGGGACAAGCCGGGGCCAGTCGAGCTGGCGGAATTCCGGCCATTCGGTGCAGACCACCAGGGCATCGGCGCCGTCGAGGGCCGCCGCGGCTTCCGGGGCCAGCTTGATGAAGGCAAGGTCGGCCGGCAGTTCCGGCTTTGAGGGATCGAAGGCGTGCACCTCGTAACCCGCGGCGGCGAGGGCCTGGGCGAGCTCGACGGCTGAACTCCGCCGGAGCGTGTTGGTGCCCGGCTTGTAGGTCAGGCCCAACAGCGCGACCCGGCGCCTGGTGCCGGCCGGGAGCAGGCGCTGGATCTTGCCAAGGGCCCACTGGCGGTGCTGGTCGTTGCTGCGTTTGATCGCCGGGATGACCTCAAGGGTTTCCCCGAATTTCGCGCCGAGGTTGGTGCAGGTGACGACATCACGCGCAAGCGTGCCCCCGGCGAACGCGCCGCCCGGGGAAAGGTAAGCCTTGGGGCCGATGCGGCTCTCGCTCTTGAGGCCGCGCTCGACTTCGCGGGCATCGGCGCCCGTCACCTCGCAGAGCCGGGCCACCTCGTTCATGTAGGTGATCGAGAGGGCGAGGAAGGAGTTGATCGCGTGTTTGGTCATCTCGGCCGACTCGGAGCGCATCCAGACCACCTGCTGGGTAAACGGGGCGAAGAGTTGGGTGAGCTGCGCCTTGGCGCGGTCGTCGCGATAGCCGGCGATGATGCGGTCGGCCTGGGTGAAGATCTCGATCGCCTTGCCGAGGCGGAGGTTCTCAGGCGAGCAGGCGAAGCGGTAGCCGCGGTCCCCGAATTCGGATTCCAACTGGCGGCAGGTGCCGACCGGAAGTTGGGAGGAGATCAGGACGAGGGCGCCGGCCGGCAGGGCGGGGATGCAGCGACGAATCTCCCGGAGGACGCTCTCCACATCGGCCTGGTCGTTTTCGTCGACCGGAGTGTCGTAGGTGACCCAGACGATATCGGTGCCGGCGCAGGCCTCCGCGATCTTGTCGGTGAAGCTCAGTCGACCGGAGTCGAGCCCGGCTTTGATCAGTTCATCGAGTCCAGGCTCGAACAGGGGCGCCTTGCCGCGGCGCAGGGCGGCGATGTTGGCCGGATCGGGATCAAGGCCCGTGACTTGGAAGTGCTTGGCGCAGCAGGCCGCGGTGACGCAGCCGAGGTGCCACAGGCCGAAGACCGTGATCTTCATGGCTCAGTGTCGCGCTTCGTACACCCAGCGGTTCGCCTCGAGCCAGCGGAGGGTCTGCACGATGCCCTGGGCGATCGTGAGCTTGGGTTTCCAGCCGGTGGCCTGGATCTTTTTCGTGTCGAGGAAGATGAACGGATTGTCGCCGATCCAGCCGCGGTTCCCGCCGGTGTACTCCAGCTTGGGCTTCAGGCCGAGTGCGGCGCAGATGTGGCCGATGGAATCGTTCACCTGCACGAACTCAGGGGTACCCAGGTTGTAGACTTGGGTGTGGTGCTTCGCTTCGCGCGCGGTGTGGGCGCGGGTGACGTGCAGCATCGCGTCGAGGCAATCCTGTACGTAGAGGTAGCTCTTACGCTGCGTACCGTCACCGAGCACGCGGAGCCGGTCGGGGTGCTCGATCAGCTGCTTGTAGAAGTCGAAGACGTGCCCGTGGGTGTAGCGCGCACCGAGGATCGAGACGAAGCGGAAGACGTAGGCCTCGTCGATCTGTCCGCCCTCGGCGTAGGCCGCAAGCAGGCCCTCGCCGGCGGTCTTGGACGCTCCGTAGAGCGAGGTCTGGATCGGGAACGCATCGGTTTCCGGCGTGGGCCGGTCGGGCGTCACCAGGGCCTCGCCGTAGACGGACCCGGTGGAGGAGAAAGCGATGCGCTTCACGCCGTTGGCGCGCATGGCCTCGAGGACGTTGAAGGTCGCGATCGTGTTTTGCTCGAGATCCTTCCGGGGGTGCTGCCAGCCGTCCTTGATGTCGGCATTGGCGGCGAGATGAAACACGAAGTCGGCCCCCTTCATCGCGGCGGTCAACGCCGGCAGGTCGAGGTTGTCCCCGCGGACGAGGCGGAAGCGCGGGTGCTTGAGCGCGCCTTCCAGGAAGCGTTCCTGGCCGGTGGAGAAGTTATCCCAGCCGGTGACGCTGGCGCCGTCCGCCAGGAGGCGGTCAACCAAGTTGGATCCGATGAATCCGGCGGCGCCGGTGACAAAGACGTTTTGCATCAAAAGAAGGGACGTGGCGTTGGGAAATGCGGCGAGTGCGCGAATCAGGGCGGTCCCTTGGGCTCATCGGATCGGCTGCGGCCGGGGTGCCAAGGAATACCCGATCACCAGATTGCATGGCACAATCGGAAGGAAGGGCAGGGGGAAGAATCGGCTTTTCTCGATGGTGAAGTAGGGTTCGAGCTCGCCCAGGATCTCGTGGGGCAAGTTGATGTGCTCGCGCTTGAAGAATTCGGCGTAAGGGGCGCTGAAATGGCGCTTCCAAACCCGTTCGGCAGAGATCTTTCGGGCGAGGGTGTACGCCGGGCTGCCTTCCGTCGGGATGACGATCAACAGGCGGCCTGTGCCGGGTTTGACGAGGCGGTGGGCCTCTCGGACAGCAGCCGGAAGATTCGGCAGATGCTCGAGGACATGGACGGCGAGGTACCGGTCGAAGAAGCCGTCGGGGAACTCCATCCGCTGTTGGCAGTCACCCACCACGGTCTGCACCTTCGGAAAGCGCCGGCGGATCTCTGCCGCCATGTTCTCCCGGTATTCGTTGCAATAGTAGCCCTGCTCCTGCTCCGGCGTGAGGCTCTCGTACTCGAGGTGTTCACCGAGCCCGGCGCCGATTTCCAGAGTGGTACGGAACCCCGGAGGCGAGTGGCGGACGGGGAACTGATGGTTGAAGCGCTCGATCATCCCATACCGGGGCCGGCCCGCCAGCTCCTCGTGCCACAACTTCATGAAGGCATCACTGCGCTGCTGTTGCTCGGGGGTGAGCGTGGGGAGGACCTTGGGCCACTTCGTCGCTTGCATGAATCAGTCAGGTCAGCGGGGCTGGGAATCGAAACCGGCGGAGCGGTCGACGATGAACTTTGGTCGTGACCGCACTTCCTCGTAAATGCGCCCGATGTATTCGCCGAGGATCCCGACGCTGATGAGCTGCACGCCGCCGAGGAAGGAGATGAGGATGACGAGCGTCGGGTTGCCCCAGAGGATCTCCCACCCCATCAGCTTGTAGAGCAGGTACACGGCCATGAGCAGGAACGAAAAGCCGGCGATGAAGAAGCCGAAGACGGTCGCGAGCGTGAGCGCGTAGGTCGAGAAGCAGAAGATGCCGTTGAATCCGATGCGCAGCGAGCCGAGGAACCGGTTGTAGTTGGTTTGGCCCGTGAAACGCGGCGGCCGGTCAAATGGGATCAGAATCTGGCGAAATCCGACGACGGCGACCATGCCACGGAGAAAGCCATGCGACTCCTTTAGCTTCACCACTTCGTTGACCACCCGACGTGACATCAGCCGGAAATCGCCGGTATTGGGTGGGATCTTCACGTTGGCGATCTTGTTGATCACCTTGTACCCCACCGCTGACACCACTTTCTTGATCCAAGGTTCTCCGTTGCGTTCCCGGCGCTGGGGGAGCACGACGTCGTAACCTTCGCGCCATTTGGCGAGCATCTGGTTGATCAGCTCGGGCGGATCCTGCATGTCGACGTCCATCACGATCACCGCGTCGCCGCTGGAATACTCCATACCGGCAAGCGTGGCCATGGGTTGGCCAAAACGCCGGGAGAAATTGAGCAGCTTGATACGAGGATCGGCCGCGCGAGCCTCGAGGATGACCTCCTCGGTGCGATCCGGCGACGGGTCCAGCGAGAAGATGATTTCGTAGTCCTCGGTCTGCCCGACGAGCACTTCGCGGATCCGGCGAAGGAACTCGGGGATGTTCTTTTCCTCGCGATAGACGGGGACAACGAGGCTCAGCTGCATGTTATTTCAGCTCGGCTTTGAGGAGGAGGAAGGAGCGGGTCCGGGTGTCGGGCGACTGGAGGGGGAACGAGGCCGACGCTTCCAGCACGATTTCGGCGGGTCGGCCGGGTTCGAGCGGGATGCTCACGGGTACCTCGATACCTTTGGGCAGGTCTCGGGAATAGACCACGGTGCCGTTGCGCGTGAAGTTAAATCGCGAGGTGGCGGCAGTGGCGGCACCCGGGTATTGCACCAGTAGCTCAAGAGTCCGGGGCAGGGGCGACGCCCCGATAAGGAGGCGGGCGCGGTTGCCAGCCCACCCGTCCGGATCGAAGCCCACCCTCTCGATCGCGGCGATCCGACGGATGGTGGTGCCGTCAACGCCCTCGCTCTCGGCAAAGTTGCGGAGCGATGCCTTCAGCACCCGATAGGAGCGTTGTTTATCCTGACCGGGCAGGGGAAAGTCGCGTTCGGCGGACAGTGCAATGTCGCGGGCGACTCCGGCGGGAAGGGGCAGGGCGAGGTCGAGATAGTTGCCGGCCACGGTCGGGGCGGAATGGACGACCTGTCCGTTGACGCTGATGCGAAGTTCCCCAGCGCTGGTTGGTGCCCAGCCGGGCAGCTCGAGCCGGAGGTCAAGCACCTGGGCTTGGCTCGCCGCCGGCAGCCGCAGCGACACCCCCTTGGCGGCCCAACCGTCGGTATCGAGGCCTTGGATCTGAAAGCTGTCGTTCTTGCGGTCCCCGGCGGCGATGACCGCCATAAGGTCATCAAGCGGGCGTACGGAGAGCTCCTCCATGAAAGCGCTCAGTTGGCGGGCATCGACTTTGCCGTAGGTGCCGGCCTTGTTGAACTGGATCTGGACCTTCGTGATGTCGCAGTCGGCGGGCACGAAGCGGTCCACCATGAACTTGCCCGGATGGAGGACCACGGGCTCCGGCGTACCGTCGCCGATGGTCATCGTGAGCACAAGGCCGCTGCGGAAGTCGGGCAGGTCCGGGATGACGCCCTTGAAGGTCACGACGTCGCCCTGGTGAGAGCCGGCGAGGTTCACAAATGCGCGTTCGCCGATCCAGCCATCTTCGAACAGCCCGCTGTATTCGAGGCCAGGGTTGTTGTAGAGGTCGTCCGGCATGCGGCCGATCGCGCTCGGACGCGGGAGACGGCGGTACTGCTCCTCGGTCACGATCGAGATGTCGCGCGTGAAACCGACGAGTTTGCGATCGTCGAGATTGTACTTGAGGCCCCACAGCCGCATCAGGCCGGTGACGTTCTTGATAATGAGCGCCGGGTCTTCGCCGAAATCGAGGGTGATATAACTCAGGCCTTCGAACTGCTGCGGCTTGATCGGCTGGGAGAACATGCGGGCGCTACCCGAACCGACGAAGCCCATGGGATAGTCCTCGTCGCCCACGATATGGGCCCCGGGAGGGAGGTAAGATCTTCCGCCGCCCAGCGAGGTGCGGGAGAAGTCCACCATCACCCGGATGTTCTCGGTCGGGTTGAGCACCTGGAAGAGCGCGAACTGTCCCGAGCCATGGAAAGACTCATACTTGCCCGAGTCGTGGAAGGCCTGGGTGGCCTCGCTGACGGGCTCCCGCTCGCGCTGGAAGAACGAGGCGCGATACCGGGCAGAAGAATAGTAGTGGGGACCCTTTTCGGAATGGATGAAGATCAACCGATTCTTCACCTCGGAGAGAGGCTTGAACATGTACACCGACTGCTCGCGCCACCCGGTCTCCTCGCCGATCTGTGAATTGAACTTGTTGAAGTGGTCGTACTTCGTCTGGAGGGCCACGAACAGCGGGTTCTTGTAGTCGAGGTGCCGCAGGCTCGTCTCGGACCACGAGTTGTCGATGGATTTCATGGCCATCATGCTGTACGCGGCCACATGTCCCTTCATCAGTTCGTCCGGAAGCATCCAGCGGAGCAGTCGCAGCGGACGCAGCATCTGGCTGCGTTTGTCCGCGTACTCCGGCGACGGATCGCGGAGGAAATCCAACGGGGAGATGTTCGCCACGTTGTCCATGTAGTTGCGGCTCAGAAACCGTGTGTCCGTGCCGATGGTGTACATCGCGAGGAACTTCGCGCTCACAACATTCGTAATGTCGCTTTCGATCGCATCGTACTTCACGTCTGCCGGCGGCTTGAAGGCGATGCCCTTCTCGGAGGCACCCACGACTTCGGAGAGGCCACCGCCGCGGTCGCCGTAGCTCGCGCGGACGTAGTAATAGTGGCTGTACACGGTACCGGCGGCGTAGATGGCGAGGACGGCCACCGCCGCCTTGCGGCGGCGCGCCCAGATCGAGAGGAAAGTCTGCGCCAGGGCGAAGGCGACCACCGGCTGCGCGAACATGCCGAGTTTGAAGAGGCCGAAGTCCTGTCCCTTGAAGAACAGGTAGAACCCGAGCGGGATCATGATCGTGCCCAGGACGCCCGCCGGTACGCCGCGCCACAGTGCCCGGGCGGTGCGGTAGAGCAGGAAGCCCATCATGATCACACCGAGGGCAATCACGATACTCAGCTCGGGGTCGGAACCCACCTCTCCGAAGCGATGCAGACCAAAGACCATCGGCAGGAATGAGGGAACCAGGGTCCAAGGGAACAGCACCAAGCCGTCGATCTGTGCGATGTCCGCCATCGCCCCGAGGCCGGCCGAGCCGAGCGACTGCAGGATCAGCGTGTTGGCGAATTCATAGGTGTTGATGCCCATGAAGACGAACGTGAGGACGCCGATTACCACGATGCGCCGAATAAAGATAGCCAGCTCCGGCCGGGCAAAGAAGCGCAGCCACACGGCATACACGCCGATGCTCAGGACCACAAAGGGCGCCACCTCGGGATAAGTCACGCCCATCGACGCGACGAGCAGGGCGGTCGCAATGACATTATTCCAGTGGAAACGGGTCTGTCGCAGCAGGAGGGAGCAGGCGGCGATCAAGAGCGCAATCCCACCGACCTGGGCAATGAGCTGGTAAAGCGTGCCGAGGGTAAAGAGCGGGCTGATCACCAGCAACCCCATAGCCACCAGAGCGAGCCGGCGAAAACGGCCCCGAAAAAGGATGAGTGAGCCTAAACTGCAGATCTGCACGAGCGACAGCGCGAAGATCACCGGCATGAACACTTGATGTGGATTCAGGCCGGTCACGGAGCAGGTCCAGGAAAGCAGCAACTCGCTGCCTGGCCGGATCTGCTGCAGGGCATGCATGAACCAGAAGTGCTGGCTGTAGTCCGTCCCTTCGAGCTGCGTTTGCTCCGGCAGGAAATAGTAGCTGTTTTTGAGGAAACGTTCGGCGGCGAGGGTGTAGTTCGCCATGTCGTCGTTGCCGTAGCTGATCCAGTTAAAGCCGAAGCGGAACATCGCCGGGCCCGTATAGGCGATGAAGGCCAGGAGCAAGAGACCCGTCCAGCCGAGGGCTCGCCGCGGGAAAGGCGGACGCCGCCAGATCAGGATCCCGAGGGCGGCCAGTGCCATCACTATGGTTGCCCAGAATCCGAAGGCCTTCACGGGCTGGCCCCATTTGCTGCCCGCGTTGATCACCAGCACGGTCATGCCCATGCCCAGGGTGGGAGACAGGAGCCAGCTCCAGAGCACCCCGAAACGCACTTTCAGGCCGGCCAGCACCGCCTGCCCGATCAGGGCGAAGAACAGGAAGATTCCCAGAATTAGCAGGAACGGTAGCATGGAAAGGGTCATTCGTGCCTGACGGAGGGCTCAGGATCAAGTCCGGTCACAGGTCTGGTTTTGGGGCGGTGTTGTTCCTGTAATCCGACAAATCCGCCCACCCGATTGACCTCGACCCGGGTCGGGCCGGGCCGAATGGGGTCAACCGACCGGCATCGGGAAATGTTTCAGGCCACAATCCACCCTTCATAGCCGGATTCCCCAACGGGTCAGTCGCGAGCAGACCGCACCCCAGAATCGGGCTTTGCGGGCGTAATGCTCGATCTTGGCCGGATCGATTCCCTCCGGGTGTAGGCGGAGGCGGAGCAAGGTCATTTCGTCGTTGCCCACGGAATGGATGTGTTCGCTGGTTTTCTGCTTCGGATGCACGCGGAAGCAGCCGAGTGCGTAGGGCAGACGTACGGTTCGGGCCCCGACTCCTGCGAAACGCAGCAGCAGATCCCAGTCGAGGGCGAACTGGAAGCTGCGGTCGATGCCCCCGGCACGATCCCAGACCTTCTTCCGCCAGAACAGCGTCTCCTGCGGCACATAGTCGATCCACTCAAGTGTCCGCGGATCGTGCGGCGGCATGATCCAGCGACCGATTTCGCGGTCGTGGTCGTCGATGATGATCCGGTTGCCGTAAACCACGTCCACCTCCGGGTGCGCGGCGAAATATTCCGCCACGTAGCGCAGCGCCCGCGGGGCGATGAAGTCGTCGGAGTTGAGGTAGGCCATCACATCGTCAGGCCCGAGGTCATCGAGATGGCGGAATCCCAACTGGATCGCATGCCCCTGTCCTTGGTCCTTGGTCGACTCCCAGTGCTTCAACCGCGTGGCGTGACGGGAGATGATCTCGGCGCTCCGGTCTTTCGAGGCGCCATCCTGGACCACGTACTCCAGTTTGGGGTAGTTCTGGTTGAGCACACTCATCATGGTGCTCTCGATGAAGGCTTCCTGATTGTAGGACGGAGTCACGATACCGATGCGCGGGAGCCGCGCATCCGGCAGGCCGGACTTGGGGAACTTGTCCCAGCGGATGGGGCGCGGGTCGTGCTGGCGCAGGATGCCGACCTGCATCTCGTGCTTCTCGACAACCTGGCGGAAGAGCCAATCTCGGAACGGTTCGCTGATTTTCAGTCGGACGTGCTCACGGGCTCCGGTCCAGAGCTTGGCGGCGCGACCGAGCCCGCCCGCTTCGAGGCTGAGGCGCTTGATCAGGGTCTCGCGCTCGGCGCAGGCTTTGCTGAGCTGCTGGATCACGGCTTCCTTGGCGGCGAGCTGGCGCAGATGGAACTTGGCGACTTCGTGGTGCGCGTGGGCGCCGACCATCCCGGCCAAGGCATCCTCGCGGGCCGCCAGCTCCCGGCGGATGTTGGCCAGCTCGGCGTCACGGGTGGCAATAATGGCGTCGAGGTTGCGGATGTGGTTGTCCTTGAGCAGGCAGGCTTCACCCCATTTTAAGGCGTCGGGCGGCAAGGCGGCGAGGCGGGCTTCCTGGAAGTTCCACTTTTCTCGCAGCTCTGCCTCCGTCTTGGTCAGCTCAGCCAGCTTCGGTTCGGCCTCCGCCACCCGTGCGCGCAGGTCGGCCAGTTCCGTGTCCTTGGCGCCGATCGATGAGTTGAGTGTCCCCACGATTCGCTGGAACTCCTTCACATGTCTATCGAGCGTGAAAATGAGCTGCTCACGCTCGTTCGAGACCTGTTTGAGGCTCGCGATCTCGGTGTCCTTGCCGTCGGCCTCGGTTTTGAGCTCGGCGATCTCCCCGTCCTTCTCGGCACACTCAGCCTCAAGCTCCGCCTTGATCCGGTCGGCCTCGCGCTTCAGGTCCGAAATCTCGGTGTCCTTAGTGTCAGCCTCGGCCTTCAGGGTCTTGATTTCGGCGTCCTTGGTGTCGGCCTCGGCCTTTAGCGCTGTGATCTCGCGGTCCTTATCAACAGCCGCGGCCTTGAGGGAGATGTTCTCGGCGTGCTTCTCGTTGAGCTGGGCGTCGAGGACGTCGTAACCGTCGGCCTTGTCTTTGATCTTCAGAAGGGTGACCGTGTTGCGCGACATGTAATCCGTCAGGGCCCCATTCGCACGCCGGGGGGCAAAGACAAACACGTCATTGAAGATTTTGAGTTCGTGATCCTTGCCGCCGACGGCCCGAAGGGCGTCGATCACCTCATCGAGTCGTGGCCATTGGCTGATCTCGTGCGGATGCGGCGGCGGGCTGGTGAACAACCGTGCGTCATCGATCATGATCGCGCTGCGGTCGTTGAGTCGGCCGATGCCTCGGATCTCCGCGAGCAGCGGGCATTGAGATTTCTCGCCGCCGGTATTCTGGGCGACGCACCAGTGGGCATCCAGCCAGAAGAGGGTAGCCTGGTCGGTGAACACAGGCTTGAGTGCGGCCAGTTGTTGCGCCGAGTCCCCAAGGTAAAGCTTAACGGCTGAGTCGTTGGCAAAACGCGACTTGGCCAACTCGTAGTACTCCGTAGACAACTCAATCGAGTGAATCCGATCGAAATAGGGTCGGGCGATCTCGATGGCGTCTCCCTCGAAGGTGCCGGTCTCGACAAAGAGGGTGAGACCCAGTTCGCGCTTCAGCGCCTCCACCAGTCCGGTATCGATCGAGAAATTGATATCCCCCATTGTGTCTAAAACAGAGGGTCAAGGTGCCGTTTCCAGCGCCGGGAAGTCAACCCGAGTTTCCCGGTGGTGTCGGGCCGTCTTTCCGAATCTTTTGACCACGGATTACACGGATCGCACGGATGGCATTGTTTCCGAAAGAAATCCGTGAGATCTGTGTAATCCGCGGCCAAAAAGGCTTGGGAGTTGACCGACTATGGCTGGGTCAGGAGCCGCTGGATGACGGCTTCCTTCTCGGTGGCGGCGCGGGTCTGGGCGTTCACGGCCTCGAACAGGCGCTGCTCACTGGCGGCCACGAACTTGAGGATCGCCTCTTGGGCATCGCGGAAGGTCTTGAGCCGGAGGAACACGAGGTTCCCCCATTGTTTGGGCAGGAAAACGGCGGGCTTGAGCGAAACGAGCTCCTGGCCTTCCCAGCGCTTAAACGCGAGGTATTGCGAGAAGCCCATTTGCTCCGCTCGTTCGATCAATCCCCGGGGATGGGCGTCGCGCCAGCCACGGTAGAGGCCCTCGGTAAAGAATTCGCAGATCAGCACCTCCGCCTGCACCGGGCCGGTCCCTTGCATGACGGCGAGGTCGTTCCCCTCGGTGTCGGTCTTGAGCACGCCGATCTTCGTCGGGATTTCCCCGGCGGTGGCCAGACTCGCGAGAGAGCGGCATTGGACGTCGATCGCCTGGGTGTGGCGGACGCGGTCGTCGGCCTCGATCCGGTGCAGCGAGTGATAATAGTCGACGGTCTGTCCGGCCTCGTCCGAGGCGACATGGAACTGTGCCCGGCGGTCCTCGCGGTCGACGGCGCAGGCCATGACCTTTGCCCCGGTCCGAGCCGCGAGATCCGCGAGCGCGGCCTGATGACCTGGAAAAGGTTCGAAGAGTGTGCCGCTAAACCCGCGGGCGAGGAGAAACTGGGCGAACGTCCCCTTCTCGGCGCCGATGTCGATGAACGTGCGTGCCTGCAGATGCGGCAGAAGGAGTTCGAGCAGGGCGAACTCCGTCTCCTGGGCGTAGAGGTGGGCGTTGGACATCGGCCCCGGAAGTGAATGGGAAAGCCCGTGGGAAAGGGAAGGGGAAAGGCAGCTAAGCATGCTTTAGCCGGGGCACGACTGAGCCTGCTGCAGCCTTGCTGTGCCATCGCCGCGCTGACATCTACCAACCGGCCCCATGATTTTCAACAGCGTCGCCTTCCTGGTCTTCGCGCTCATCTTTTTCGCGCTCTGGCCGTGGATTAAGGCGCGGGACTTTCGGCGTTGGACGTTTGTGACGGCCGCCTCGCTCGTCTTCTACGGGTGGTGGGACTGGCGCTATGTTTTCCTCCTGCTCGGCACGGTACTGTGGGACTACACGGCTGCGCTCGCGATGGTCCGCTTTCCGCGCTGGCGCCGCCTGTTCCTCGGTCTCTCGCTCGTCGGCAACCTCGGCGCGCTGGGCCTGTTCAAGTACAGCCGCTTTCTCGCCGGCCTGCTCGAGGCGGGCCTGGCCGCGGCGGGGTGGAAGGTCGAGCTGGCGTCGCACCTTCCGGCCTTCGTGACCGTCCTGCCGATCGGCATCAGCTTCTACACGTTCCAGTCGATGAGCTACACCATCGACGTCTATCGCGGACACCTCGCGCCCACCCGGAACCTGCCGCACTTCCTCGCTGCGGTGTCCCTCTTTCCGCATCTCGTGGCGGGCCCGATCATCCGAGCTGCCGACATGCTGCCCCAGCTGGCCGGAGCGCCGCCGGTCACCGAGCAGGACCGCTGGGAGGGACTGCGACTCGTGGTCCTTGGGTTTTTCAAGAAGTGCGTGCTGGCGGACAACTTCGCCCCGGTCGTGACGGCCGCCTTCGGCGCGAAGGTCGCGCTCTCCACCGCCGAGTGGTGGGTCGTGATGCTGATGTTCTCGTTTCAGATCCTATGCGACTTCAGCGGGTACAGCGACATCGCCCGGGGCCTGGCGCGGTGGATGGGCTACCGTTTTGTCCTGAACTTCGATCATCCATTTACCGCCACGTCGGCGCGGGAGTTCTGGACGCGCTGGCACATCTCCCTCTCGAGCTGGTTCCGGGACTACGTCTACGTTCCCCTCGGCGGCTCGCGCCACGGCCCGGTCCGCACCCATCTCAACCTCTGGCTGACCATGCTGGCGTCCGGTCTCTGGCACGGCGCCGGCCTGACCTATCTCGCCTGGGGCGCGTGGCATTCGGCTGTGCTGTCGGCCGAGCGGTTGACCGGCTGGCCTGAGCGCCTGCGCCGGCTGCCCGGGGGAGCCTTCCTCGCCTGCCTGGGGCTCAATGTCATCGTGCTGCTCGGCTGGGTGTTCTTCCGGGCCGGGTCGATCGGGGCCGCCCGAGGAATCCTACACCGGATGCTCGCCTGGCATGACGGGCCTTTCCGCCTGCCGGCCCTCCCGCTCGTCCTCCTCGCCGTGGCTGTCCTCCTGGAGGTCG